>DFFD01000145.1:2286-5973 GCA_002369495.1 Lachnospiraceae bacterium UBA3785 | reverse complement strand
AGCTTTGAGCTTCTGCAGCAGGATCTCGAAAAATACAGAAAACGGAAGTACCGCCTGATTGTCCTCTCCGGCTCGCATACCCGCGCGAAAAGGCTGGCGGAGGAGCTGCGGGATCGGGGGCTTCCTGCATTTTACACGGATGACAAGGACATCGAGCTTGCAAGCGGCCAGATCGCGGTCATGTACGGGCACGCGAGCCGTGGCTTCGAGTATCCGATGATCCGGTTTGCGGTGATCGCGGAGAGCGATATCTTCGGGGCGAAGAAGAAGCCCAGGAAGAAGCAGGTCCGCTACACCGGCGAGAAGATCGCGAGCTTCTCGGACCTCAAGGTCGGGGATTACGTGGTGCATGAGAACCACGGACTCGCAATCTACCGCGGAATCAGCCAGGTGAACGTGGACGGGGTCCTCAAAGACTACATCAAGCTCGAGTACAGCGGGGGCAACCTCTACGTCCTCGCGACCCAGCTCGACGTGATCCAGAAATACGCCGGCGCGAAGGACGGCGGCACCCCGAAGCTGAACCGCCTCGGCGGCCAGGAGTGGGAGAAGACGCGGGCGCGCGTCAAGGCCGGCGCCAAAAATATCGCCCGCGAGCTCATCGCCCTCTACGCGGCGCGCGAGAACGGCAGGGGCTACGCCTACAGCGCGGACACCGAGTGGCAGAAGGAGTTCGAGGAGACATTTCCGTACGAGGAGACGGACGACCAGCTGACTGCGATCGAGGACACGAAGCGTGACATGGAGAGCGGAAAGATCATGGACCGCCTCATCTGCGGGGACGTCGGCTACGGCAAGACCGAGATCGCGCTGCGGGCGGCCTTCAAGGCGATCCAGGACGGCAAGCAGGTGGCCTACCTTGTGCCGACGACGATCCTGGCGCAGCAGCACTACAATACGTTCGTGCAGAGGATGAAGGATTTCCCGGTCAGGGTGGATCTCATGTGCCGTTTCCGGACGCCCGGGCAGATGAAGCAGACGGTCACGGACCTTAAGAAGGGTCTTGTGGACGTCGTCATCGGGACGCACCGGCTGCTCTCGAAGGATGTCTCCTTCAAGGATCTGGGTCTCCTCATCATCGACGAGGAGCAGCGCTTCGGCGTCACCCACAAGGAGAAGATCAAAAACCTCAAAAAGACGGTCGACGTCCTCACGCTGACCGCGACGCCGATCCCGCGGACCCTCCACATGAGCCTCATCGGGATCCGCGACATGTCGATCCTGACCGAGCCGCCCCAGGACCGGGTGCCGATCCAGACATTTGTCACGGAGGAGAACCCGGAGATGGTCCGCGAGGCGATCTGCCGGGAGCTGGCCCGCGGCGGCCAGGTCTATTACGTCTACAACCGGGTCGCGGACATCGCGGACGTTGCGGGCCGCATCGCGAAACTGGTTCCGGAGGCGAACGTCGCATTTGCTGACGGGCAGATGAGTAAAAATGACCTCGAGCGCATCATGGTCGACTTCATCAACGGGGAGATCGACGTGCTGGTCTCGACTACGATCATCGAGACCGGCCTCGACATCGCCAACGTCAACACGATGATCATTCACGACGCGGACAAGCTGGGCCTCTCCCAGCTCTACCAGCTGCGCGGCCGGGTCGGGCGGTCGAACCGTACGGCGTACGCATTTTTAATGTACCGGCGCGACAAGATGCTGAAGGAGGTCGCCGAAAAGCGCCTCTCCGCGATCCGGGAATTCACGGAGCTGGGCTCCGGCTTCAAGATCGCGATGCGGGACCTTGAGATCCGCGGCGCGGGCAACCTTCTCGGCGCGGAGCAGAGCGGGCAGATGGACCTCGTCGGCTACGACCTCTACTGCAAGCTGCTCGCAGAGGCGGTCCGGGAGGAGAAAGGCGAGGAGACCGAGGAGAGCTTCGAGACGGTCGTGGACCTTGTGATGGACGCATTTATTCCGGACAGCTACATTCCGAACGAGTTCCAGAAGATGGAATTTTACAAGAAGATCGCCGCCATTGAAAATGAAAATGACTACAACGACGTCGCCGACGAGCTCATGGACCGCTGCGGGGATATGCCGGCTCCGGTCCTGAACCTCCTTGCGATCGCGGACCTGAAAGCGGCCGCCCACGCGGCGAGCTTCACCGAGATCAAGGAGCGGGGCGGCGAAGTGAAGATCACGGTGCGGCCGAACCCGTCCTTCGACGTCGCCTCTCTCGGCCCGATCATCGGCAGCCTCGGCGGGATGATCACGGTGCACCGCTCGCCGAAAGGGGCTTATTTCCTCTATCACGGCGACAGAAAGCCGAAGGAAATGGTGAACAATCTGAAAACATTTGCGTTAAGGCTTGCGGCGACAAAGAAAAGCGTGTAAAATATTTAGTGCTGTTTTCAGCGGAAAAAAACGGGCAGTGTGCCCGGTTGGAGGATTTTGAAAAATGAAAACATTTGCAAAGAAAGCAGGCGCCCTCATCCTGGCGGCAGGGCTGGGGCTTGCATCGCTCACGGGCTGCGGCGCGAATGACGCGGCGGCGGTTCTGGACGGCACGAAGACCGTCGTGACGATCAACGATGAAGAGGTGAAGATGGGTGTTCTCTCCCTGCTCACTCGCTACCAGCAGGCGCAGATCTACCAGATCTACAGCACGTACTTCGGGACGACGAACATTTTCGACATGTCGATGGACGAGTCCACCGGCGAGACCTACGGCGAGAAGATGCGCGGCGACGTCCTGACCGATATCGAGAAAATGATCCTGCTGCGCCAGCACGCGTCTGACTATGAGGGCATCGAGCTGACCGACGAGGAGAAGGAGGCAATCGCCGCTGCGGCGCAGGCCTACATCGATGAGAACGCGGAGGAGATCCGCACGAAGATCGGCGCGACCTACGATGACGCGGTCGAGCTGCTCTCCCTCTTCAAGATCCAGGAGAAGATGATGGCCGCCATCGGCGATGCGGTCGATCAGGAGGTCTCCGACGAGGAGGCCCAGCAGACGAGCATTTCCTACGTCGCGATCCGGAAGGCTGAGGAGGACGAGTCCTCGGATGCTTCCGCGGCGGAGTCCGCCGACGAGTCTGCGGCGGAGGAGCCGTCGGTCGAGCAGCAGAACGCGGAGAAGAAGGCGGACGCCGAGGCAATCCTTGCGGCGCTCAAGGATAACGAGGACGCGGATCTCGACGAGATCGCGAAGGAAGAGAATGAAGATTACTCCGCTTCGACCGGCCAGTTCACGACGAACGACACGTCCGACACGTCCCTTGACGAGGCAATTGTCAAGGCGGCGGCCGGCCTCTCCGACGGAGATATCGTCGATGAGGTTATCGAGAGCGATGATTACTACTATGTGGTCCGCGTGAACAAGGTCTTCGACGAGAGCCTGACTGAGACGAAGAAGGGCGAGATCCTGAGGCAGAGGAAGCAGGACAGCTACGACACGCTGCTTTCTGACTGGCAGGACGCCGCGTCGATCACGGTCGACGAGACGGTTCTCGGGACGCTGGTCCTCTCCGACAAGGATGTGTTCACGCTCCTTGCGGAGGATCCGAGTGCGGACGAGAGCGCGGCGGAGTCCGCGGAGTCCACGGAGTCCACGGAGTCTGCGGAGTCTCAGGCGGCAGGCAACTGAGGTCCGGGGACGGTTCCAGGCACAAAAAAGGAGGTTCTCATTCGAGAACCTCCTTTTTTGTGCAGGAACCTCGCGGAGGGGGACGGTTCTCCGCG
>DFFD01000145.1:0-2139 GCA_002369495.1 Lachnospiraceae bacterium UBA3785 | reverse complement strand
TCTCCGCAGAGGAGAACCGTCCCCAGACACGTTGGTTGACATAACAGGGGAGTTATCGGCCCGGTTTTTGTCAAGACTCAATATTTCACAAAACGTCCGTTCTTTTTATTTTCGGGCAGTTTACGTAAGAAATCACCATAAAAATGTGGATAATGTGATTAAACCCGTGTATAACACGGAAACCCGAGCATTTTCTGTGTGTGGGTTTGTGGAAAACCGTGTGGAAGAAGTGTGTGCCCCGAGGTGAACATAACACGAAATTGAAGAAATTTTTGTGACAAATCCACAAATTCAGGAAAGTGAAGAGGTGTTCGAGATCGGATCTTATGTCAACAGAAGGAGCCCGGGGAGAGAACAGATCCCGGAAAAATCCTTAAGCCCGCCCTTTACGCCCGCACACTCCTGTGGTATGATGGACGGGCGTTATCACAAAAACTTAAGAATAAGGAGCAGAAGACCGATGAACGACGTCACAATGGCAGCCATTGAAAGCTTCCGTGCGGAGGCCGCCGCCTCCCCGCTCGACCACGCGATGACCAACGCGCTGGCGAAGCACAACGTGAAGGATATTGCATTTTCCAATAAGGGACTCGACGAAGCCCAGTTCCAGTTCTCCGTGGACATCCCGACGATGGATGTCACCAACCAGAAGCAGTCCGGGCGCTGCTGGATCTTTGCCGCGCTGAATCTCTTCCGCGAAACGGTCGCGGAGAAGTGCAATCTCGAGAAATTCGAGCTCTCCCAGAACTACACCGCCTTCTGGGACAAGTTCGAGAAGATCAACTTCTTCTACGAGTGCATGATCGAGCTTAAGGACCGCCCGCTCACCGACCGGCTCGTCACCTACCTCATGGACACCGCGATCGGCGACGGCGGCCAGTGGAACATGCTCGTCAACATCGTGGAGAAGTACGGCGTCGTCCCGAAGGCCGCGATGCAGGAGACCTTCCAGTCGAGCCACACCCGCGACATGAACCGCCTCATCAACACGATGCTCCGGAAAGGCACGCTCGCGATCCGGAAAGCCGCCGCGGAAGGCGGAGATGTCGCCGCCGTGAAAAATGAATACCTGAAAGACGCCTACCGCCTGCTCTCCATGTGCTTCGGAGTCCCGCCGAAGAGCTTCGATTTCGAGTACACGGACAAGGATAAGGTCTATCACACCGACCGGAATCTCACGCCGCAGGCATTTTTCGAAAAATACGTCGGCTGCGACCTCCGCAACGACTACGTCGGGATCATCAACTCCCCGACGAAGGACAAGCCCTTCTACAGAAATGTCACGATCGACTATCTCGGCAACGTCGCCGGGGCTCCGCCGGTCACTTACCTGAACCTGCCGATGGAGGAGATGAAGGAACTGATCATCCGGCAGCTCAGGGACGGAAAGCCGGTCTGGTTCGGCTCGGACGTCGGTTTTATGGGCGAGAGAGAGATGGGGATCTGGTCCGACGCGATTTACGATTTTGACGGGACGCTCGGGATCGATTTTGCGATGACCAAGGAGGAGCGCCTTGATGCGCGTGAGAGCGCGATGAACCACGCGATGGTCATCACCGGCGTGAACCTCGATGAGAACGGGCAGCCGAACCGCTGGAAGATCGAGAACAGCTGGTCCGACGAGCGCGGGACCAAGGGGTATTACGTGATGAACGGCTCCTGGTTTGACAAGTTCACCTACCAGGCGGTCGTTGAGAAGAAGTACCTGAACGAGCGGCAGCTTGAGGGGCTCGCCTCGGAGGCGCTGCATTTCATGCCGTGGGATCCGATGGGGACCCTGGCGGACTGATCACATACGGAAAATGATACGGCCGGAACTGCGGACATCCGCAGTTCCGGCCGTATTTTTCATCTTCTGTCAATTCTCGCCGATCACGATGAGGCAGTCCTCGTCCGTGAGCGTGACGGACTCTTCGAGCGGGCGGTTGAAAGTGCTGTATTTTTCCGCATTGAGATCGCCCATCAGGATGTAGCCCTGCCGGAGCATGCTCTGCCGGAGGGCGCGGACCGTGTGGGTGCCGGTGAGGCCGAGGCGGGCGGCATTTTTCAGATAGAGCTCGTTTCCCCGGTTGGAGAGGATCTCGCGGAAGACGCTGAGGAGCTCCGGACTTTCGGCCAGCTGCGCGAGGATCAGCGAGG
>DFFD01000198.1 GCA_002369495.1 Lachnospiraceae bacterium UBA3785 | reverse complement strand
GGCATCACCGCCGATAAATAATGTGTTTTTGTTGGTTCCATCAAAATAATTCGGAGAAAAAGGAGCAAATCATGGAAAGACTGGTACAGGCAGGAAAGATTTCAGACGTTTACTATGCAAGGCTGCTGCCGGGGGAGGATATCCTTCAGGCTATCTACGAGATCTGTGCGAAATATGATATCAGGACCGGCGTGATCCTGGACGGAAGCGGAGCGGGCGTCGATTTCACCTATCAGCATTTCCCGTTCAACAAGAGCTTTATCGATCCGAGACTGAATGTCGTCATCGCGACGATGGAAGGCAAGTGCGAGATGAGCCTGCAGGGCACGATCGGCACCACCGTCGTGAAGCTGCCGGAAGGCAAGAACGCGGATGAAGTGATCGACAGCATGTATCCGACGATCCCCGGCTATCTTGAGACAGTGGAACAGAAATGGCACATGCTCGGCTCAATGGGCGGCGACGGCACACCGTACGTGCACGCGCACTGCACCGCCAGCAACAAGGACGCGACAGTCTGCGGACATCTGATGCCCGGCACGAAGGTCGGTTCCGGCGATCCGGAGCTTCCGAGCCATTTCACGGTCGTGATCGCAAAGATCACCGGCATCGAGTGGCAGGCGGTGCTGGACGAGCACAGATTTTTCTATCAGGATGTTGTGACGACAGAAGACTGATAAGGGCAGAGAAAGGTGACAAAAATGATCAAGAGAGAAAATAAGATCTTCAAAGCGCTTGCGGAAGGCAGAGCACCGATTGGATTTTTCAACTACCTGAAGGATCCCACCATCCAGTACATCGCCGGGTCTGTGGGAATGGATTTCACGATCATTGACACCGAGCACGCGATCATGGACAGGGAGACTGTCGAGATCATGGTCATGGCGGCGGAGCTCAACGGCGTGACCCCGCTGGTCCGTCTCCCGGATGTCATCCCGTGGCAGATGCGCAGCCTCGTGGAGATGGGCGTCAAGGGCGTCCTGATCCCCCACGTCCGCGACGGTGAGACAGCCCTTAAAGCGCAGAGAGCGCTCCGCTATCCGCCGAACGGCACGGCCAGCACCTGCCGCTCGAATCACGCTGACGGTTTCCGTCCGCAGAACTGGCAGGAATATATGAAGGAAGCCGCCGAGGTCTCCTTCATTCCGATGATCGAGGATCCGGAAGCGGTCGATCATCTTGAGGAAATTATTTCCGTCCTGAAGCCGGGCAGAGACATTGTGATGTTCGGCAAGGCGGACTTCGGCCAGGCTCTGGGCGGCCTCAGGGAAGACGGAACATTCCCGGAGGAAGTGCAGGAAGGCTATCTCAAGACGATCGAGATCTGCCGCAAACACAACATCTGGTTCATGGCCTGTCCGTCGGCTCCGGCCACCGGCCAGAAACCGGAACATGTGCAGAAGGTCATCGACGAGGGCAGCTCGATCGTGTGCCTCAACACGGACCAGCTGGTCATCGCGGACGCACTCGACCAGATCGTTTCAAAGTGCAAGGACATGAAGGTCAAATAAAAGGAAGAGAGGCAGATTATGGTCAAATATACAAAATTACTTTCTCCCGGAAAAATCGGAAATCTGGAAATAAAGAACAGGGCGATCATGGCTCCCATGTCCGCGGCGCTTGCACATCCGGACGGAACAATCAGCGACGAGCTGATCGCTTACCTGAAGTCGAGAGCCGACGGCGGCATCGGCCTGATCATCACAGAGTATGCATTTGTCAATGAGGAAGGACGTTCCTCGGATCATCAGATCTCCGTCGCAAATGACGACATGATCCCCGGCCTTAGGAAGCTCACGGACGCGATCCACGCGGCCGGTGCTAAGATCTGCCTCCAGCTGCAGCACGGTGGCCGCAGGTCCATCGTCAGGGTCATGGCGCCGAGCCCGATCCCGAAGCAGGATGAGAGAATCACGCCGGACGAGATGACGACAGCTGAAGTCTACAGCCTGATCGACGACTTTATCGCCGCTGCCGTCCGCGCGAAGAAGGCCGGCTTCGACATGGTCGAGGTCCACTGCTCCCACGGCTATCTCCTGAACGATTTCGTTTCACCGAGCGCCAACCGCCGCACCGATGAGTTCGGCGGCAGCATCAAGGGTCGCACCAAGGCTCCGGTCATGATCATCGAGGGCATCAAGAAAGCCTGCGGAAACGATTATCCGGTCAGTGTGCGTCTCAACGGCGACGACATGGTCTCCGACGGCAATCACGCGAGAGACACGGCGGCGATCGCCATGGTCTTTGAGTCGGCCGGAGCGGACCTGATCAACATTTCCGGCGGTATGAACGGCGTCGGTTACGGCATCGCTCCTGCGGCTGTGGAGACAGGCTACAACGTCGATCCGGCTGAGGAAGTCCGTTCCGTCGTGAATATCCCGGTCGCGGTCGCCGGCCGCATCAATGAGCCGGAGTACATGGAGATGCTCCTCAGGAAGGGCAAGGTCGATTTCATCACCATCGGGCGCGCTCTCTTTGCGGATCCCGATTTCATCAACAAGGCGGCTGCCGGTCTCGAGGAGGAGATCGCTCCCTGCGTCGGCTGCCTGCAGCGCTGCTACGACAATTACGGCCACGGCGGGATCTTCCGCGGCTGCATGATCAATCCGTTCTCGATGCGCGAGACCACGATGAAGATCACACCGGCCAAAGAGCCGAAGAAGGTCATGGTCATCGGCGCGGGTCTTACCGGCCTCAACGCAGCCTGGACCGCAGCGGCCTGCGGCCATACGGTCCGCCTTGTGGAGGCAGGTTCGATGCCGGGCGGCCAGTTCCGCCAGGCCTGCGTGCCGCCGCACAAGCAGCTGCTGGCGCGCGCCGTCGTCTACTACGCCAATATGTGCAAAAAGTACGGCGTTGAGACTCTCTACAATACTGTCGCCGACAGAGCGATGGTCGATGCGTACAAGCCGGATGTCCTGATCCTGGCTACCGGCGGCCAGCCGCTCCGTCCGGGCATCCCGGGACTTCGCGAAGCGGGCTGCCTCACGAACCGCGAGATCCTCGAAGGGCAGATCGCCCCGGGACCGAAGGTCCTCATGCTGGGCGGCGGCCTTCACGGCGCGGAGACGGCGGACTTCATGGGCGAACACGGCTACGATGTGACCGTCATCGAGATGAGAGACACGATCGCGGTACAGGATCATCCGGCTGTCAGGAAGCTTCTGGTGGAGCGCCTCCTGTCCCACGGCGAGAAACTGATCACCTCCGCGACCGTCAAGCATGTATATCCCGACGGCGTGGATTACGAGAAGGACGGCGAGCTGGTACATCTCGGCGGTTTCGATTCCGTCATCCTGGCTTTCGGTTTCGGCTCCTACAACCCGCTTGAGGAGGAGATGAAGGATTTCGGCGGCAAACTGATCGTGCTCGGCGATGCGAACAAGGCGTCCAACGGCGTGAACGCGATCTACAACGGAACGGTTGTCGGACTCAGCCTTTGATTAAGACATGACGGCTCCTCCGCTGGCCGGTTCGGGCAACGGAGGAGTTTTGATATTTATCAGAAAATGAAAAGCCGCACAGCGGCAGAACGGAGATGACGATGGAAAGACAGTGGACCCCTTATCAGGAGGAGGCAAAACAGCATTTTATTGAAGCACGCGGCGCCTGGAAATGGAACGCCATGTGGGATACGATCCTTGAACTGGACGCGGCGATTGTAGACGCCTATGCGGATTATTCGTCTGTCGCCGAAAAGAGACAGATCCTTGACATCAAGATGCGCAAGCTGATCTGCGTGGCGATCGACTCCGTGACCGGCTGCCTCAACGCAAACGGCCTGAAGAACCATATGAAGCACAGCCTGCAGCTCGGCATCAGCGTCCGGGAGATCCTTGAGACGCTGGAGATCACCAGCATGGTCGGCACCTGCAGCTACGCGCTCGGCGTCCCGCTTCTCTATGAAGCCTGCGAGAACAGAGGCGTCTATCTGGCCGCGATGGAACTCACGGACCGCCAGAAAGCGCTGAAAAAGGCTTATATGGACGACCACGACGGCTACTGGACAGAGGAGAAGGAAAATGTCCTGCGCCTGGATCCGGATTATTTTGAGACATTCAGCCGGTTCGAGGATGTCCCGAAGAAGAGCGGCCCGCTCAGCGTCAAGGAGAAGGAACTTCTCTACATCGCGGTGCATGCTGCTCCGGTGACTCTGCACAAGTCGGAGCTCAAGTACCATATCGAGCGGGCTCTAGACGCCGGTGCGACTTGGCAGGAGATCGCGGAAGTCTTCGAAATCGTCAGCACGCTCGGCATCCATGCGATCACGATGGGCGTTCCGATCCTGAAGGAAGCGATCACAGAGGTTGAAGCGGCAGGCACAGTCATAAACAGGGACTGACAATATCACGGATAGAAAAGGATTAATAACATGAGCGGAAACTTAGCATTATCCATAGCCGGTCTTATCGTGGCGATCGCCGTGCTGATGTGGCTGGCCTATAAAGGCTGGAACATTATCATCTACAGTGCGCTCTCCACAGTCATTATCTGTCTGTTCTGCGGTATCAATGTATGGGATGGACTGAAGAACAGCTGGGCAGCCGGAACAGGCACATATGTCGCTACCTGGCTCATGCTTTTCGCGGAAGGATCGATTTTCGGCAAGATTTATCAGGAGACGGGGGCGGCGACATCGATCGCGGATGCGCTTGCGAAGATTTTCGGAGAGAAGAATCCGGTGATTCCGATCCTGATCGCCTCCTACCTGCTGACGATGTCGGGCATCAGCTCGTTTGTGCTGATTTTCTGCGTATACCCGATCGCGATCCAGCTGTTTGCAAAGGCCAATATCAGCAAGCGTCTTCTTCCGGCGGTTTTCTGCTATGCCGTCTGGACCGTGGCGACCGTGTCACCGGGATCGGCGCAGGCCCCGAACCTGATTCCCATGCAGATCCTTGGCACAAGCGCCATGGCCGGCGCGATCCCGGGGTTTGTATTTGCCATCGTGGTCGCTGTGATCAACAGCTTCTATATCAGCTATCATGCCAGAAAGCTGACCGCGGCGGGCATCGTGTTTGAAGATAAGGGAATCCTTAAAAATGAAGACCACGAGCACCTGCCGAATGTCGTCCTGGCCATGCTGCCCATCGCCGTGATCATTCTTTCTTTCAACCTGCTTAAATTTTCCGCAGAAGCGGCGCTCTTCCTGGGAATTGTCCTTTCGATGCTGCTGTTCTGGAAGAGGCTCGATGTGAAGAAATGGATCAGCGCCTGGGGTGAGGGTGCGGAAACATCCGTGATGGTCCTCGTAAATACGGCGGTCATCGTCGGCTTCGGCTCGGTCGTGCTCCGCACGCCGGTGTATGAGGCGGCGCTCAACTGGGTCTCCAATACGCGCATCAACCCGTACCTTCTGGCGGCGATCGCGGCAAATGTCTTCTCCCTGATCCTCGGCTCCGCGACCAGCTCCATCAACCTGACCATGCAGACCCTGGGAAATGTGTTCCTCGAGTACGGCGCGCAGGGCTTCAGCGTAGGATTCATGCACCGTATCCTGTCGCAGGCAGCCATGGGACTCGACACCCTTCCGCATTCCGGAGCGCTGCTGGCGGTCTTCAATGTCTGCGGCACCAATCACAAGGACGCGTATAAATATGTCTGCTTCTGCACGGTCATCTGTCCGGTGGCGGTCACATTCCTCATCCAGGTCCCGCTGTGCATGCTGCTGACGAAACTCGGCATCGGATTAATGTGAAAAGGCTGATTAAATGAACTCCAAAATCTACAAATGGGTCATCTGCGGCGCAGGTACGTTAGCGCTCTTCTGTACCGGCGGACTGCTGGTGACCGGGTTTAATGTGTATACACCCTATCTGATCTCTGAGGGAGGCCTGACGAACGCGCAGGTCTCTCTGATTCTCATGGTGAGGAACCTGTTTACCCTGATCGCCATGTTCCTGGTCGTTCCGATGATCCGGAAACTGGACGTGAGGCTCGGGATGACCGCGGCGGTGCTGGTCGCGGCAGCTGCTTTTCTGGTTCTCTCTGCGGCGGGAAACTTTCCGATGTACGTCGCCGGCATGTCGCTCTCGGGCCTGTCCTACGGGTTGGGCGGCATGGTGACCGTCTCGGTCATCATACGCCGTTGGTTTGCCGAGCACGACGGGCTTCCGCTGGGGATCTGCACCGCAGGAACGGGTCTCTCATCGGTCATCGGTTCTCCCGTCATCACCTGGATGGTGGAGAAATTTTCCATGCGGTTTGCATTTCGCATGGAAGCGATCTTCATGGCGGCCGTCGCTGCGCTGCTGTTCCTGCTGATCCGGAACTATCCGAGTCTGGAGAAAGAACATGAGGTCGAGGAAATCAGGAGAGCGAAGCTGGCAGATAAGAAGCACCATGAAGTCTTCGCGATCACGCACGGAGAATGGATGCTTCTCGTCCTGGGCGTGCTGTTCTGCGGCATGAGCTACAATGTTTCGCCGTATCTGTCGGTGCTCTTCCGGGAGAGGAGTTTCGACGCCGCCGCGGTCGGCTGGCTCCTCTGCTTCATGGGGGTCGCCCTGATGGTGGGAAAGATCGTTTACGGCGAAGCGGTCGACGTCCTCGGAAGGGTCAGAGCCGGAAATGTATTCCACGGATGCTTTGTCGCCGCCATCCTGATCTGCACGCTGTGCCTGCCGGGAAATTCGGTGATGGCCTGCTTCGCCATGGCGCTTTTGGGTCTCGGCTTTCCGATGCTCTCGGTTGGCCTGTCGGAGCTGGCGGGCGGTCTTGCTCATCCCGAGTATTACGCCGATGCCGTCAAGCAGCTGCAGATCATCTACATGATCGGGTCGCTGGTCTTCGGACCAGTTCCGGGGCTCATGGCGGACCGGTTCGGAAGCTACACGCCGGTCTATGTAGTGCTTGTCGTCATTTCCCTGCTGTCGGCGGTGCTGCAGCAGTTTATACTGGCGAAGCACAGTAAATAAGAAAAATACAGGGTCCCCGGTGGATTCAGTGACGCTGCAGGGACGGTTCCTTCACGAAAAAGTTCTCCTCGCGGAGAACTTTTTTCGTGCCGGGAACCGTCCCCAGGTATTATTTATTATTCTTTGCCGGTGATCTTTTTGATCGCAATCTTCGCGCCGCGCTTTGCCGCGTAGGAGGCGATGAGCGGGAGCTTGTCCTCGCAGCGGATCATGTGCGTCGCGTTCGGATGCGTCCGCTCAAGGTGGATCGCGTCGAAGTGGCAGCGGGTCGTGCAGAGGCCGCACCCAATGCAGCGGTTCTCGTCGACCTTGG
>DFFD01000096.1 GCA_002369495.1 Lachnospiraceae bacterium UBA3785 | reverse complement strand
GCTGCATCATAGTTGTCAAATATCCCGAAAACGGTCGGGCCGCTGCCGCTCATGATCGAGCACAGGGCTCCTCCGGCTTTCATCTCTGCCTCAAATTCCCGGATGACCGGGTGGTTCGGAGCCGTGACGTCCTCCAGAACGTTGGCGCAGCGCGAGGCGATCCCCGCAAGGTTCCCCTCCTTCAGCGCTTCGATCATCCCGTCGATGTCGGGGTGCTTCTTAATCGCATCCGCCCTGAGCGCCCCGTAGACCTCCTTGGTCGAGACTGAGATCGCCGGCTTCGCGAGGAGAATGCTGCACATCGGCATGCCCGGGAGCGGCGTTAAGATCTCGCCGATCCCCTCCGCGAGGGCGGTCCCGCCGAGCACGCAGTAGGGGACGTCCGCACCGATCGCCTTCCCGCGCACCGCGAGCTCCCCGTCGGAGAGCCCGAGCCCGAATATGCTGTTGACCCCCTTGAGCACCGCCGCCGCGTCCGAGCTGCCGCCGGCAAGGCCGGCCGCGACCGGAATAAACTTCGTAAGGCGGATGGCGAGCCCGTCCGTGACGCCGAACTCGTCCATGAGAAGCTTTGCGGCGCGGTAAGCCAGGTTGTTTTCATTTGCCGGAATGTAGGGCAGGTTCACCTTAAGACGGATCCCGGGGTTCTTCTCCCTTGTGAGGCTGATCTGGTCGTACATGCCGGTCATCTGCATGATCATCCGGACGTCATGGTAGCCGTCCGGGCGTTTCCGGATCACGTCCAGGCCGAGGTTGATTTTCGCGTTGGCGGTCAGTTCCATAGCGGCTCCTTCCATTTTGTATACAAACATTATAGCGTACTTTTCCGCTCATGCAAGTAAAAAATCATTAAGGTTAGCACTTTTTAACTCCGGCATGTAAGAGCTTGCACTACTTGCATTTTTCGCGCTTTTCGGTTACACTTTAGAGGAATAACGAAAGGAAGTGTTTACTATGATACGATTTATCCTGGTCTGGCCCGTGGCCGCCGTCTACTTTATCCTCTCACTGCCGCTCCTGCCGATCGTGCTCCTGCTCCGGAAAAAGTATCCGGTGACGGTCCTCTGGCTCCAGCGGATGGTCCAGCTGACGCTGCGCGCGATCTGCCGGGTCGCCGGCTGCAAAGTCAAAACGATCGGCTACGAAAATATCCCCGACGATACCCCCGTCCTCTACGCCGCGAACCACCTGAGCGTCTTCGACGTCCTTCTCTGCTACGGCCAGATGAAGCAGCGCGGGGTCTTCGTCGCCAAGAAGAACCTCGAATGGATCCCCTTCCTCTCCTGGAGCATGAAAGTGCTGCGCTGCCCCTTCCTCGACCGCGAGAACATGCGCCAGGGCGTCGCGACGATCAAGGAGTGCGCGGAGATGATGAAAAATGAAAACATTTCGATCTTCATTTTCCCGGAAGGCACCCGCAACAAGACCGGCGACCCGCTCCAGATGAATCCCTTCCACGACGGAAGCCTCCAGCCGGCCAAGCTGACCAAATGCCCGATCATCCCGGTCTGCATCCTGAATACCGACGCGATCTTCGAGCAGCACAAATATTTCGTCTACTCCCAGCCGGTCATCATCGAGTACGGAAAACCGATCTACTGGGACGAGCTCTCCAAAGAGGACAGAAAGCATCTCGGCCAGTACACCCAGGGCGTCATCCGCGGGATGATCGAGAAAAACCAGGGGCTGCTCGAGGAGATGAAGGAGAAAAAATCCGCCTGATCATTGGGAGGCGCCCATGCCTGAAGTTGACACGCGCGAATATATTGATATGTTAAAAGGGCTCACGGAGGAAGGACACCTCGTGAGCCTTCTTATCAGCGGCTGGTCCATGGCGCCTTTTCTCGCGGATCAGCGCGACACGGTCTACTTTAAGAAGCCGGACCGCCCCCTGAAGGCCGGCGACATCGTCTTCTACACGCGGGCGGACGGCCGGTATGTGCTCCACCGCATCGTGAAGGCGCACGGCCAGGAGGCCTTCGACATGGCCGGGGATGCCCAGGTCTGTGTCGAGCGCCTGGTGCCCCGCGAGCGGATCTTCGGCCTGGTCGTCCGGGTGACGCGGAAGGGACGCGAGCTTACGCCGGCGTCCCCTCTCTGGGTCTTCTTTGCATATGTGTGGCGGTGGGTGAGGCCGCTGAGGCACCGGATCATGAAGCTCAAAGGGACGCTTCCCAGCGCACAAAAAAAGCGGCCTTAAGCCGCTTTTTTTGTGCTGCAGGAACCGTCCCCGTCAGCAGATCTCCGCCCCCGCATCGATCCCGGCGTCCTCGGGCGTCATCAGCGCAAGCTTCCCGTCCGCGCCCTCCGCGCAGAGGATCATGCCCTGAGACTCAAGCCCCGCCATCTTTCTCGGCGCCAGGTTCACGATGACCATAACCTTCTTGCCGACCATCATCTCCGGAGTGTACTGCGGCCTCAGGCCGGAGCAGATCTGGACGATCTCGTCCGGTCCGATCCTGACCTTCGAGCAGAGCAGCTTCTTCGACTTCTTCACCGCCTCGCACTCGAGGATCTCGCCGACCCTGAATTCGCATTTTGCGAAATCATCGTAGGTGCAGAGCTCCTTGTGGACGATCGGCTCGGCTTCCGGAGTCTCCTCCTTCGCCTCCTCCTTCTTCTCCTCGGCCGGCTCTTCCTCCCTGATGCCGGTCAGCGCCGCGATGCGGGCCTTCTGGGTCGCCTCGATCGCCGCGATCTTGTCGGCGATGTCCTCCATCTTCATGCGCGCGAAGAGGATCTCCGGCTTGTCCGTAACCTTCGTCCCGGACGGATAGTTCCCGCTCTTTCCGAGGTCGTCGAACGCGACGGCCGAAGCCCCGATCTGCGCGAAGATCTTTTCCGCCGTCTCGGGCATGAAGGACTGCAGCAGGGTCGTGCCGGTCAGGATGGAATCCATCAGGTTGTAGAGGACCGTCGCGAGCCTGTCGGCCGCCGCCGGATCCTTCGCGAGCTTCCACGGCTCGGTCTCGTCGATATATTTGTTGCTGCGCTTCATGAGATTAAAGATCTCGGTCAGCGCGTCCGCGACGCGGAGCTTGTCCATCTTTTCGGTCACGAGGCCGACCAGGGCTTCGCGGTGCGCCGCAAGGTCCGCGTCGATGCCGGCGTCGTCGTGGATGTTTTTATTTTCCACAAGACCGCCGAAATACTTGTTGCTCATCGCGATCGTGCGGTTCACAAGGTTGCCCAGCGTGTTGGCGAGCTCGGAATTCATGCGCTCGACCATGAGCTCCCAGGAGATGACGCCGTCATTTTCGAACGGCATCTCGTGCAGGCAGAAGTACCGGACCGCGTCCACGCCGAAAATATCCGCCAGATCGTCCGCGTAGAGAACATTGCCCTTGGACTTGGACATCTTGCCGCCGGCCTGAAGCAGCCACGGGTGGCCGAAGACCTGCTTCGGAAGCGGGACGTCCAGGGACATCAGGAAGATCGGCCAGTAGATCGTATGGAAGCGGATGATATCCTTGCCGATGAGGTGCAGGTCCGCCGGCCAGTACTTTTTGAAGCGCTCGGAGTGATTGCCGTCCGCGTCGTAGCCGATCCCGGTGATGTAGTTGGTCAGCGCGTCGAGCCAGACATACACGACATGCTTCGGGTCGAAATCGACCGGGATGCCCCAGGAAAATGACGTGCGGGACACGCACAGATCCTGCAGGCCCGGAAGCAGGAAGTTGTTCATCATCTCATTCTTCCGGGATTCCGGCTGGATGAAATTCGGATGCCCGGTGATGTACTCGATCAGTTTGTCGGTATACCGGCTCATCCGGAAGAAATAGGCTTCCTCGGAGGCCGGCGTCACCTCGGAGCCGCACTCCGGGCACCTGCCCTCGACGATCTGGGACTCGGTGTAGAAGGACTCGCACTCCTTGCAGTACATGCCCTTGTACTCGCCCTTGTAGATGTCGCCCTTGTCGTACATTTTCTTGAAAATCTTCTGGACCTGGCGCTCGTGGTCCTCGTCCGTCGTGCGGATGAACTTGTCGTAGGACGTGTTCATGAGGTCCCAGATGCGTCTGACCTCGCCGGCAGTCGCGTCGACGTACTCCTTCGGCGTCCTGCCGGCCGTTCTCGCGCGGTCCTCGATCTTCTGCCCGTGCTCGTCGGTCCCGGTCTGGAAGAAGACGTCATAGCCCTCCTGGCGCTTCCAGCGGGCGATCGCGTCGGCCAGGATGATTTCATAGGTATTTCCGATGTGCGGCTTGCCCGATGTGTAGGCAATCGCCGTTGTGATATAATATTTTCCTTTGTCTGCCATGGTGCGGCACCTCCCTCGTTGTGCGTTCCTTGTATTGTAACTCATTTTCAGCCGTCCGTAAAGGCTGTAAATATCATCCGACCTTCATAATATACGTGCTCACCCCGTCCGAGTAAGCCACCTCGCCGAGCGTCTGCAGGAGCCTGTCGTTGAGAGCCGGGTATTTTTCGCGCTCGAGCTTCCCGATGTAAATGTAGGAGATATTGTACTGCGCGATCAGCCGCCGCGCCGTTTCGGCGTCGCCCGTCGTGTAGATCGTCTCGATGTCCGCCGTCCGCTGATTGAGGTCCGCGACGTCGTTCCGCCAGAGCCACTCGTGGACGTACCAGCCGAGAACGGTCGGCAGCCCGGTCGCGACCGAGACGCGCTCGTAGTCCGAGTAGCTGTCGCCGGGGGCCTCGAGAACCACCGGCTGGCCGCTCACGTTCTTGTTGAGCCAGTTAATCGCCCCGTAATCGCTCTCAAAATACTCGTCGACGAAGACCGAGGCGTCCGAGCTTATCCGCGCGGCGGGGTCGAACACATTTCCGAACCAGGACTGGACCGCTTTCACCGTGTAGCCCCCCGTCATGAGCAGCACGAAGCCGCCCGCGAGCGCCAGGCCGCGCAGCAGGCCCTCTTTCAGCCGCAGCGTCCGCACCGTCACGTAGCCCATCACCATCCCGAAGAGGATGAACGCCTGGTAGGTCAGCTTGAACATCGTGTTGGCCCGGTAGTGCTCGCCGCCGTAGATGTCCTTCACGTAGATGAGCTCCGGCATGATGATGAGGCCGAGCGCGCAGAGCCCCATAAGAAGGACGGCGAGGTCCGGGACTTTCATTTTCCGCCTTTCAAGAAGCAGCGAGGCGATGTAGATGAGGAAAATGAAAACCGGCAGCCCCCACACCACCGCAAACTGGTAAAGCATCGTGTGGCTGTGGGTCGGCGCGACCTCCGAGGAGATCATCTCAAATGTCGCCGTAAACGGCAGCGCCGTAAGCCAACCGACAAGGAAGACCGCCAGCGTCTGGCCGCCCATGAGGATCAGGAAGTCCTTATAGTCCGTTTTGCTGCGCCGCAGGTTCATAAAAAGGACCATTGAGCCGCACACGACGACGTAGATCGGGAAATCCCAGAAGTTCGTCCAGCGGAAAAGGCCGGTAAAGATCCCGATGAGGACGATCTCCGGCGAGAAGATCTCGAGGACGATCCCTCTTCTTCTGCCTTTCTCCGCCCTGAGCCGCTGCATGTAGGCGTAAGCGATGGCCGTCACCGCGACGACGAAGATGATATTGATGTAGTGCGCGTGCAGGTCGCCGAGGACCGTCGAGTAGGACGGATATTCGTGGATGGTCTTATCCGGCAGGTCCGGGTCGAACCCGATGTAGCGGGTCGAATCCGGGAACCAGTAGCTGTAGTCCGCCCCGGTAAAGCCCGCGATGACGGGCTTGATGATCCCGTAGACCACGTAATGCCCGCTGCCGCAGAAGGCCACGGCAAGGCCCGCGAGCACGCCGCCGCTGACGGCCGTCGAAAGCTCCGAAAAGCGGTCCATGAGCATCTGGAAGACCAGCGAGAACGGCAGCATCGCGGAAAAGGCCGCGATTGAAGCGCGCATGTATGTGTAGCCCTCGCCGGCCGTCGTGCCCGCAAACCTTGTCAGAAAGGCCGCGATGAACTGCCCGCCGTAGTAATAGTTCACCGGCGTCCCGCCGTACCAGGTGTCCGCAAAGGGCATGTACGGAGAGCGGAGCGCGGCTGTCATGAACCCGTAATCCATGAATTTCTCAGTCCCGTAGGCCTCGGGCCTGAACCCGATGATCCACACCCAGGCGAAGAAGAGAACCGCGAAGGCCGCCTCCTCGCAGACGGCCAGGCGCGTGTCCTCCGGCTCGATCACGGGGAAGAGCTTCCAAAAACAGGCCGCCGCCATATTCGCCCCGATGAGCAGGACGCCGACGATCAGGCAGTTTCGCTGGGTAAAGCGCAGGATGTGGAGCGTATTCAGGCACCAGAAGACAAAGACGGTGAGAAACATCCCGACCGCCTTCGAGAGAAGCCAGCCGCGGTCGCGGAAATTCCTGAAAATGAAACCCGAAAGCGGCATAAACCCTGCCCCGAGGAGCGTGACCGTGACATACCAGAACAGTGCGTTCAACCTTAGACCTCCGAAAAAAAACGAAGCGGCCCTGCCGGAAGCCGCTTCGCACCAAATTCAACCGGAAAGAAACCTGACCCTGTTAAGTATATTCGTTCTTTCCCCTTCTGTCAAATCATTTGCCCCTTAAAAAGAGGAGTGCCCCGGCAGCCTTTCGGCCACCGGGGCTATTATTATGAAAAATTGTCGTAAGGTCCTTTTCTTGTCCTTCTATATCCTAGCAGGTAAATATGGACAAAGTATGAACAAATTGTAAACATTTGTAAATTCGCACAATTCATCGCTTTATCGCGCTAAATTTTTATGCACTTTGTCCATAGTAACTCAGCCGAAAAACGCCTGGATCCAGCTGATGAACCCTTTGAGCATCGCCGCCAGCACCGACCAGAACCCCTGCTCGTCCGCCTCCGTCACGCCGTAGGCTGCAGGATCCAGCCCGTTCTCCTTCATTTTCTCAAAAATGCCCTTCGCCTGCTCCACGATCGTATCCGGATCGATATCGAGCGCGGCCAGCTTCTGCATGAGCGCGATGAGACGCTCGATCATCGCCTCCGTGAGCGAGACCCCGAGATCCCGCGCGACATCCGTGATCGCCTGCCGGATCTCCTCCTCCGTCTTCAGCTTGTCCCGGACGATGATCTCCTTCACCGCCGCGACGAGCTCCGCGGCCTCCCCGGTCGCGACGAGCTCGTCGTTGGCCACGTCGAGAACCTCCTCCGTGACTTCCGTCCCGCTCATAGCCGCGTAGGCCTTCATCGCGCCGACCAGAGCCGCCGTCCCCGAGATCTGGGTCGGCCCCGCCACCACGACCGAGGCGTCCTTCATGCCCGCAGTCGCGAGCGCGCTCACGTACATGCTGGGCGTGAGATACGAGATG
Source organism: Lachnospiraceae bacterium UBA3785 (assembly GCA_002369495.1). GTDB lineage: Bacteria > Bacillota > Clostridia > Lachnospirales > Lachnospiraceae > Chordicoccus. The sequence continues at coordinate 4,206 of DFFD01000096.1, read as the reverse complement.
TTGTGGGCCTCCACCGTGATGCCGTGCCCCGCGGGCTCCGCCGTCACCTTGCAGGACGAGAGCGCCCGGGTGCCGATCACCGAGGCGTCCAGATACCGGTCAAGGTACTGGTGCTCCTCCGCGTTGCTGACCGTGAGGACCGTCGCCGCGCTCAGCTCCTCCTCCGTCACATGGAGAAGTTCCAGCACGGTCTTTCTCTGCTCCTCCGAGAGGTCCTCCCCGAGTGTGACACAGGGCGTGCCGTCCGCGAAGACCGCCATCGGGCCTGCCAGCGCAAGCACAGCGGCGATGAGCGCCGTAAAGATCGCTGTCATTTTCTTCTTCATTTATATCCCCTTTCTGCCTGCGGAAAATAAAAACCTCCCGCACCGCGAGAGGTATTGTAACACAAATGTGTGATATTACTGTGAAATGTCCCCGAGCGCATCCGCAAGACGCGCAAACTCCGCAAGACTGAGCTGCTCGCCGCGCACCGCCGGCGCAAATCCGCATGCTTCAATCGCCGCGGCGATCTCCGCCTTCGATCTTCCGAGCTCCGGGTAGTTCGCGAGCCCGTTCACCAGCGTCTTTCTGCGCTCGTTGAAAGAGCCCCGGATCACCTTGAAGAGCATCTCCGGATCCGCATCCACCGGAGGTTTTTCGTGCCTACGCATCGTGATGATCGCGCTCTCCACCTTCGGCGGCGGCATGAACGACGCCGGCGGCACCGTGAAGGCGATGCGCGCGTCCGTGTAGTACTGCACCGCGAGCGAGAGAGCCCCGTAAGCCTTGCTGCCCGGACCGGTCACCATCCGCTCCGCGACCTCCTTCTGGACCATGACGGTGATGCTCTCGATCGGCGCGCCGCTCTCGAAGACCGCCATCAGGATCGGCGTCGTGATGTAGTAGGGCAGGTTGGCGGCGATTTTGATCGGACGCCCTTCATTTTCCGTGTCGGCCAGCACCCTGATATCCGTCTTCAGGATGTCCGCGTTCAGCACCGTCACGTTGTCCCAGCCGGAGAGCGTGTCCTTAAGGATCGGGATCAGCATCCTGTCGATTTCGACCGAGATGACCTTCCTCGCGGCGGAGGCCAGGTACTGCGTCAGGGTCCCGATGCCTGGCCCGATTTCCAGCACGAAATCGTCCTTCGTGATGCCCGCAGCCTCGACTGTGCCGGAGAGCACCGAATCGTCGATGAGGAAATTCTGCCCGTATTTTTTGCGAAATGAAAACCCGTATTTTTTGAGCACCCGCGCGGTCCCCTCACGGGATCCGAGATACGGTTCCTGCATGTGCGCCCCCTTTACATGTCAAGATTGCAATTGTTCAGCCCCCATTCACAGCCGCTCCGCGGCTGTGAATGGGGGCTGAACCGTTATTCGAAGTCCTTTTCGCGGATCAGCAGCCGCCCGTCCGGCCCGAACGCCGTCTTCGAGAAGCGCCTGCCGAACTTCCGGCTCTTCGCCCTGCCGATGGCTCCGTCCATCATGTCGCGGACCATACCGACCGTCACAGGTTCAGATTCCTTCTGGTTCTCGCCGATGATCGTGTAGAGCGCCAGCGTCCCCATCTCGTCCATCTTGCAGCCGTTTTCCTTCGCGTAAGTCTTGGCAAAGGTCACCAGCTCATCGTTCGTAAAGACCGGGATAATGATCCTGGACGTGAACTTCCCGGCAAACGCCGCGTCTCTGCCAAGTGCTGCCCGGATCCCCTGTTTGGCGTCCTCCAGGATCACCACCATGCGGTCCGTGCGGAACTCCATCGCCTTGGAGAGCTTCGCAACGGTCTCGTTGGTCAGCTCGCCGGCATGTTCGACGATCAGGAAACCGCCGGACATCTTCTTTACGACCGCCGCCGGATCCTTGCGGTTCAGCTCGTCGGCCGTGAGCCTGGCCCGCTTGACCGAGCGGATCCCGAGATCCGAGCAGATCGCCAGGATCAGGCCGTCCGCCAGGTGCGTCTTCCCGGATCCGGGCCGGCCCTGGATAATGATATTGCCGCTGCGCGACGTCTTGTCGCCGCAGCTGTTGTGCAGGTCCGCCAGAGCGAGCGTCACCTGCTCGTGTACGCCCGGAATGTCGGACATGTAGGTGAAGATCTTGCGCTCTGTCTCGGAGAGCTTCCGGATCTCCTCCTTCACCCGGGGAAGGGCGCCTTTCGAAGCCACGATCCGGCCGATCACGGCCGAATTGTCCTCCATCGGCGTCTCAATGCTGCCGAGGTCGGTGATAACGCCTCCCTGCGGCGCGGAAACCTGGTCTTCCTCCCCCGCCATGAGGGCGGCCATGACGTCGTCATTTTCCGGGGCTTCCTTGACGATCGGAACGATCTTCTTCGCCGGAGCCGGCTTTTTCTCCGCTTTCGGTGCCGGTGCCGCCGTCTCCTGCCTTGCCGCGGGCGCGGGCAGGCCTGCCGCCTTCCGCACCGCCTGGCGGGCAGCCGCCTCAGGCGCGATGATCGCAGCCGCTGCCGCATTCTTCCCGGCTCTCTTCAGCGCCGCGGCAGCCTCCGCCTCCGCGCGCACCTTGGCGACCGCCTCCGAAACGGAAGCGCCGTCCTTCATGGCCTGGCGGATCAGCGCCTGCAGGTTGAACTCGCGTGTGAGCCCGAGTGACTCATCGTCCTCGCTGGCCAGCATTTTCTCGGCCTCCAGAGAAGGCAGCATATTCCGCCTTTCAAAGGTGTCCGGGATCTCAAGTGAGTCCGCCGACTCAAAGATCTCCGCCGACTCGAAGGCGACGGGCTCGATGCCGGTCTCCTCCCCGGAGAGCTTCTCAGACGGTTCGGAAAATGCCCCTGCAGTCTCCTCCTGCGCTTCGCCCTGAAGAGCTGCAGCCTCTGAAACATTCTCAGCCGTCCCCGGACCAGCCTCCGCTGCAGCCTCTGAAACGGTCTCAGCCGCCTTCTCAGCCGTCTCCGGAAGGATCTCTCCGGACACCTCGTCGCGCTTAAGCCCCGCCCTCATCTGCTGGGCAGCAGAAAGAGGCGCAAGCTCTCTCTTCAGAGCCTTCGCCTTCGTGACGTAGCGTCCCTCTGAGAACCAGAGGATCATATCATCGCATTCTTCGATGCATTTCCGGGTCTGTCCGTTCTTTTTGTAGAGTTTGGCGAGCTCGTATGCCCACCGCTCGGTGTATTCGCGGTCCTTGTACTCTTTCAGGATCTCGATCTGGTCGTCGAGCGGCGCATTTTTCGCCTTGAGGAACCTGTATTCCAGGATAAATTTCGAATTGTCCCGCGGAGAGAGCTGCTCAAACTCATAGATGAACCGCCTCGCCTCCTCGAAATCCTGCAGACGGATGTTGATCTCCGCCAGCCGGTAAAGAACCGTCTTGCTCGCTTCCGAGCGCTTGTACGCGTATTTCAGGATCAGTTCGCTGTCCTCGAAACGCTGGTTATTTTCATAAATCTCCGCGACCATGCAGAGCGTTTTCACGCTTCGGACATGCCGCCAGTCCACGGTATCCGCCGCCGAGGCTGCCCCCTCATAGTCCCCGGCACCGGCGAGCCCCTTTATCTGCTCGAGCCTTTCTTTGTATTCAAGTTTATCCAAATCTTTCCACCTCTTATCGGCCTGCTTTTCATCTCCCCTCGCAGTCCGTAATCAGTGTAACATATTCGTAATAAAATTACAACATAACAAGCCCTTTTCAGGCAGGAACAAATCCATGGAAATCCGTAAAAAATCCCCGCGGAGGCAGATGCGCTTCCGCGGGGTTCATTTTCAGGTCTTTACTTCTTTGTCACGCTGTCAAGATGCCAGATGTCTCTCACGTACTCCTCGATGGTTCTGTCGGAGGAGAACTTGCCGGCGCAGGCCGTGTTCATCATGGCCATTCTCGCCCATGCCTTGCGGTTCTTGAAGGCCTCGCCGACGCGTCTCTGCGCATCAGCATAGGAGCGGAAGTCCGCGAGGATGAAGTACTGGTCCGGACGGCCGAAGCGGTTCGTGAGCAGCGAATCATACAGCGGGCGGAAGAGCTCCGTGTCAGAGGAATAGGTCCCGTTCACGAGCTGCGTCAGCACCTGGCGGATCTCGCCGTCCGAGTTGAAGATATTGTTCGGATAGTAGCCGCCGTTGTGCTCGTAGTGGATGACTTCGTCGGAGGAGAGGCCGAAGATGAAGGCATTTTCCTCGCCGACTTCCTGCACGATCTCGACGTTCGCACCGTCCATGGTGCCAAGGGTCGGAGCGCCGTTCAGCATGAACTTCATGTTGCCGGT
>DFFD01000244.1 GCA_002369495.1 Lachnospiraceae bacterium UBA3785 | reverse complement strand
TATAAGAAAAAGGAAGTATAGGGGGAAAGATATTCCTCTATTACGAATACGCCCGTAACCGGGCAAAAGAACCGGGGGACGCCCGGGGATAGCTTGCGAATGCTCAGTCCATAAGGACTGTCGAACAAGAAGCCCCCACTTCTACGCGAAGCGAAAGTGGTGGGAGTACGTCACGCTATGAAGGCCTTAAAGATGCCGAAGCCTGGAAAAATGCAGGCATCGCGCTCCCATCCTATGACCCGGAAGCGCTGTCATCGCGCACACAAAAGAACCCCGTCTGGGTTCATTTCGGAATCGGAAATATTTTCCGCATCTTCATCGGCGGCATTGCGGACAGGCTGATCGCCGGGGGAGACCTTGCGTCAGGCATCATCTGTGCGGAGACGTTCGACTATGACGTCGTCGACAAGGTCTACAGGCCGTTCGACAATCTGGCGCTCGCGGTCACGCTGCACGGCGACGGCCGCAGGGACAAGCGCGTGCTGGGTTCTCTTGCCGAGGCTGTGAAAGCCGATGCAGAGGATCCGGCTGCATGGAAGCGTCTTAAGGATATCTTTACGGCGCCGGGCCTTCAGATGGTTTCATTTACCATCACGGAGAAAGGTTATGCGCTTCGCAGCGCGGACGGGAAGTACCTCCCCTATGTGCTTGCCGACATGGAGAACGGTCCCGGGAAGCCTGTCGGCGCGATGGCGGTCGTGACAGCCCTTCTCTTTGAGCGCTTCAGGGCGGGAAAGGCGCCTCTTGCACTTGTCTCGATGGACAATGTCTCCCACAACGGCGACAGGCTGCATCTAAGCATCCATGATATTAAGCCTCACAGCCCCGCCAGAAACATCTCGTAATAATCGTCCTCCCCCTCGAGCACCGGGGAGTTCTCTCCCCCGCCGTTCGTCGAGCGCTTGATCGCCGCGTAGGCGGACTCGCCCGCGGTCAGGACGTCCATCTCGTAGAGCCCGATTCCGCGCTCCCGGGCGGCCGCGCAGAACGCGGACAGCGGGTTCTCCGCATGCCGGGTTGCGAGAAGTTCATTTTTCAGGGCGGGGTCTTTTTCCGCCATCCTTTTCAGCTGGTCAAGCATTTCCTCAACATCCATATCCGCGCCTCCCGTTCATATATTTTTTTAAGCATAACACACTTCCCGGAAAATGAAAACCCCGTCACGCCCCGCCCAAAAATCCTTCCTTTTTTATTGAAAAGTCCGCCTTTTTGTACGATAATAAGACCATAGGAGGACGGACATGAAGAAAGAACCGCTGATCAGGAGCTTTGGCTACGCCTTCGAGGGCATCATCAATACCGTAAATGCCGAACGGAATATGAAGATCCACTGCGGGTTTATGCTCGCGGTCGTCGTCTGCGGGTTTATTTTCCGGCTGACGTACACGGAATGGCTCATCTGCCTCGCGCTTTTCGGCCTCGTCACGAGCCTCGAGCTCGTCAACACCGCGGTCGAGGCGGTCGTCGACCTCGTGACCGAGGAGAGAAAACCCCTTGCGAAGAAAGCCAAGGATGCTGCGGCAGGCGCGGTGCTCGTCTCCGCCATTTTCGCGGCGATCATCGGGCTCATCATTTTCGTCCCGAAACCGTTTATTATGCTCGGACTCATATAAGGAGGTACGCGATGGATAAGATCACAGACGGGCTTAAGACCGTATTTCTCGCCGGCGTCGGCGCGGCCGCGCTCACAGTTGAAAAATCCCAGGAGCTCATCAAAGACCTGGCGGCCCGCGGCGAGCGCACCGTCGAGCAGGGCAAAGCCCTGAACCAGGAGCTGAAACACAAGGTGGACGAGACCCTCGGCGACGAAACCGACAGGAAAAACGAAGTCACGCTCACTAAAGAAGAGATCGAAGCGCTGAAGGAACTGCTGAAGAAACATGAAGACGGGGATGGAAACGCCTGATAACGCCAATCTGAAAAATGAACACCAGGGCCGCCGCCTCCGCGAGATCCGGGAAGTCCTCCGGAAAAATGAGATAACGAGAGGCATCTCCCCCGAGAAACTCCGGATTATCCTGGAGGAGCTCGGACCGACCTACGTGAAGCTCGGGCAGATCATGTCGATGCACTCCGACATCCTGCCCAAAGCCTACTGCGAGGAGCTCATGAACCTGACCTCCTCCGTCACGCCCATGCCCTACGAGGAGGTCCTCGGCATCCTCAGGGAGGCTTACGGGGATCCGTCGGAGGTATTTTCCTCCATCGAGGAGACCCCGCTCGGCTCCGCCTCCATCGCCCAGGTCCACCGCGCGAAGCTCGTGACCGGCGAGGACGTCGTCGTCAAGGTCGAACGCCGCGGGATCTACGAGATCATGCAGAGCGACATCCGCCTCATGAAGAAGGCGGTCCGCTTCCTGCCGCCGGTTGGCGACCTCAAAAACCTGGTCGACCTCGACCTGGTCCTCGACGAGCTCTGGTCCGTGTCCCAGGAGGAGATGGATTTCCTGCGGGAAGCCGCCAACGCGGAGGAATTCGCCGCGAACAACGAGGGGATCCGCTACATTTATGTGCCCCGCCTCTACCGCGAGTACACGACCCGCAACGTCCTCGTCATGGAGTACATCGACGGGATCGAGATCGACGACAGGGAGGCCCTCACCAAACACGGCTACGACCTCGATGAGATTGGCACGAAGTTCGTCACCAATTTCATCACCCAGATTGTGGACCACGGCTTCTTCCACGCCGACCCGCATCCGGGAAATGTAAAGATACGCAGCGGCAAAATCGTCTGGCTCGACATGGGCATGATGGGCCGCCTTACGGAGCACGAGCGCCGCTGCATGATCCGCGGCGTCGAGGGCATCGCGATGCACGACACGTCCAGGGTCGTCGACGCGGTCATGGAGGTCGGCAAGCCCTTCGGCAAGACCGACCGCGACCGTCTCTACCGCGACATGCGCGATTTCATGCAGGAGTTCGGCAATACCCCGATGGGCCAGGTCGACGTCGCGAAGACCCTCGAGTCCATGATGGAGATCATGAAAGCCAACAAGATCGGGATGCCCCACGGGCTCACGATGCTCGCGCGCGGCTTCGCCCACATGGAGGGCGTGCTCGCGTCGATCAGCCCCGACCTCAACATGATCGGCATCGCCCAGACTGTGGTCAGGGAGGACCTCTTCCGCGAGATCGACTGGAAAAATGAAGCCGAAACCGACGCGCGCCACCTCTACCGCTCGGCCAAAAAGAGCCTCGACATCCCCGCCCTCACGGCGGACATCATGAAGGAGTATCTCGCCGGCCACGGCCGCATGACGCTCCGGCTGGAGACCTCCGAGGAGCTTTCCCAGCTGGTCTACTCCTCCATCCGGAGCCTGGTCATCGGGATGTGCATCGTCGCGCTGCTCATCGCCTCCTCGATTCTCTGCCTCACGGACATGACCCCGCGGATCCTCGGGATCCCGTTTCTCGGCTTCTTCGGCTACCTGGTCGCCTTCGGGTCATCTCTCTACTTCCTCGTAAGATTCTTTATACGCAAATTCAGAAAGCGGAAATGAGGACGTCCCTCATTTCCGCCTTTTTCATTTCTCATTTTACTTTAAAACGTCCCGTGCCGGACATGATATCCTGCATCGTATCCGGATCGCAGAGCTCGACATAGAGCTCCGCCTCCTGCGGGTCCTCGATGTCATTTTCCATGAGGTCCGAATCGAGCAGATAGATCTTTCCGACCGCCCGCTTTCCGGGCCAGAGCACAGCCCCCCAGTAGCCCTCCAGCATGTAGCCGTCAACAGAGAGGTTCTTCGCCTCGCAGTACACCTTCAGAGGCCCTTCATTGACAAAATAGAGCGCGATCCCCGTGCCCCAGAGCGGGTCGTCCACGACCATCCGGGCATACGCTTTGACGCCTCCCCCGGAAAATATCTCCGCCCCGGTCTCGCCCGGCTCCCTCACCTTTGTCCCGTCGTCGAAGATCACCGCCTCGTCCGAGAGCAGCACGGTCCGCCAGGCCTCCCGCTCGTAGGCGGCGAAGGCTGCCGAGACTGCGTGGATCTCCCCGATCTCCGCCAGCTTCATCGCGGCGGACGGGAGCCTGAGAACCGTGTTCAGCTTCTTGCCGCCCGCGACCTCCGCTGTGAAGGCGCCGGCAAGCTGGTACCCGTTCACCGCGATGAGCGGGCATTCGATGAGGATGGTCTCAGGGTTTTCATTTTCGATGAGGAGCCGTATCCCGTCCTCCGCGAACTCCTCCCGCACGAACTCCCGGGCGGTGATGCGGACGCCGGCCTCGTCGACGAGTACCTTCCGAGGAAACGCGATCCCGCCCGTCTCCTCCGCTTCCGCGGGCTCCGTCTCCTCCCTGGTACTCTCCTCAGGACGGGGCGCCGCGCTCTCCGCGGCAGGCGTGGACGTAACGTCCGGTGCAGGCGCGGGAACGCTCTCCTCCGGGGCGCCGGCACAGGCGGCAAGGCACAGGGCGGTCAGAAGAGCCAGGGCTGCTGGTTTTAATGGTTTCATTTTTTTCCTCCTTTCGGTGCGGCACATGTTCAGTCTAGCACAGAAAAAGAGAAAAAAGTTTCCCTCGGACGGGTAATTTTCAAAGGTTTGCGGCCTCAGACCTGCTTTCTCATCCTCCTCATCCGGTTCAGATGCCTCTCAAAGGCCCCGCTCTCGATGAACTCCGCCAGCACATACTGGTCAAAGACCGGGACCGTGCAGGAGTAAA
>DFFD01000152.1:16057-19544 GCA_002369495.1 Lachnospiraceae bacterium UBA3785 | reverse complement strand
GTTATCCTCCTTATGATCTTATCCAACCTTACTATATATATGCCTTTTGCCCTTCCTTGTCAAGGAAAAGCCGTCATTTCCCTGTTTTCGGGAAAATATTTCCGGTTACTGACTGCTCCTTCCGCCGATCCGGTGCCGTTTTGCGGCAAATTCAAGCAGCGTCTCCCGCTCGTTCATCTCCGGCTCGTCGAGGACCGCCTTGAGCGCGGCATTCAGGATGTCGCCGATCTCGCGTCCCCGGATGCCCATCTCCATGAGATCGTAGCCGTTGATCTTAAGATCCCTTAAGGAGAGGCAGTCCCGGTCCGCCAGGATCTGCTCGTAGACCGCCGTCACCTCGCGGATCCGCTCGAATGCCTCCTCCTGCTTAAAGGCGCTCTTCCCGCAGGTGTCCGCCCACTGGACCTTCAGGTAGGAAATGAAAAGATCCTCCCCCAGCAGGAAAACGGCCTTCCGCACCTCCTTCGCCTTCGGAAACGGCCGGAGGTCATGGTAGAGCACCAGCCGGTCCACCTTCGAGATCGTGTCGTTGTCGAATTTGAGCCGCCGGAGAATGCTGTGGGCCATCTCCGCGCCGGCCTTGCCGTGCCCGTTGAAATGGTCCCTCCCCGTGCTGTCCGTGTAGCGCACGGCCGGCTTCCCGATGTCGTGCAGCAGCATCGTGAGGCGGAGCAGCTTATCCGGCTCGATCGCCTCCAGCGTTTTGATCGTGTGCTCGCCCACATTGTACATGTGGTAGGGCGTGTTCTGCGGGGTCTCCATCATCGCGTCGAACTCCGGCAGGATCACCCGCGTGATCCCCGTCTCGTAGAGGGTTCTCACCATCTCCGGGTGCGGGGAAATGAGAAGCTTCACCAGCTCCGCCGCAATGCGCTCCGCGCTGATGAGCTTTAGGTTTCCGGCGTGCCGGCGGACCGCTTCGAGGGTCTCATGTTCAATCGAGAACCCGAGCTGGGCCGAGAAGCGCACCGCCCGGAGAACGCGCAGCGCGTCCTCGTCGAACCGCTCGTCGGGATTGCCGACGCAGCGGATGCATTTCTTTTGCAGGTCCTCCATGCCGCCGTAGAGGTCCACGAGACCGGCCTCCTCGTTGTAAGCCATCGCGTTGACCGTGAAGTCGCGGCGCAGGAGGTCTTCCGCCAGGTTCGGCGTGAAGGTGACGGAGGACGGATGCCGCCCGTCCGTGTAGACCCCGTCGATCCGGTAGGTCGTCACCTCAAAGCTTTCGTCGTGGACCAGCACCGTCACGGTCCCGTGCGCGATGCCGGTGTCGACGGTCCGCCGGAAGCAGGCCTTCACCTCCTCCGGCTTCGCGGACGTCGTGATGTCCCAGTCGTTCGGCGTGCGCGCGAGGATCGCGTCCCGCACGCAGCCGCCGACGATGTAAGCCTCATAGCCGCGGCCTTTCAGGATATCCAGTATATATTTCACCTCTGACGGGAGCCGCAGCTTCAATCATCCACCTCCGCCGTTTTCAGTATCAATATGCCTTGCCCCAGTAAACCAGCTTCTTCGCCGGCTTTCCGCAGCAGACGCAGACCGCCCCTTCCGGAGCCTCATCATCGCCGAAGGCCATGCAGCGGGACGTGCAGGTCGTGTCGGCCTTGATCTGGTCCTCGCAGGCCGTCTCGCCGCACCAGGCCGCGCGGATGAAGCCGGGCTTGTTGTCCGCCGCGTCGCGGAACTCGTCGTAAGTCACCGCCGTGCTGATGTGGGAGTCTCGGAATGCCTTCGCGCGCTCAAACATATCCTTCTGGATCGTCTCGAGCAGTTTTGCGGCCTCCTCGGCGACATGTTCAATCTTAACCTGGTATTTCTCGCGGGTATCGCGGCGCACCAGCACGCACTCGCCCTTCTCGATGTCCTTCGGACCGACCTCTATGCGCATCGGGAATCCGCGCATCTCCTGGTCCGCGAACTTCCAGCCCGGGCTCCGGTCGGTGTCGTCCACCTTCGAGCGGATGCCGGCAGCCTTGAGGGCCGCATTGATCTCATCCGCCTTCTCCATGACGCCCTCCGCCTTCTGGCGGATCGGGATCACGACGCACTGGGTCGGCGCCACGCGCGGCGGCAGCACAAGACCGGAATCGTCGCCGTGGACCATGATGATCGCGCCGATGAGGCGGGTCGTCATGCCCCAGGACGTCTGGTGCACGTACTTCAGCTGGTTGTCCTTATCCGCGAACTGGATGCCGAACGCGCGGGCGAAGCCGTCGCCGAAATTGTGGCTCGTGCCGGACTGCAGGGCCTTGCCGTCGTGCATCAGGGCTTCGATCGTGTAGGTCGCCTCAGCGCCGGCGAATTTCTCCTTGTCCGTCTTGCGGCCGCGCACGACCGGGATCGCCAGGTAATCCTCCAGGAAATCCGCATAGACGTTCAGCATCTGCTCCGTGCGGGCCTCCGCCTCCTCCGCGGTCGCGTGGGCGGTATGTCCTTCCTGCCACAGGAACTCGCGGGAGCGCAGGAACGGCCTGGTGGTCTTCTCCCAGCGCACGACGGAGCACCACTGGTTGTAGATCTTCGGCAGGTCGCGGTAGGAGTGGATGTCCTTCGCGTAGAGATCGCAGAACAGCGTCTCCGAGGTCGGACGCACGCACATGCGCTCCTGCAGCTCGGTGAGCCCGCCGTACGTCACCCACGCGACTTCCGGCGCGAAGCCCTCAACGTGATCCTTTTCCTTGTTGAGAAGGCTCTCCGGGATGAACATCGGCAGGTAGACGTTCTCGACGCCGGTCTCCTTGAAGCGGCGGTCCAGCTCGTTGCGGATATTTTCCCAGATCGCGTAGCCCGCCGGCTTGAACACCATGCAGCCCTTGACCGAGGTGTAGCCCGTAAGCTCCGCTTTTTTGACCACATCCGTGTACCATTGCGCAAAATCAACGTCGCGGGATGTGATGGATTCAACCAGTTTCTTTTCCTGTGCCATTCACTAAAACCTCATTTCTTTTTATCTTTTCTTACAGATTGATCTTCATTTCCCGGCCGGACCGGTTGTACTTGTAGTAGCGCACCCCGGCCGCGTCGAACATCCTTTTCGACGCCTTCACCGAGGAGGTGTCCGCATACTTGTCGCTGTCGTAAATCACCGTCCGGATGCCGGCCTGGATGATCGCCTTCGCGCACTCGTTGCAGGGAAATAAAGACACGTAAAGCTTTGAACCGTCGAGGCTGCCGCCCCGGTAGTTCAGGATCGCGTTCAGCTCGCTGTGCGTCACGTAGATGTATTTGGTGTCGTAAGGATCCTCCGCCTCCCTTGTCCAGGGAAACTCATCGTCCGAGCAGCCCCGCGGAAAGCCGTTGTAGCCCATCGACAGGATCTTGTTGTCGCTGCTCACAATGCAGGATCCGACCTGGGAGTTCGGGTCCTTCGAACGCATGCCGCTTAAAAATGCAACCCCCATGAAATACTCGTCCCATGTGAGGTAGTCTGCCCGTTTCGGAGTCATGAGGCACCTCCTTATTTTGTACCGAAAATACGATCTCCCGC
>DFFD01000152.1:0-15935 GCA_002369495.1 Lachnospiraceae bacterium UBA3785 | reverse complement strand
ACGATGTCAACGTCCGGATGCGCCTCCTGAAGGGCTTTCAGGCCTTCCGGAGCGGCGATGATGCATAAGAAGCGGATGTTCTGGCAGCCGTGGGACTTCAGCTGCGAGATCGCGTCCACCGCGCTGCCGCCGGTCGCGAGCATCGGGTCAACCACGAAAACGTCTCTCTCCTCGATGTCGGCCGGGAGCTTGCAGTAATATTCGACCGGAGCCAGGGTCGCCGGATCGCGGTAAAGGCCGATGTGGCCGACCTTGGCCGACGGGATCAGGGTCTGCATGCCCGGAACCATGCCGAGGCCTGCGCGCAGGATCGGAATGATCGCCAGCTTCTTACCGGACAGCCTCTTGCCGATCGTGTGGCCCATCGGGGTCTCCACCGGATACTCCTCGAGCGCGAGATCCCTCGTCGCCTCGTAGCACTCAAGCGTCGCGATCTCGCCGACGAGCTCGCGGAAATCCTTCGTGCCGGTCTCCGTGCTGCGTAAGATACCGATCTTGTGCTGAATAAGCGGATGATCCATAATGAATGTCTTTCCCATAACTGCCTCCTTACTTGTCTCCATATTTATTCAAAACGGAAATTTTCCGTTTTATGCGTAGATCACTTCGTGGCCGGCGGCCTTTAAGAGCCGGTTCATGATCGCCTGGCCCATGCGGGGCGTAAGAAATGCCTCCGAGTAGATGACCTCCACCCCGTCGTCGTCGAACTGCCTGAGCGCGTCGAAAAGCCCGCGGGCAATGTCCTCGTCCCGGCTGATGCTGCCGAGATCCTTCACGTCGTCTGCGCGGTAGCGCCCGGCGGTCTCGTCCGAAGCCATGACGCCGGTCCGTTTTCCCTCCTGCGCCGCGGCGTCCGCAAGCGCCTGGATCTTTGATACGACCTTCTCCGGCTCGCCCTCGACGATCACGAGACGGGCTTTCGGCGCGTAATGCCGGTAGCGCATGCCCGGAGCCTTCGGGCGGACGCCCTTCTCCTCCGCCGCGTCGAGGATCCCGGGATCGATCCGGACCTCCCCGAGTATCTCGGAGAGCATCGCAAGATTGTAGTAGCCCGGCCGCAGGATCACCGGCACATCCTCCGTGAAATCCACGATCGTGGACTCAAGCCCGATGTCCGCGTCCCCGCCGTCGATGATCATGTCGATCCTGCCGGAAAGGTCGCGGATCACATGCTCCGCCTTCGTCGTGGAAGGCCGCCCGGACAGGTTGGCCGACGGCGCGGCGATGTAGCCGCCCGCCGCCCGGATCAGGGCCGCCGCGACCGGATGGCTCGGCATCCGGACCGCCACCGTGGGCAGGCCGCCGCTCGTCTCGTCCGGCACAAGAGAGGTCTTGTTGAAGATCATCGTGAGCGGGCCCGGCCAGCAGGCACCGGCGAGTTTCAGGGCATTTTCCGGCACTTCCGCGGCGATCGGAGGAAGATGCTCCATGTCCGCGATGTGGACGATCAGGGGATTGTCGGAAGGTCTCCCCTTCGCCGCGTATATTTTCCTTGATGCATCGGCAAGCAGCGCGTTCCCTCCGAGCCCGTAGACCGTCTCGGTGGGAAATGCAACCAGCCCGCCCTCTCTCAAAATGCGCCCCGCCCGCTCGATCGCCGCCGGGTCGGGCGCATTTTTGTCAATTTTCAGTATCTCAGTCTCCATGCAGCCGTTACGCTTTCCTGTCCTCTCCCGGCAGGCGGAACGTCCCGTCCTCGCCGTAGGAATTCTTCGCAAGCTCGCTCTCGAACGCCTGGATCTTCTCCTCGCGCGTCGCCTCCTCGCTCACGGGAGCCTTGGGCTCCTCCTTCACGGGCGGCAGCTGGGCCTGGAAAGCTTCATCGAAGGCGATCGTCGCGGAAACCAGCCTGGATTCCTCGAACTCGGACTCGTCGATCTCCTCCTCGTACTCGTCATCATCGTCGTCGAAGCGGTAATCGTCGAGTTCATCGTCGTCCGAAGCGATCGCCGGGCGGTCCGTCACCTTCTCCGGCATCGCCGCGATCAGCTCCGCGATGCTGTCGCCGGAGTCGTCGAAACGCTTGCGGACCTTCCCGAAGAGCTCCGCCAGCTTCGCGATCGCGTCTTTCAGCTCGTCGTACTTCTTCTGGCCGTCCGCCAGGATCGCCTCGACCTCGGCGTCCGCCACTCTGGCCCTCTTTTTGGCCTCCTGGTCGGCGTCCTTCAGGATCTCGACATATTTCTTGCGGCCGCCAAGGACGATCTCCTCGGCCTCCTCCTTCGCGTGGGCGACCAGCTTTCTGCTCTCCGCTTTGCCGGCCTCGATGATGTTCCGGCTCTTCTCCTCGTTGTTGGCGATCTCCTCCTCAGAGGCGGCGATGAGGCGCTGCATCTCGGCCTCCCTGGCCTCCGCCTCCGCGGCGGCATTGCGCTTCTCCTCCTCGATGTGCGCGGTGCACTCTTCCGCCTCCGCATTTGCCTTCGCGAGGATCTCGTCCGCGCGCTTGCGGGAATCGTAGACCAGCTCGCCGATCGCCTCGTATTTCTCTACATATTCCTTATATTTCGTCTCGATCTCGGCCTCGAGCTCGTCGATCTTCGCATTTCTTTTCGCGATGCGCGCGTTCAGCTCGGCGATCTCATGCTCCTTGTCGCGGATCGCCGACTCAAGCTTGCTTACGCGGTCTGCATTTTCCCGATCCTTCTCGGTAAGGTAGCTGATGACTTCGTCCTTGTCGAAGCCTTTTCGGGATGTTTTAAAGCTTTGCTCGTCATACATGACGTGTTTCCTCCTTGCCTTTTTGCTATCTTTAAAAAGCAGCTCAGCCGATGCTGTTGCCGCTCACGGATACCGTAAGTTCCCCGCCGGAAATGAACCCCGAAAGAAGCTCCCAAACGGACCCCTCCGCGAGTTCGAGTTTCCAGAAGGCGGCGCCGGCGATCTCATTTTCCCGGACGAACGCGAGGCGCTGCGCCAGGGTCTCAGCCGTCTCCGGCCAGATCTCGTACTTTCCGTCCACGCCTTCCCGGTAAGCGCGGGTCATGCCCGCGTCCCCGTCGTAGGCGGTGCTCATCGCGTTCTCGGCGATGTAGGAAGCCGCCTCGGCCATGCCCATGGCGCGCGATTTCACGTTGCCGGCGGACCCGGTCGTCCACAGCCGCGAGTAGAACGGCAGGGCCGCGATCGTCTGCTCGCGGGGCACCTCCTTCAGCGTATCCCTTATGCCCCTCTCGACAAATGACATCGAAGCCGTCGGGCCTGCCTTCTCCGACCCGGCCGCGTACTCGTCGTAGCACATGACGATCACGTAATCCGCGACCCGGGCCTGCTCCGCCCGGTCAAGGTACTTCGTAAAGGTGGGCACATAATCGCAGACGGAGAGCACCAGCCCGCTGTTCCGGGCCATCACGGACATTTCCCGGATGAACTCCAGGTAGTAAGGCGCGGTGTCCGCGGACACTTTCTCGAAATCAAGACAGATCCCGTCCGCCCCGACCATGAGCAGGTTCATGACGATGTCGGAGATTGCCTTCGACCTCGCCGACTCGCTCCGCAGCATGGCCGTCGTCGACGCGGCGGAATTCACGGCCCCGTCGAAATCGTTGACCACCGCCCAGACGGAAAGCCCCATCCCGTGCGCAGTCCGCACGTAGGAGGCGGAGGCCAGGGAAGACATCTGCCCGCTCTCATTTTCGAGGAAGAACCAGGTCGGTGCGATCACATTGACCCCCTTCATGCCCGCAGCAGTGCGGTCCAGCGCGTCGTTGGCGGCCTGGGAAGTCGTCTGGTGGAACACGAGGCTCACAGGATCCTCAAGGAGGATGTGCGTGTACTCCGGCTGGGTGTACGTGTGCTCATCTTCCTTCAGCGTGATCTCCTCCTCCAGGTATCGGTCCTCGACGTAGCCGCGGTAGCCGTCCTCCGTGAGGACGTGGGTCCAGCCCTCGATCTTGTCGGCGGAGATATTTCCGTCCGCATCCGCGTCCAGGCTGCGGAGCGCGGTCCCGGCCGGCGCGTCGGCGATGATCGGGCTCTTGATGCCCGCCCGGTAGCGGATCACCGCGTCCTCCGCCGTCTCCGTCACCGGATAGGCGAACACGGTCTCCACGACGACGCGGTCCGGCCCGCTGTAGCTGCGCCATTCCGCCTCCGCGTACTGCCGCACGAACGTCTGGGAAATGAAAACCTCCTCCCCGTCCTGCCTCAGTATATCGCTGCTCCCGTCGATCCCGAATGACTCGATCGTCGACGGTGTCGTGATGATAAGCTTATTGTCATCCTCATCGTAAAAAAGGGACGGACAGATTTCCTCCGCGACGGCGATCGGAAGAAATGCCTCCCCGTCAAACCGTCTGCCGCTCTCCTTCGAGGTCCCGTCTTCCGTCACGATGCCGAAACGGTCTTCATTTTCAATTGCAAAATAGTCCTCGGGCTTCATCCGCTCCTTCGAAGGCGTAAAATGATCCCACACAAACCACACCGCTCCCGCCGCTGCGACGAACACTGCGATCGTCAGGACGAGAAGGACAGGCGACTTTTTCTTCTTCATAGTGCTTCCTTTTTTCAGTCTTCCCCCTATTGTACCATCAAACATTCGATTCGTAAAGAAACTAGCGCACGAAAAAAAGGCGATATATACCGCCTTATTTGTCACAAAAAGCTCCCCGGGCGGTACACTGTCCGGTGCCGCCATGCCCGGGGAGTCTCTTTTCCCTTTGTCTGATGCAGACGCATCTCTTTTTTTACACAGTTCCCTGACCGTATTCATGACGGTTCGCAGTTCCGTGACTGCGAACATGATTCATGGGAGTCTAAAAATGTCTTTTTCTCCGCATCCCCTTCCTTTCCACACTTTTAAGGAACCTGTCTCCAGCGCGTGAGAGTTTCACATGGAGACCTTTTAACGGTGCGGCGGGCACAAGCGCGCCCGCAAGAAGCTTCTTCGGAGAATATTATGATATTTTTCAGGCAAGGCGTCAACGGAACCGGCCAAACAAGCCTATGGAGTGATACCGGAACCCGAAATCCGCCTATACAGTTATATCGGAGGATAAGATCCTGTCAGACTTTTCAGCCCTCCTCCTTCACCAGCGCGCTGAGCGAGGCGAGCGCGTTGTCGCCGGGGATGCGCTGCTCGTGCTCCGCGAAATGCGCCTCGAGCGCCTTCGACCACCTGACAGACTTCCCGTACTCGGAGAGGATGTTGCAGACCTTGTTGAAGTCCTCCGGCGTGTGACCGCTCTGGTGCACGACCAGCCGGTACTCGCCGGTCCGCCGCATCCGGTAGAGGACGTTGTTCCCGGTGTAGAGCTCCTTCAGGCTGACCGCTGCGCGGATCGCGTCGTCCAGCGATGAAAATGAAAACACCTGCACATAATCCACATCCTGCGCCTTGCCGCCCTTTTTCTTCTCCGCGGGCTCCTTCGGCGCAGTGTCCTCGCGGGCTCCGGCAGCCTCCTTCGGCTCCTCCGCGCGGCGCCGGCCGTTCGCCTTCTTCCTGGCCTCGTAGATCCGGTGGATCGTGTCGAGGATATCGTCCGCCCCGGCCATGTCCGCGATCTTCTCCTCCTCATTGGTCTGCGGCTCGGTGAAGCGGGAGAAACGGGTGTCGAGCTCCTCCGGGTCATCCACCTTGGAGATGATGAGGACGATGCCGTCGTCCGCGAACGGGACCGCCTCGATCATGATCGGGACATTCTCCGCCTGGAACCCGAATTTCCGGTAGGCTTCCTCCATCATGTCGCGGAAGAGATTTCTCGCCTTCTCCGTGCCGTAGGCGAGCTCATGCAGGCGGATCTTGCGCTCCGCCAAGTCTGCCATCGTGAGCGTGCAGCGGATCTGGTCGTCGTTCAGTTTCTCAATCTTCATATATAAATGCCCCCGTCCTGCGGTTCTGGTTCGCTTACTGTCCTGTCTTCGTGCGGCCATGCCGCGCCTTACCGTGATTATAAACGAATCTTCGTCTCCTGTAAACAGGGGAACGCAGGGTTATTGTTAGCTAAATCTAACCGATTGTACCCTTTTTGGCACACATAAACCTTTAGGTTTGTCTTGCCTAACGCAATAATTCGTGCATAAAATACATTGTAAGGAATACTTTTATTCTTATTTTTCAACACAATCAATAAGGAGGATACTACTATGGCATATGTTATTTCTGACGAATGCGTTTGCTGCGGCACCTGCGAGGGCGAATGCCCGGTCGGCGCTATCTCCATGGGCGATGAGCACTATGTGATCGATGCGGATGCATGCCTTGACTGCGGCACCTGCGCAGCGGCCTGCCCGACGGAAGCTATCTCCGCCGAATAATCAGCACACAAAAAGAGCGGACCGCTCACGCGGCCCGCTCTTTTTGTGCCTTCACCCGCTTGGGGACGGTTCTTCAACGGGTGAGGGACGGTTCTTCAACCGTTGAAGAACCGTCCCCAGGCGGTTGAAACACAAAAGAATAAAGACCGCATGGCAGGTGCGGTCTCTACTCTTTCAAAAAGGGAAGGAGTTCCGTCTCTCGACGGATAATGAAAAAGAAAAAGGTAATTGGCAATCTTGTCTTTTCTTATGTTACATAAATTAACCTAATTTTGTGAACACAGTATGTCTAACTTTGGAGCATTTTGTAAATTTTTATGATATCGCCTGGTTTCTGAGTCTGTGCACGCGGGCCGTGCTTGCACGGTAACCGCCGGGCCGCTCACCGCAGCAGCATCTTCACCGCCCAGATGAGAAGCAGGTGCCCCGGATAAAACACATAAAAGAGCCATTTGAGGCCCCTGCCGCGCTTCCCGTTGTAGCAGAGGACCGGAATGAACCCCAGAAGCCCGAACCAGTAGACCCCCTTGTTCCGGAGCAGCACATGCCAGGCCGCCGCGGCCGCATTGTTAAGGATCGGCGCCCTGCCCCGCAGCAGATAATAAATGAAAACAATCCCCACACCCAGAATATTGTAGTCCGTCCCCAGGATGAGCGACATGACCGCAAACACAATGAGCAGCGCTGCGCCGCCCGCCGCCGCGGCCTTTGTCCCCGAAGCGGTCACCTTCTCAAACAGGAGCAGCCCCAGGATCGCCCAGAAAAATGTAAACATGATGTTCTGGTGTGAAAACTCAAGCATTTTTCCGGCGATCACAAGGTCGAAGGGGACTTCGCTCGCAAGTGCGAACAGGCCCATGCGTCTTAAATACTTCATCCGGTCGTGCGTATGCGCAAACCCTTCCGCGACGCAGAAGGCGAAAACCGGCATCGCAATCCGTCCGACGGCCTGCGTCCACACATGCTCCGGGAAAAAATTGTCTCCCACGTGTCCGATCGTCATGCACACCATCGCGATGAGCTTGAGCGTTGTTCCGTCGAGGAGCTGCCAGGGCAGCAGCTTTTTATTTTCCATAAGAACCTCCTTTATAACCAGACCGTAAAATGATTATAGCACATCTGAGAGCCGGGAAAAAGAATCATTATGACGAGGAGACAGACAGCTGGATCCTCGAGCACACCGGTTACCGGTTTGCGGTCGGCCCAAACGCGGACGAAAAAGTGCTTAAGAGCGTCATGCTCCCGCTGTAAAAAAGACAGAAAACGCCCCGAACCTTCCCGGTTCGGGGCATATTTTTTGCCTGCGCGCAGGCGGGTTTTCATTTTTCTTCAGTCCGCCAGGCCAAATGCCTCGTGGACAGCGTTCGCCGCACGGTCCGCATCCTTCAGGTCGACCAGGACCGTGACGCGGATCTCGGACGTGGATATCATGTTGATGTTGATGTCCTCATTGTAGAGGGCTTCGAACATTTTCGCGGCGACGCCCGGGTTCGTCATCATGCCGGCGCCGACGATCGAGACCTTCGCAACGTCCGGACGGGACTCGACGGACTCGTACTGGAGCCGGTCCTTGTTCTGCTCGATGGCTCTCAGCGCATCGTCCATGTCGCCGTCGGAGCAGGTAAAGGAGATATCCTTGGTCCCATTGCGGCCGATCGACTGCAGGATCATGTCGATATTGATCCCCGCCTTCGCGAGAATATCAAACAGGCGGAACGCGACCCCCGGCCGGTCCTTAAGCCCGATCACGGAGACGCGGTCAGCGTCCTTGTCCAAAGCTACGCCGCTAATCAGCATTCTTTCCACTTTTGCATCCTCCTTGACAACGGTGCCTTCGCTGTAATTTAAGCTGGAGCGCACGACCAGCGTGACTCCGTATTTCTTCGCCATCTCGACCGAGCGGTTGTGCAGGACGCCTGCTCCGAGGGAGGCAAGCTCGAGCATCTCATCGTAGGTGATCTCGGACAGCTTTTTCGCATTTTTGACGATGCGCGGATCCATCGTGTAGACCCCGTCGACGTCCGTGTAGATCTCGCAGGTGTCCGCGTGAAGCGCCGCCGCGAGAGCGACCGCCGTCGTATCAGAGCCGCCGCGCCCGAGCGTCGTGTAGTCGTCGTACTTGTTGACGCCCTGGAAGCCGGTCACAATGACGATCTTCCGGTCCTCCAGCTCGTGGCGGATGCGCTCGGAATCGATCCTCTTCAGGCGGGCGGAGCCGTACTGGCTGGTGGTGTGCATGGCCACCTGGAACGCGTTCAGCGAGACAGCCCGGACGCCGAGCGAATCCATCGCCATCGCCATCATCGCGACGGAGACCTGCTCGCCGGTCGTCATCAGCATGTCAAGCTCGCGCCTGGGCGGCTTCGGGTTCACTTTGTGGGCAAGATCAATGAGTTCGTCCGTCGTTTTGCCCATGGCGGAGAGGACCACGACCACATCGTTCCCCTTCTTGTAATCTTCGACGCAGCGGATCGCCACGTTCATGATGCGCTCCGGCGATCCGACTGACGTACCGCCGAACTTCTTAACAATCAGCATGTTTCTTCTCCTTATGTCTCCGGGACCGCCTTACGCGATGCGGATCCTCTTAACCACCCTGTCGGTGGCAGCCGCTTTGAAGTCCTTTTCCGCCATGACCGGCGTCACAAACCCGAACTCATCCGGGAGAGACGGAAGCCGGACCGGCGTGATCTCGCCAAATGAAGCCCTCGCCTCCTCCTCTGTTCCGGCAAAGCGCACGAAAAATGCGTGCTTCACCTCGTCGAGCGGCATAAGCTCCATCTCCTCCGCCTTCCAGTCGGAGGCCATCGTGCGGTTTAAGTGGCGGGCCGCCGAGATGACGTCGCCCGCGACCGCGCTGGCCGTCGGCAGGGAACCGGCTCCGCTCCCGTAGAAGAGCGTGTCACCGACCGCGTTGCCGTGCACGAGGATCGCGTTCAGGACGCCGTCCACGTTGTAGAGCATATTTTTGCGGCCGACCAGCATCGGGGCAACCATCGCCCAGACGCCCTCGGCGGTGTTGCCGGAGGCGGCGAGCAGGCGGATCTTCATTTTCAGGGCCTTCGCGTAGGCCATGTCAGCCGCGTCGATGGCGGTGATGCCTTCGGTGTGGACATTTTTATAGGAAATGTGCTTCCCGTAAGCCAGCGATGAGAGGATCGCGATCTTGCGGCAGGCGTCCCAGCCTTCGACGTCCGCTTCCGGGTTCCGCTCCGCATAGCCCAGCGCCTGCGCTTCCTTCAGCGCATCCGCGAACTCCCTGCCTTCGTCCATCATCTGCGTCAGGATGTAGTTGGTCGTGCCGTTCAGGATGCCGTGGACGCTGTCGATCTCGTCCGCGGTCAGCGCGGAATCCAGCACGTGGATGATCGGGATGCCGCCGCCGCAGGAAGCCTCGAAGAGGTAGTTGACGTTCTTCTCCTTCGCGATCTGGCGAAGCTCGACGCCGTGCTCGGCCACCAGCTCCTTGTTGGAGGTGCAGACCGCTTTGCCCGCAAGAAGAGCGCGCTTCGTGAAGTCGTAGGACGGACGCAGTCCGCCCATCGTCTCGACAACGATCTTAACGTCCGGATCGTTCAAAATGTCATTGAAATCATGGGTGAGCACGTCCGTGACCGGATCGCCGGGGAATTCGCGGAGATCAAGCACATATTTCACCCGGATCTCCTCGCCGACGCGCTCCCTGATCAGCTCGCGGTTCATTGTAAGGACCTTAAAGACGCCGGCGCCGACCGTGCCGTAGCCCATAATCGCTGCACTTACCATTATCTTACCCTCTCATTTCTTGTCAGCGGATGGCTGTCGCGTCCGCCGCTGCTTCCTTTGCCTTGCCGCCGAGCGCTTCCCATTTCAGGAAAGCGTTGATGAACGGATCGATGCCTCCGTCCAGCACCTTCTGGGCGTTCGTCTGCTCTTCATTGGTCCTGAGGTCCTTGATGAGCTGGTAGGGCTGCAGGAAATAAGACCTGATCTGGTTGCCCCACGCAATCTCCGTGACCTTGCCCCTGATGTCGTCCAGCTTGTCCGCGTTCTGCTGCTGTTTCAGCATGAAGAGCTTGATTTTCAGCTCCTGGAATGCCTTGTCTTTATTCTGGAACTGCGAGCGCTCGTTCTGGCAGGTGACCACGATTCCCGTCGGGAAATGCGTGATCCGGATCGCCGAGGACGTCTTGTTGATGTGCTGGCCGCCCGCACCGGATGACCGGTACGTGTCGATCCGGATGTCCTTCGGATCGATCTCGATGTCGAGGTCTTCCTCGATATCCGGCATGACTTCGCACGCGGAAAATGACGTCTGCCGTTTTCCGTTCGCGTTAAACGGGGAAATGCGCACCAGCCTGTGTACGCCGTGCTCCGATTTCAGCAGCCCGTAGGCGTTCTCGCCGTTCACCTGGAATGTGACCGACTTGAGGCCCGCCTCGTCGCCCTCCAGGATGTCGAGCACCTCGACGGAGAGCCCGTGCGCCTCCGCCCACCGCGTGTACATGCGGTAAAGCATCTGCGTCCAGTCCATAGCCTCGGTTCCGCCGGTCCCGGCGTGGAGTGTGACGATCGCGTTGCAGCTGTCGTACTCGCCGGAAAGCAGGGTCTTCATGCGGATCCCCTCGAACCTGGTCTTGAAATCGTCGAACATCTCCTGAACTTCCGGCACAAGATCGGGATCCGGCTCTTCATCGGCCATCTCGATCATGTCGCGGATATCGTCCCGGGACGATACGAGCGCGTCGTAGCCGGCGACGTCCGCCTTGAGGTCGGCCAGCAGCTTGGTCTTCTTCTGCGCCGCCTCCGGGTCGTCCCAGAGATGCGGATCCTCCATCTCCCTCGTCAGTTCCTCAATTCGCTTCTCTTTGACAGCGAGGTTAAAGTGAATCCCTCATTTCAACTAAAGGTTCGTCGTAAGTATTCAATTCATATCTGATCGGATCTAACTCTACCAATAGTCTCACCCTCTTTCGTAAATCCGCTCCCATAAGGGAGGTGCGCCCGCGCCGCTTACGTTCGGCCGGGACTTAAATATATACAATCCAGTATGATACTAAAAAAAATAGCAGGATGCAAGAGAAAATACCGAAAAAATAAGGGGGACGGTTCTAGGCACAAATAAAGATTCTCTTTCAGTGAATCTTTATTTGTACAAGAACCGTCCCTGGCGTCTTTACAGGATAATCTCCCTCCCCAGCGCAAACGACCAGATGATCTTCTCCTTAACGCTCTTCCCCGTAACCCGGGCCAGCGCCTCCCCGTAGGCGTCAAGCTGCACCCGGTAGCGGTTTACGAGCTCCTCCGGCGCGTCGACCCGGTCGGTCTTGTAGTCGACCAGCACGATCCCGCCGTCCTCCTCGAAGAACGCGTCGATGATCCCCTGCACGAGGATCTCCTCGTCCGCCGGGTAATCCTCCCGGACCTCCGAAGCCGGCACAAAGAGGACGAACGGCTGCTCCCGGTAAAGTTTCTTCTCCGCCGCCGCGCGCGCAAACCGGCGTCCCAGCGGGCTTACAAGAAATGCCGCGATGCGGCCGGGCACGACCATCGCCGCGTCGGACGCCTCCATCCGGCCGTCCGTCCCAAAGCGCGCGATCTCCGCCCTGACCGCCTCTGTCACGGCCTTTTCCGCATCCGGTCCGTCCGGCAGCGCATGAAAACGGGCGTAATCCAGAAGTTCCATGACCCGGTGGTGGGCCGTGCCGCGCGCAGCGCCGCCGGCCTCCGAAGCCGCACCTTCCTCCTCCGCCTTCCGCCGCATAAAGGCAGGTACGACCGAGACGGGCTCAGCTTCGGGAAATGCATTTTCCGCCTCCTCATCCTCCATATGCGCTCTCTTGAGCTCGGAGACCGAGATCTTGGCCGGGACATTGTCCCGCCCGGCGTAGGGATAGACGTAGGAGAAGCGCTCTTTAAGGATCCGGGCCATTTTTTCGTCGTAGACGCCGGCCGGATCCGCCTCCTTAAGGGCTGCAAGGGCTTCCCGGCCTTCGCTTCGGGCGGCCTCATGCGCCGCGGCAAGCCCGGACGGCAGGACCTCCCGGATCACGAACGGCTCCTTCTCTCCGGCATTTGCCGCCCTCCGGTTCGCCCGGTCCGCGGCCGGCAGGATCAGCGAGAACGGCGTCTGCGTGCGCAGGATATAATTGTCCGGAAAATGAAGTTCCCGCAGCAGCAGATCCGTATGGATCAGCTCCGCCAGCTTCCGGTCATCCTTCACGGTGCCGGTCAGGATCAGCTTCTCCTTCGCGCGGGTCGCCGCGACATAGAGCACCCGGAGTTCCTCCCCGAGCAGCTCCTTCTGCATCCGCTTTTTGATCGCTTCCTTTTTCACCGTCGTCGTCCTCGTCCGGTTCACGTAGTCCACGTATTCCGAGGCGATCCCCAGCTTCTCGCTGATGAGCAGGGACGCGTTGATGTCCTGCCGATTAAAAGACTTCCCGAGGCCTGCGACAAACACGATCGGGTACTCGAGGCCCTTGGACTTGTGAATGCTGATAATGCGGACCGTGTCCGCGTTCTCGGAGGCTGTCTGGGCCGCCCCGAAATCCACCTCGTACTTGTTAAGGCTCTCGATGTAGCGGACGAAGCTCGAAAGGCCGGCGTAGGATGTGCCCTCGTAGGCGACCGCCTTCTCCTCGAGCATCCTGAGGTTGGCCGCCCGCTGGGCTCCGCCCGGCAGGCTTCCGGCGTACGCGAGATACCCGGTGCCCTCGAGCACCGCGTAGACGAGTTCATGGACCGGCGTAACGGGGACGCTCAGGCGCATTTTATCGAAAAATGCAAAGAACTCCGTAAGCTTCCCGCGCGTCTCCTCCGTGACCAGCCCCTCGACTTTTCCGGCTTCCACAGCCCGCGCGCAGGCGTGAAGGGACTTCCAGCCTGCCTCCTTCACAAGGGAAGGCGAGCCGAACGCCAGTCTCACCCGGGCAAGCTCCTCCGCGGAGAGGCCCGCGATCGGGGACTTCAGCACCGCCGCAAACGGGATATCCTGCTCCGGATTGTCGAGGATCCGGAGATAGTTGAGCACCGTCACGACCTCGATCGCCGTGAAATACCCTGTCCCGGAGGACGCGAACGCCGGAATTCCCCGGCTCTCCAGCACCTCCGCGAACACATCCGACCACCCGGTCATCGTCCGCAGCAGGATCACGATGTCCCGGTAAGCCGCCGGCCGCGAGGTCTTTGTCTTCGGGTCATAGACCGTCTCGTGCCCGACGATCCGGCTGATCCGGTCCGCGACGGCAGCCGCCTCGACCTCGCGCGAAGCCCGGCTCCCGGTGTCCTCGAGAAACGGATTGCCCTCCGTATCCTCCTCGCCGCAGATGACCGGCAGGATCTCGGTCCTGCAGCGGTCCCCCGCGTCCGGATAATCCGCTCCGCAGATCAGCTTCGCGTCCTCGTCGTAGTCGACGCCGCCGACGCCCGCCACCATAAACTGCTCAAAGAGCAGGTTGGCGGAGCGCAGCACCTCGTCGCGGCTGCGGAAATTCCTCGCGAGGTCGATCCGGACACCCGAAAGGGACGCGGACGGCTTTTCGGGCTCCCCGTACTTCCTGTATTCCTTATATTTCTTCATGAAGAGGTCCGGGTGGGCGTTCCGGAACGCGTAAATGCTCTGCTTCACGTCCCCGACGCAGAAATAATTGTCCTCCCCGTCCTCGATCCGGCTCACCGCCGTCAGGATCTCCTCCTGCAGGTCGTTGCTGTCCTGGTACTCGTCGCACATCACTTCCTTAAAATGCGCCGCGAGCTCCCTCGCCGCCGCCGTCCTTCCGACCGCGTCGTCCTTTCCGCGCAGGATCTCCAGTGCAAAATGCTCGAGATCCGCAAAATCGACCACCTTCCGGTCGCGCTTCTTTTTGGAAAAACGGCGCAGAAATTCCTCCGAGACTTCGAGCAGGGTGTCCAGGATCGGGGCATTTTTCTGCATGTATTTAAACAGCTGCCTCGCCGGAGCCGCATAGATGCCTTCCTTAAGGTCCCCGAGCAGGGCTTTGATCTCCTCCCGGCGGGCCTTGAAGACATCCCGGAGGTCCTTGTTCTCCCCGGGAGCGGGCTTTTTGCCCGAAAGACGCGCAAAGTTCCCGTCCTTAAGAAGCTGATAGCGGCCGTCCGGGTGTTCCTCCCGGAGGAGAGCCTCCAGCATCTCAAGATCAGTCCCCGCCGCATTCAGGTAGGCCGACGGGCCGTCCGGCTGCTGTGCGAGCGCGAGGTTCGTCTCCGCCTTCGCGGCCGCCTCCCGGAGGATCCCGTCCGCATCGGCCGTCATCTCCCGGTACCAGCCGGAATGGATCATATCATCAAAATCCTCCGCCCTGTTCTCCCGGCGGCAGGCTGCGAGCCAGACATAAGGTCTCGGCCGGCTCTCCGCCGCCTCATACACTTTCCGTATGTAATCCTCCAGGAGTTTCTCGGACTTGCCGGTCGCGACGGACTCCACCAGAGCCTGAAAACGCTCCCGTTTCACGGCGTCCTCCTCCGCGAACCAGCTCTCCAGGAGCTCCTCCATCGTGTCCGCCTCAAGCAGTTTGATCTCCCCCTGCTCCGCGACCCGGAAACCGGGCTCGAGATCGGTGAGATAGCCGTACGCGTGCACCAGATAGGAGCAGAAGCCGTCGATCGTCGTGATCTTCGCGTTGTGGATCAGCTGGGTCTGGCGCGCAAGATGATCATTGTCCGGATCCTTCTCGAGCGCGTCCGCGATGGCCGCGCCGATCCGCTCCCTCATCTCGCCTGCCGCCGCCTTCGTGAAGGTGACGATCAGCAGCTCGTCGATATTGACCGGATCGTCAGGGTCCGTCAGGCGCCCCATGATGCGGGCGACGAGGACTGCCGTCTTTCCGCTGCCGGCCGAGGCCGCGACGAGGATATTTTCCGCGCGCGCGTCTATGACGTGCTTTTGTTCATCTGTCCACTTCATGATTTTCCTCCATCGCCTTCAGCGCTTCGTCGTCCTTCATCGTCTCAAGTTTTCGGTATGTATTTCCCGGAAGCCGGCGGTCAAAACCGCATATTCCCCGGAACGGGCAGTACTCGCAGGCAGTCTTCCCCTTGTAGGAACTGGGATTCTGCCGGATTTCTCCCTCCATGATCCTCCCGGCGAGATCCCGCACCTTGCGGGAGACGAAGGATAGCAGCACGCCGAACTGATCGCGGTCCAGCGCGTGGGATTTCGAGGACATTTCCCCGTTTTTGTTGTACTCGACCGGCAGGACGTCCGACTTCTGGTTTCCGGGTCCGAGCGTCCTGTCCGCGTGCGCGATGACCGCCGGTTCGGAGGAGATGTACCCGGACGCCTTCATGTCGATGAGAAGCTTCTTCATGAGCTCCTCCGCGGTGATCGTCCCGTCCGTCTTCTCGACCGGATCCTTCACTTCATAATAAAATACGCCCGCGGGCTCCGCCCTGAGTCCCTGATTCCGGAAAACCTCCATCGCGGCGCCAAGGTAGAGCACCAGCTGCAGCTGCAGCCCGTGGTAGACCGCCGTCATATCGAACTGCTTCGAGCCGGTCTTGTAATCGATGATCTTCACATAGACCGTATTCTCCTCCCGGAACGTGTCGACGCGGTCGATCCGGCCGGTCAGGGCCATGGAATTGCCGTCCCCCAGGTCGAATGTCAGCGCGTCGAGCCCTTCCTGCCCGTTGAACGCCATCTCAAAGCCCGTCGGGACAAAATCGCCGCGCCGCAGCTG
>DFFD01000009.1:3354-7884 GCA_002369495.1 Lachnospiraceae bacterium UBA3785 | reverse complement strand
GGAGCGTGGATGCGCTTGTTGGTCGCGCCGCCGGAGAAGGAGACCTTCGGAAGAGGCGCGCCGATGGAATCCAGCCAGTCGATTGCCTGCGCGGAGTACTCCGCCATGACGGTGACGAGGCTTCTGTCGTTGATGTCGTGGCCGCCCTTCATGGTATCCTCCACGAACTGCTCCACGCTGTCCTCGATGCCCTGCTCTTTCTGGTAATGCGTCTCAGCCGCATTCATGCCGCCGGTCGCCTTGGTGGTGTTGCCGCCCGCGTAGGGCATTTTTTCAAGAATGATGACGTCCTTGCCCGCCTGCGTGGCCTTGATGGCCGCCGTCATGCCTGCGCCGCCCGCGCCGACGATGACGATGTCGGTGGAGAGTTCCTCATAGGCCATCATGTGATCCTCCTCCTCATCGGCTGCCGGGAACTTCGAAAGGTCCGCGCCGGCCGAGATGAGCGCGCTGTTGAGCGCGCGGAGGATCGCGTTGCTGGTGACGGTCGCGCCGGTGAGCGTGTCCACGTTGGGGCTCTGGGCTTCAAGGATCCGGTCGTCGAGCATCTCCACGGCGAACGTGCCGATGTTCTCGGTCTCGTGGCTGCCCTCGATGAGGACTTCGTCGATGGATTTCTCAGATACGCTGACGGTCACCTCCACGTCGCCGCCGAAGCCGACGGAGCTGCCGGTGTAGGTGCCCGGAATGAACAGGTTGTCGCCTTCCGCCTTCGGAGCGCCCGCGGTCTCCTCGCCGGCTGCCTCGGCCAGCGCCGAAGCCGCAGCATCCCTGACCGCCTGGGAAGTGAACGTCGCGCCGGACACGCCGTCGATCTCAGCGCTCTGCGTATCCAGGATCTGGCCTGCCAGTGTGGGCAGCGCCTTGCCGCCGACGTCCGGCGTCTCGCTGTCGCCTTTGATCTCCGCGTTCGTGATGCCGCCGGCCTCGCCGATCGTCAGAGTGACTTCGACCGGGCCGCCGAACCCGTTGGCGGAGGCGGTGTAAGTGCCGGGCGCAAATTCGCCGGCTGCATTCTTGTCGCCCTCGGCGCCTGCCGGCTCTGCTGCCGGAGCCGTCCCGGAGGTGTTTACCGGCTGCAGCGCGGTGCTCTCCGCCGCCGGCGTGACCGCCTCCGTCGGAGCCTTTTTCGGGGCCGCCATCTCAATGCCTGCCAGAACCGCGATGCAGGCAAGACCCGCGATCAGTGCTGTGGTGAAGCTTTTTTTGCTGATTTCGTTTTTCATTTTGATCCTCGCAGAAAATAATCTCGTAACTGATACGCAAAAAAGCCTTTCTCTCTTCTGCCGCCGGAAATATCCTCCGGGGCAAAAAAAGGGGCGGTTCCTTCACCCGGTTCTCCGCATTGAGCCAGGAGTTGATGAACCGCCCATTTTCAGTTACAGTTATGCGTTAACTTTCACATCGTTGAAGTCATCGGAGTTCGTGAGCAGGAACACGACCGTATCCGGATAACCCGCCTTCCTGATCTTGTCGATATCGAAGTTCAGGAGGAGGTCGCCCTTCTTGACCACGTCGCCTTCAGCGACCGCCGGTGTAAAGCCGTCGCCGTTCATCTTGACGGTGTCGACGCCGACATGGATGAGAAGCTCAAGGCCGGACTCGGTGGAGATACCGATCGCGTGCTTGGACTCGGCAACCGTGGAGATCGTGCCGTCGCACGGGGCGATGACAACGCCGATCTCCGGTTTAATGCCGAGGCCTGCGCCGAGGACGCCGGAGGCGAATGTCGCGTCCGGGATTTCTTCCTGGCTGACCAGGAGGCCCTTGGACGGAGCGATGATCTTGTCATTGCCGACTTCGATGACGACCGGCTGGGAAGCCGCGTCGATGGCCGGCTTCGCCGGAGCCGCTTCCTTCTTCTTCGGCTCGTCTTCCCTGAAGATCACGGTGGTGATGAAGAATGCAAGGCCGCCGGAGATCGCGAGAACGATCGTGTACAGCAGGGCGTTGTTGATGGTCAGGTAGCCCGGGATACCGGTGACGCCGTAAGCGGAGGCGCCGATGCCCATGAATGCGGCGACAAGAGCGCCGGCAGCGCCGCCGATCATACCTGCGACGAACGGCTTCATGAAGCGCATGTTAACACCGAAGATAGCCGGCTCTGTGATACCGAGAGCAGCGGACATGGAGGACGGAATCGCGACAGCCTTGGTCTTGTTATTCTTGGATCTGAGACCTACTGCAAGGCAGGCACCGAACTGTGCGAAGTTCGCGGCGGAAGCGATCGGCATCCAGGTGTTGATGCCCTTGGAAGCCAGCATGCCGGCCTCGATGACGTTGTACATGTGGTGGAGACCCATGACGACGGTTGCCGGATAGATCGCGCCCATGATGCAGGAGCCGATCGGGTTCGCGACGAGCTTCTCAGCGCCGGCGAGAACGAGCGTCTCAAGCGTGGAGAAGATGGGGCCGATGATCGTGAAGGTGACAAGGCCGGTGACCAGGACGGTCGTCAGCGGTGTGATAAACAGGTCGAGCATCTCCGGAACGTGCTTGTGCAGCCAGCCTTCAAGCTTCGACATGAAGAGTACCGCGAGCATGACCGGGATGACATGGCCCTGATAACCGAGCTGGTTGATCTGGCCGAGCGTATAGCTTTCTGTGATCTTGATGTGGCCGAACAGGTACCATACGTCGTAGCCGTTGGCTGCGTTCCAGCCGTTGGTCAGCGCGGAGTGGATCATCAGAAGACCGATGACCGCGCCGAGGAAGATGTTTCCGCCGAAGACGCGGGCTGCGGAGATCGCGACGATGACCGGCAGGTAAGCGAAAGCGGTGTTGGCGACCATGTCGAGGAATGCGAACCAGTCGGAATCACCGAAGCCGAGACCCGGGATCTTCGCGAGAGCCTCAACGAGACCCATCATAAGACCGGATGCGACGATAGCCGGAAGGATCGGGACGAAGACATCGCCGATCGGCTTTAAGAGACGGATGTACCAGGGCTGCTTCGCAGCCGCTGCTGCCTTCGCTTCTTCCTTGGATGCTGCCGCAACGCCCGTGATGTCGAGGAACTCGTCATAAACCTTGTTGACCGTGCCCGTGCCGATGATGAGCTGAAGCTGTCCGTTCGACTCGAACATACCTTTGACGCCGTCGATATTCTCGAGGGCTTCCTTGTTGACTTTGCTGTTATCGGAGATAACGAGACGAAGTCTGGTAGCACAATGCGCTGCAGAAGCCACGTTCGAGCCGCCGCCGATATTGTCGGCGATCTCCTGCGCACATTTTCTGTAATCAAGTGCCATTTCTTTCTCCTCCTTATTGATATTAGGATTTTCAACACTCCGGCTGGCGCACTGCCGCCGGGATACCTAATCAATTATACTGTATCAAATGTCATTTCACAAGTGAAATTTCATAGATATGTCCAAATCTTTTTATGATTCGTTTATGATTGTCATGCAAATTGTAAAAAAACGGCCGCCCGAAACAGGCGGCCTTTCTGGTAATTTTTTATAACACAGATCACTTATTGAAGCTGTAATAGAGCCACGCGAATCCGTAGGCCGGGACCCCGACCGCCTTCGCCTCGCGGGCATTTCCGGTCATGAGATCGATGTATTCCTCCGGCTCGTTGATCCAGGCTGTCTGGTCGTGGTCGTCAAAATTGAAGAGCGCAATCAGCTTCTCGCCGTCCTTGTAGCGGCCGATGCCCAGGATGTGGTCATTCCACGTATCGATCGTCCAGGCGTCCGCGTCGCAGTCGAAGAGATGATATTTCCGGTGGATCGCCAGCAGTTCCTGGATCCCCTCAAAGATCTTCCCCTGGCGGGTGCTCCTGTCATGGCGCTTTTCGACGTCCTCCCAGTTCAGGTTCCCGCGGTGGATGTAGCGGGAGTCGTCCGCCTTCAGCGGATCGTCGTGGTAGGTGTAGTCGTTCAGCTGCCCGATCTCGTCGCCGCTGTAGAGGATCGGCAGGCCGGTCTGGGTGAAGAGGAACGCGTGGAGCATGAGGTCGCGGCGGATCGCCCGCTCCTCCTTCCATTCATTTTTCTCGTACTCGGCCGCCTCGATGCCGCAGAGGGAAGCCGTCGTGCCGCAGAGGCGCGCGTCGCCGAGCCGCGGGTCGTCGTTGTAGAGCTCGCCGCGGGAATCGCTCCCCCAGTAAGCCCCCTTCAGGTAGTCGTTGATGTATTTCTTGTGGGCGACCTGCTCCATCCCGAACTGAGCCAGGAAATCGAAGTCAAGTCCCCAGCCGATATCGTCGTGGCAGCGGATGTAATTGAGGAAAATGAACTCCTTCGGCAGCCCGAACACCGTATCCATCTGGTGCCTCAGCAGGCGGACGTCCCTCGTCGCGACCGTGCTCCACATCGTGCACATCGTCGTCGCGTTGTAGAGCATCTGGCACTCCGGCTTCTCGACCGTTCCGAAATACGGGGCCAGCTTGGACGGCTCCATGACGACCTCGCCCAGAAGCACCGTGCCCGGGCAGACCACGTCGGCCGCCATGTGCATGATGCGGACCAGCGTGTGGACCTGCGGAAGGTTCCGGCAGTTGGTGCCGAGCTCCTTCCAGATATA
>DFFD01000009.1:3133-3284 GCA_002369495.1 Lachnospiraceae bacterium UBA3785 | reverse complement strand
TCCAGATATAGGGCACCGCGTCGAGGCGGATGATGTCGACGCCGCAGTTGCACATGAAGAGCATGTTGGCGGTCATGTCGTTGAAGACCACCGGGTTCGCGAAATTGAGGTCCCACTGGTAGGGGTAGAACTGGGTCATGACGACCTTGCC
>DFFD01000009.1:0-3055 GCA_002369495.1 Lachnospiraceae bacterium UBA3785 | reverse complement strand
CACCAGGTGAAGTTGCCCGGGGCGGTCGTCGGGAACACCTGCGGGACGGTCTTCTCGTACTCATTCGGGATCGTCCAGTCGTCAAAGAAGAAGTAGCGGTCCTGGTACTCCTTCTCGCCGGCCTTCGCCCGCTTCGCCCACTCGTGATCCTCGCTCGTGTGGTTCATGACGAAGTCGAGGCAGACGCTGATGCCCTTCCTGTGGCATTTTCCGGAGAGGCGCGCAAGGTCTTTGATCGTTCCCAGAGACGGGTCCACCTTGCGGAAATCCGCGACCGCGTAGCCGCCGTCGCTCTTGCCCGGGGTCGTCTCCATGAGCGGCATCATGTGCAGGTAGTTGACGCCGCACTCCTTGATGTAATCGAGCTGCTTCTCGACACCCTTCAGGTTCCCCGCGAAGCAGTTAACGTACATCTGCATGCCGAGCATGTCGTTCGCCTTGTACCAGTCCGGGTTCTTGGCGCGCTTTGCGTCCCACTTCTTAAGGGTCGCCGAGCGGGCCTTGTAGTACTCGTACAGCATCCCGCAGAAATAATCGAACGCCTGCATATCGTTATGGTAGAGCTCTGCGTACAGCCATTTCATCTCGTCGTAGACCGGCTCCAGCCGCTTGACAAATGCGCTCTCCCAGCTCTGATCGATCATGTCATTCTCCTCCATTTTTGGATAAAAAATTTGACAAAATACGCCTTTTTTTGTCACATATCCACTATATAGGAATCCGCCCTGTTTTGCAAGTGCTTTTCGTCGCAGATATCCCAAAGCCTTTCCGCGGTTCATCGCGAAGCGCCTGTGATCTCACAAAATAAGCGGTGCCGCCTCAGCAGCACCGCCGTCATTGCGCCTCCTTTGCGGAGTTCTCACTCGATTCCGAGGACCTTGTAGTCCTTATCCTCGACCGCCTTCTTCAGGGCTGCCTCGTCCGCCTCACCGGACAGGACAACGACCGCGGTCCCGGCCTCGTGGCTGGCCGTCGCCTCCGTAACGAACGGGAGCGCCTCGAGCGCCTTCTTGACGGTCGCCTCGCAGTGCGGGCACATCATGCCTTCGATTTTAATGGTCTTTGTCATTTCCTCTCCTTTCCCGCCTTCATCGGCGTTCTTCATTTCCAGCAGCCGCCCGGATTCGTTCAGTTTCACCGGGTGGCGCAGGGGTTTATCTTTCGACGCGTCGTGCACCTTCATGAGATTGAGGCGCAGCGCGTTCGAGACGACGCAGAAGCTGGACAGGCTCATCGCCGCGGCCCCGAACATCGGGTCCATGGCCAGGCCGAACGCGTGGACGTAGGCCCCGGCCGCGAGCGGGATCAGCAGCGTGTTGTAGATAAGCGCCCAGAACAGGTTCTCGACGATATTGACGTAGGTCCTCCTCGAAAGCCTTACCGCGGCGGCCACGTCCGCGAGCGAACTTTTCATGAGCACGACGTCCGCCGCGTCGATCGCGACGTCCGCGCCGGCGCCGATCGCGATCCCGATGTCCGCCCGCGTGAGCGCCGGCGCGTCGTTGATGCCGTCGCCGACCATCGCGACCCGGTAGTGATCCCTGGCCGGCTTCCCGGTCAGCCGTTCGAAGAGCGTCCGCTCAATACTGCCGTTTCCTTTCTCCCGGAGAGCCCGGATCACCGCCTCCTTGCCGTCCGGCAGGACGCCCGCGATGACCTCGGAGACCCCGGCCTCGCGGCCGATCGCCTCGGCGGTCCTTGCGTTGTCGCCGGTCAGCATGACGACGTGGATGCCCATGTTTTTGAGCTCCGCGATTGCCTTCGCGCTGTCCGCCTTGATCGTGTCCGCCACCGCGATGACGCCGAGCAGCCGCCCGTCCTCCGCGAAAAGCAGCGGCGTTTTTCCGTTTCCGGCCAGCTCTTCCGCCTTCTTCCGCATCTCCGCCGGCAGATGAATCTTCTTCCCGATGAAGGCAAGGCTTCCGCCGGTGAGCGTCCTTCCGTCCAGCACCGCCGTAAGCCCGTTGCCCGGCAATGCGGAAAATAAAGACACCTCGCCCGCCGCTTCTCCCCGCGCCTCCGCCTCGGCGAGGACCGCCTTCGCGAGCGGGTGCTCGCTCTTTTTCTCGAGCGAGGCGGCTTTCCTGAGCAGTTCATTTTCCGAAACGCCTTCCGCCGGGATCATATACGTCACTTTCGGAGCGCCCTCCGTGATCGTGCCGGTCTTGTCCAGCGCGATGATCTCGACGTTTCCGGTCTCCTGCAGGGCTCCGGCATTTTTAAAGAGGATGCCGTTTTTCGCCCCCATGCCGTTGCCGACCATGATCGCGACCGGGGTCGCAAGGCCGAGCGCGCAGGGGCAGGAGACGACCAGGACCGAGATTCCCCGGGCGAGCGCGAACCCGAACGGGCGGCCGGCAAGGAGCCAGATCACGATCGCTAAAAACGCGATGCCGATGACGGCGGGGACAAATACGCCCGAGATCGTGTCCGCGAGCTTCGCGACCGGCGCTTTCGTCGCCGCCGCGTCCGACACCATCCGGATGATCTGGGCCAGCGTTGTATCCTCGCCGACGCGGGTCGCCTCGCAGGTGAGGAACCCGGACTGGTTGAGCGTCGCGGAGGAGACCGTATCGCCCGGCTCCTTGTCCACCGGGAGGCTCTCGCCGGTCAGCGCGGCCTCGTTGACCGCGGAGCTCCCGGAGAGGACGACGCCGTCGATCGGGATATTTTCCCCCGGCCGCACGACGAAGGTCTCGCCGCGCCGCACGCTGTCGACCGGAACAGTCATCTCCTGCCCGTCCCGGATCACGCAGGCGGTCTTAGGAGCCAGCTTCATGAGGCTCTTTAACGCGTTCGTCGTCTTGCCCTTCGAGTAGGCTTCGAGCATCTTTCCGACCGTGATCAGCGTCAGGATCATCGCCGCCGACTCGAAATAGAATTCCATCATATAGGATGAGACCGCTCCCATGTCGCCGTCCGCCTGGGCCCTGGTCATCGCAAAGAGCATTGCGGTCGAGTAGACAAACGCCGCTCCCGAGCCCAGCGCGATCAGGGTGTCCATGTTCGGCGCGCCGTGGAAGAGGCTCCTAAAGCCGCTGATGAAGAATTTCTG
>DFFD01000216.1:6683-7035 GCA_002369495.1 Lachnospiraceae bacterium UBA3785 | reverse complement strand
CCGATCATGACGTCGACATACTTCGCGATCTCCTTGTTGACAGCCTGGGCCTTCTCAAGGCCGCCGATCGCGCTCCACATGGACGGACGGTAGTTCAGGTCGTAGGATACGATCGTGCCGTACTTCTTGGCGGTCTTGATGACCTCGATGACGGTCTCGGAAGCCTGCTCGGAAAGAGCCGCATAGATGCCGCCGGTGTGCAGCCAGCGGACGCCGAGGGTGCCGAAGAGGTACTCAAGGTCGAAGTCTTCCGGCTTCGCCTGGGAGATGGCGGTGTTCGCACGGTCGGAGCAGCCGACAGCGCCGCGGATGCCAAAGCCTCTCTCAGTGAAGTTGATGCCGTTGCGGCAGA
>DFFD01000216.1:259-6625 GCA_002369495.1 Lachnospiraceae bacterium UBA3785 | reverse complement strand
TGCGGCAGATGCGGCCGATGCCGTCCGTCTTCTTCATGTAGATGAAGGAAGTGTCAACGCCGCCCTGCTCGATGAAGTCCTTCATGAGGAGACCGACCTCATTGTCGGCAAAAGCCGTGAGGACAGCCGTCTTCAGGCCGAAGCACTTGTGCAGGCCGCGGATAACGTTGTACTCGCCGCCGCCTTCCCATGCGCGGAAGCTTCTCGCGGTGCGGATCCGGCCTTCGCCCGGATCAAGGCGAAGCATGACCTCGCCGAGGGAGACAGCATCATAGGTGTATTTTTCTCTCAGATTCAGTTCCATCGTTCTTCTCCTCTCTTCAGCCGCGGACTTCCTTCACGATATCGGCAGCTTCCTTAACCATGTCCTTGATCTTGTCGAACTCGCCGGCCTTGATCATGTCGCCCTTGACCATCCAGCTGCCGCCGCAGCAGAGGATCTTATTGTTGGCGAGGTACTCGCGGACATTCTTTGCGGAAATGCCGCCGGTCGGCATGAACTTGACATTGACATAAGCAGCGCCGATCGCCTTGATGAAGCCGAGGCCGCCCGACGGCTCAGCCGGGAAGAACTTCACGGTGTCGAGGCCGAGCTCAAGAGCGCGCTCCACATCCGACGGAGTGCAGGTGCCCGGGCAGACCGGTACGCCTCTGTCGATGCAGTACTGGACGATCTTCGGGTTGAGGCCCGGAGCGACGATGAACTTCGCGCCGGCGTCGATCGCGCGGTTCGCCTGATCGATCGTCAGGACCGTGCCTGCGCCGACCAGCATCTCCGGGAACTTCTCGGACATGATCCGGATGGACTCTTCCGCCGCCGCTGTGCGGAATGTGACCTCTGCGCAGGGAAGGCCGCCTTCCATCAGGGCCTTGCCGAGCGGCTCCGCATCCTTCGCATCGTCGAGCACGACGACCGGGACGATACCGATTTCACCGAGTTTCTTAAGCACATCATTCATGACTGGATCCTCCTTCATGCAGCTTTGATATAAATGCTCATACATCCTTTCGAAAATGAAAGCCGCGCCGTTTGAAAGCGCTTACATTTCCTTTCCTCATTATATCCGAAGCCGCCGCTTATTGCAAGAGGCGGCTTCGTTTTTTTTCATTTTTATTCAGTCGAGATACTTCTTAAGCGTTGCCCTGACGGCACCCTTGCCGGCGATGAGCTCCGAGAAATAACCGGCAACCCTGTCCGCAAGGCCGACCTCCTCGAGGTCCACGCCGAAGATCTTGGCGTCCTTAAGGAGCGGCAGGAGCTTCTCCTTCGCCTCCGCGGCGGTCGTGCCGTCGCCGAGCTTAAAGGAGGCGACGAACGGCGTCACGGTCTCAAGGAGCGGATCGTCGCTCGGCGTGAAGGCATTGCCCTCATCGTCCACCGCCATGAGGTAGCGGCACCAGCCGGCCAGGACCAGCGGGATGAGCTTAAGGTCTTCGACCGAGAGCGTCTCGGAGGCAGCGTATTTTTTGATCGTGCCGCCGAAACGGATCGCCAGCTTCTGGGACGTATCGGTCGCGATGCGCTGCGGTGTGTCCGGCATGAAGGGGTTCGGGATGCGAACATTCAGGACCGTGTCGATGAACTCCTTCGGGTTGATGACGCCCGGATCCACGACGACCGGCAGGCCTTCCTTGTAGCCGACGATGTCCACAAGCTTCTTAAGTTCCGGATCCTTCATCTCGGCGGAGATCTTGTCGTAGCCTAAGATGCAGCCGAAGACAGCCAGGGAGGTATGCAGCGGGTTCAGGCAGGTGCAGACCTTCATGGTCTCGACCTTGTCGACCGTCTCGCGGTCCGTGTAGATGATGCCGCCCTTATCAAGCGGGACCCTGCCGTTCGGGAACGCGTCCTCAATGACCAGATATTCGCTCTCCTCGGAGTTGACGAACGGAGCGACGTGCGAGCCGCGGGTCGTGACGATCGGATCGAGGCCCTCAAAGCCGTCGGCGCGGAGCATCGCCTCAACGGAAGCGTCCGGTCTCGGGGTGATCTTGTCGATCATGCTCCACGGGAAGGAGACCTTCTTCGGATCCTCGATGTAGGCGACGAAGCCCTCGTCGACCAGGCCGTTCGCAGCCCAGGCCTTTGCGTAAGCGTCCGCCGCCGCAAAGAGGCGGTCGCCGTTGTGCGAGCAGTTGTCCATGGAGACCATCGCGACCGGGTAAGCGCCGGCCTTGTAGCGCTCATAGAGCAGCGCGAAGACCTTGCCGAGGTAGCTTGCCGGGGCAGCCGGGCCGTTTGCAAAGTCCGCGGTGACCGCCGGAAGCTGCGCGCCCTTGCCGTCCACGAGGCTGTAGCCCTTCTCGGTGATCGTGAAGCTCCCCATCTTGAGGGACGGAGCGCGGAAAATCTCCTTCAGGCGTTTAAATTCATCAGCGAAATTCGGATCGAGGATGCAGGTCTCGACGATGGAACCGACGACCGTCTTCTCGATGCTGCCGTCGCTCTTTAAGGTGACGAGCAGGGAGAGGTTGTCATTGGCCCGGTAAGCCTTCTCGACGATCTCATGGTCAAAGCCCTCGACTGCGATGAGGCCCTTGTCATATTCGCCCGCGTTCAGGATATTCTGCAGGACGTTCGCCTGGAAAGCCCTGAAAATATTTCCCGCCCCGAAATGCACCCACTCCGGCGCATCGTGCGTCGCCTTCGCGACG
This sequence comes from Lachnospiraceae bacterium UBA3785, assembly GCA_002369495.1. Taxonomy (GTDB): domain Bacteria; phylum Bacillota; class Clostridia; order Lachnospirales; family Lachnospiraceae; genus Chordicoccus. The sequence continues at coordinate 3,970 of DFFD01000216.1, read as the reverse complement.
GCTTCGCGGTCAAACTGCGGAAGGCGGTAGCCCTTCTCTTCCCATGCAGCCCTGTCTTTTAAGCTCTCAGCAGATAATCTCATTTTGGTTTCCTCCTATGTTGATAAAGCGTTGTGCTTCATTTAAGTTCTGATGACAGTATACCCTTTCCGGGCCGAAAAACATATTGTGCAGATTGCGAAGAACATTGCAAATCTTGCGGTGCTGGATTATACTGTAAGAAGACCGTTTTCAAAGGAGACCGCCATGAAGAAAAATATCCGCTCCGACTTCCAGCCCCGCCAGTACATGCTCTCAAAGGACTACGAGCTTTTCTACTACAGCGATCTTCATTTTAAGAATGTAAACGTCCACTCCCACGACTACTACGAGTTTTATTTCTTCCTCAAGGGGGATGTCGAGATGCTGATCGGCGGAGGCATCCGCCCGCTCGCCGAGGGCGACATCATCGTCGTCCCGCCCGGAATTCCCCATCAGGCCCGGGTCCTGGACCCGGAAAAGCCCTACAGCCGGATCGTCCTCTGGATTTCCCGCGAGAGCTACGAGGCGCTGGGGCAGCTGGCTCCCGACTACACCTACATCACCGAGTACGTGCGCCTTGTCGGCTCCTACATTTTCCATTTTGACCCGGTCGTCTTCAACGATCTCCGCTCGGTCATCCTCCTCATCCTGGACGAATACGGCGCGGACCGCTTCGGAAAATCCGCCTTCATCCGGAACTACATCACCGAACTGCTCCTTAAGCTGAGCCGCCAGGCGAGCCTTCTCGCCTCGCCGGAAAAGAGCCGCGGGGAGAAGAACCTCTTCCAGCTCGTCTCCGACTACATCGACGTCCATCTCTCGGACGATCTCACGCTCGAGCGCCTGGCGGGGACATTCTACGCGAGCCCCTACTACCTGGTGCACCTCTTCAAGGAGAAAAGCGGGCTCTCGCTCCACCAGTTCATCACGAAAAAGAGGGTCACCGCCGCAAAAAATGCAATCCTCGCAGGCGAGCCCGCCTCCTCCGTCTGCCGGGACTGCGGTTTCCTCGACTACTCGAGTTTCTACCGGGCCTTCACCAGGGAGTACGGCGTCTCACCGAAAAAGTACCGGCTCCTTCACGGAATAGAGCCGGTCACGAAATCCGTTTAAGCCTGGTAGACCTCTTTGCCTCTGCAGATCGTCGCGATCACCTTCCCGGTGAGTTTATGCCCGGTGAACGGGGTATTTTCCGCCTTTGAGGCGTAACCGCCCGCGGTCCAGACCGCCTTCGGGTCGAAGAGGACGATGTCGGCGGGCCCGCCCTCGGCGAGATACCCGGCATCCAGCCCGTACATCGCCGCCGGATTCAGGGTCATGCAGCGGATGAGCGCGGGCAGGCTCATGTATCCCTTCTCCACCAGCTCCGTGATCCCCAGCGCGAGCGAGGTCTCGAGCCCGATGATGCCGCTCGGCGCGGCCGTGATGGCTCTCTCCTTCTTCTCCGCCGTCGTGTGCGGCGCGTGGTCGGTCGCGATGCAGTCGATCGTCCCGTCCCGAAGGCCTTCGATGATCGCGAGCCGGTCCTCCTCCGTCCGGAGCGGCGGATTCATCTTCGCGTAGGACCCGTGCTCAATGACCGCCTCCTCGGTCAGTGAGAAATGATGCGGCGTCGCCTCCGCATGCACGTCAAGCCCCTTTTTCTTCGCCTCCCTGACGAGCGCGACCCCCTCCTTCGTGCTGATGTGCTGGATCTCGATCAGCGCTCCGGTCTCCTCCGCGAGCTGAAGGTCCCTCGCGATGAGGGAGATCTCCGCCTCGCGCGGCGACCCGTAGATCCCCAGGAATTCGCTCGCTTTTCCGTGGTTGATCCCGTTTTCCCGGATAAATTTCGGATCCTCCTCGTGGAAGCTGATCGGGACGTGCAGGCGCTTTGTCATTTTCATCGCCTCGCGGACGATCTGCTCGTCAAGAAGCGGGATCCCGTCGTCGGTGAAGCCGACGGCGCCGGCCGCGAAGAGCTTCTCCATGTCCGTAAGTTCCTTCCCCTTCATGCCGGCCGTCACGTTGGCGCAGGCAAGGACCCGGATGCCGGTCTCCTTCCCCTTTCTTATGCAGTACCGGAGCGTCTCCACATTGTCGATGGGCGGCTTTGTGTTCGCCATCATGATGACCGTGGTGAAGCCGCCTCTCTTCGCCGCTGCAGCCCCGGTCAGAATGTCCTCCTTGTCCGGAAAGCCCGGATCCCGGAAATGCACATGCACGTCCACAAGCCCCGGCGCGGCCGTGAGTCCCTCCGCGTCGATCACCCCGGCGCTGTCCGGCACCGGCAGATCCTTCCCGATCTTCTGCACCCGCCCGAAATCCGTCAGTATGTCACATACGCCTTCGCTGCCGGATTTGGGGTCGATCAGATACGCATTTTTGATGAGCAGCATATCGCGCCTCCTTCTTTCTGGGTGGTAACTGTTCTGCTTTTTCTATCATAACACAGAACCTGTATATTTTCCCACTCTTTATCCAAAGAATTTCTTAAAAATGAAACCATCTCTGTGCATTCTGCATAATTTTACTTTGATTTTTCGTGATTTATCCTATTGTTTTCATTTTCAGAAGGACTAAAATACATACATATATATTATTTCGGAGGATCCTCTCTATGCTTAAAGATTTTGCCAAGGCGTTCCAGCCGGACAAGGAGGCCGTCAAGGCTTCCCTCAAGGAGGAGCGCGAAAAACTGTTCGCCAACCAGATGAAGATCAAGGATGCGAAGCTCCCGGTCATGGTCATTTTTGAGGGCTGGGGCTCCGCCGGCAAGGGCAGCGTCATCGCCGATGTCATCCAGAACATCGACCCGCGCTTCTTCCGCGTCGCGACGACCAACGCCGCCCCGACCGAGGAGGAAATGAGAAAGCCCTTCCTCTACCGCTACTTCATCCAGATCCCGGAGGCCGGCAAGTTCCAGTTCTTCGATACCTGCTGGATGGAGGAGGTCGTCAACGGCGTGCTTGACGGCACGATCGACGAGGCCACCTACGAGAAGCGCATCCGCAGCATCAACACCGCCGAGAGACAGCTGCACGACAACGGCTACCTGGTCATGAAATTCTTCTTCAACATCTCGAAGAAGGAGCAGAAGGCCCGCCTTAACGCGCTCCTCGCGGACAAGAACACGAAATGGCGCGTAAGCGAAGACGATCTCTGGGAGAACAAGCACTACGACGAGTGCCTCGATGTCTACGACCGCTACCTCGAGGACACCAACCGCTCCACGGCTCCCTGGTACATCATCGACGCGAAGAACAAAAAATGGGCCGAGCTGCAGGTTCTCACCTTCCTGAACCAGGCGATCGACACTGCGCTCAAGAACCACGCGCTCGCCGTTCCGATCCTGCAGAACACCTTCCCGCTCGAGCCGATCCCGGACCTTAAGGACATCCCGCTCGACAAGACCATCTCCGATGAAGAGTACAAGGCCGAGCTTGACCGCCTCCAGGCGGAGCTGGCCGACCTGCACAACAAGATCTACCGCAAGAAGATCCCGGTCGTCATCGCCTACGAAGGCTGGGATGCAGCCGGCAAGGGCGGCAACATCAAGCGCATCACCGGCGCGCTGGACCCGCGCGGCTACGTCGTGGAGCCGATTGCGAGCCCGACGGCTCCGGAGAAGGCCCGCCATTTCCTGTGGCGTTTCTGGACCCGCCTGCCGAAGACCGGCCACATCACGATCTTCGACCGCACCTGGTACGG
>DFFD01000216.1:0-200 GCA_002369495.1 Lachnospiraceae bacterium UBA3785 | reverse complement strand
GTACGGCCGCGTCATGGTCGAGCGCCTCGAAGGCTTCTGCTCGGAAAATGACTGGCAGCGCGCCTACAACGAAATGAACGAGTTCGAGAAGGAACTCACGGACGCCGGCATGGTCGTGATCAAATTCTGGGTCCAGATCGACAACAAGACCCAGCTCGAGCGCTTCACGGACCGCCAGAACACCCCGGAGAAGCAGTGGA
>DFFD01000224.1 GCA_002369495.1 Lachnospiraceae bacterium UBA3785 | reverse complement strand
TCGCCGGCAACAACGCCTGGATGACTACCGTGGAGGAGTTCGACAAGATCATTTCCCAGATGTACGAGAACGGCTGGGTACTGGTCCGCATGCGGGACCTCATAACCGAGTCGGTCGACGAGAACGGGAACGTGGTATTTTCGAAAAATACAAATCTGCTCCTCCCTGAAGACAAAAAGCCCTATGTTCTCTCCGTGGACGACTGGAGCTACTATCACTCCTACGAGGGCCAGGGCTACGCCGAGAAGGCGGTCCTGTCCTCCGACGGGCAGGTAAAGTGCCGCTACGTGGACGCCGACGGCGTGGTCTTCATCGGGGACTACGACGTGGTGCCGCGGCTCAACACATTTCTCGAAGAGCACCCGGACGCCGCCTACAAGGGCGCCCGCGGCATGATCGCGATGACCGGCTACAACGGGGTCTTCGGCTACCGGACCGACGCAGCCTACCGGACCGGCGAGCATCTGGACGCCGACCAGAAGGAATGGCTTGACGCCCACCCGGATTTCGACTGGGACAGGGAGGTCGAGGAGGCGAAGAAGATCGCCGAGGCCGTCAAGGCCTCCGGCTGGGAGTTCGCCTGCCACACCTGGGGGCATCTTTCGGTGACGAACGCCTCGGTCGAAACGCTGATGACCGACCAGGAAAAATGGCAGAACACCGTCGCGAACATCACCGGCCCGACCGACACGATCATCTTCGCGCACGGGAACGATATCGGCACCTTCCGGGATTACACGGAGGAAAATGCAAAATATGCCTACTACAGGAGCATGGGCTACCGCTTCTACGCGAACGTCGACGCCTCGACGCCTTACTGGCTGCAGATCCGGCAGAATTATCTCCGCCAGGGCCGCATCGACTGCGACGGCCTGCAGATGTGGCGGGCGCTCTCCGGGCAGGCGAAGACCAACGTCTTCGCGGATCTCTTCGACATCGAGGATGTCTTCGACAAGACCCGGCCGACGCCGGTGACCGCCTCCGGAAAAGCCTGACATTTTCCTTTCCGGGGCTCATTCGCGCTTGCCTTGAAGCGGCAAATATTGTATAATCGTTATTCAGATGTGATGTGTCATCACAGAAAAATGTACGGAGGATTCAAAGTTGAAGATCTGGCAGATTTTATTAATTATTCTAATCATCCTGATCATTGCGATGGTCGTCCTCTACTTCGTCGGCAGGCGCCTTGAGAAGCGCCAGGCCGCGCAGATGGAGCAGATCGAGGCCGCCAAGCAGAACGTAACCATGCTCGTCATCGACAAGAAGAGGCTCCCGATCAAGGAGGCCGGCCTGCCGGATATCGTCGCCGAGCAGACGCCGTGGTACTTAAAGCGCAGCAAGCTTCCGATCGTCAAGGCGAAGATCGGGCCCAGAGTCATGAACATGGTCGCCGAGGAGAAGGTCTTCGAGATCATCCCGGTCAAGAAGGAAGTCCGCGCCACCGTTTCCGGCATCTACATCACGGACGTCAAGGCGCTCCGCGGCACGCTGGATGCCCCGCCTGAAAAGAAGAGCGCGTTCCGCCGCTTCCGCGACTGGGCCTTCAAGAAGCGCGACGAGGAGAAGGCAGCCGAGGCGAAGGCCTCCGGCCAGCAGCCGGCTCCGAAGAAGCAGGCGCCTGCGAGGACCGCTTCCGCGACCAAGAAGAAGAGAAAACACTGAACAGGGTACAAAAAAGGAGATGCGCAGCGCATCTCCTTTTTTTGTGCACAGGGAAGCTTCCCGGAAAACACAGGGACGGTTCCCAGAAACGGTTCCCTTCGGGAACCGTTCCCAGGAACCGTCCCCGAACCTCCCCTTTACCTTTTCTCTTCCACCGTCATCTCCAGCACGCAGTCCGCGGTGTTCTCCCCGTTCATCGAGAGCACGTACTCGACCAGGAGATGGATCCTGTCCTCTGTCCGCTCGATCACGAGCCGGTTCGTGAGGAACCCCATCTCGATGCTGCCGAACGGGGTCTCGTACTGCGAAAAGCTCACCTTCCCGGGCTCGAACACCATGGTGACGTCCGCGGCCCCGTGCTTCTCGACCGACAGGAAATCCTCCCCGATCCGGACCTTATTGGCTGTCGGGAGCTCCTCGAGCCCCTCGAACACCTCCTCGTAGGTGAGGGTCAGGCCGTCCGCGTCCTCCTCCAGGTTCCCGACGGTCAGAAGCTCGATCGGCTCCTCGCCCTCTTCCGGGCCGCCGGCCAGGAACTGGGTGCCGATCACCCTCACAAATACCTCTTTTGACATGTATCAGTACTCCTCAATCGGTATGATCCTGGCCTTCTTCACGTCCACCGGCAGGATCGAACTCGCAAATTCCGTAAAGCGCTCCGCCTCGTCGCTCACAAAAAAGCGGTAAGGGTAGGGCTCATCGGGGTTCAGGGGGGCTTCATTTTCCAGATTGCAGGCCGCGAGCATGCGCTCAAGCCCCTTCGCGGTCTCGTAGGCCGGATTCACCAGCGTGATCTTGTCGCCGATGAGCTTCCGGATCTCGCTCCGAAAGAGCGGATAATGCGTACAGCCCAGGATCAGCGTATCGATATCGTGCTCCAGGAGATCGTCCAGGTAGCGCATGATGATCTCGTCGGTGATGCGGTCATGCAGCCAGCCTTCCTCCGCGAGCGGGACCAGCAGCGGGCAGGCCTCCGAGATCACATTGATCGACGGGTCGATCGCGTGGATCGCCCGGGCATAGGCGTTGGTCGAGGTGGTCGCCCTCGTCGCGATCACCCCCACCTGTTTGTTCTTCGTGACGGCTGCGGCCGTGACCGCGCCGGGCTCGACGACGCCGATGACCGGTATGCCGGCCTCCTCCTTCACCTCATCGATTGCAAGAGCGGTCGCGGTGTTGCAGGCTATGACGATCGCCTTGATCTCCTGCTGCATGAGAAAGCGGACGATCTGCCGCGAGTAGCGGACGATCGTGGGCTTGGATTTGTTGCCGTAGGGCACGCGGGCGGTATCGCCGAAGTAGACGATGCGCTCGCGGGGAAGATTCCGCATGATCTCCCGCGCGACCGTAAGGCCCCCAAGTCCCGAATCAAAAACGCCGATCGGGGCGCTTTTCATGTCTCCCGGCATGCCTCACTCCTCCTTCTCCAGGATATTGTCGTTGATGGCGCGGTGCTGGTTGTCGATGTGCTCGGAGATGAGCCTCACCGCTCTCTCCGCATCCCTCGCCTCGACCGCCTTCAGGATCTCCTCGTGCTCCTCCGCCAGGTTCTCCCGGACGTCACCTTCCTTCAGGTACTCAATCCGGAAGCGGTACATCTGCTCGCGCAGGTTCCCGAGGATCTGGATCAGGCGGCGGTTCCGCGTGCCTTCATAGATCGCGTCGTGAAATGTGACGTCCGCCTCCGCAAGCTCCGTGAGGTCCGCCTTATCCGACCGGACCAGCTCATCAAATGCATCCGCCGCCGCGCGCAGCTTCCTGAAATCCTCCTCCGTCATGCGCTCGCAGGCTTTCCGGATCGCCAGCGTCTCCAGGCTCTTCCGGACCTCCAGCAC
>DFFD01000097.1 GCA_002369495.1 Lachnospiraceae bacterium UBA3785 | reverse complement strand
TATCAGGTTTCTGTTCGTAGGCTCATGACTTTGCTACGCGCTTCCTTCACCCCATCGTCTCCGATTTCGGCTTGCGTTTAACTACATGAGCGGTAGATTACCCATGACCGGACTTTCACCGGTAAGAATTGTGCCATGCCCGGCACACCATGCAGAGGCCGTCGCAGTGATTGCTGCGACGGCCTCTTGTTTTTCACTCTTACTCCTTGTGCACGACCACCTGCGGGAACGGAATCTCGATCCCGTTGCCGTTAAACAGTGCCCAGACGTCGCGGTTCAGCTGACGGCGGGCAGCGAAGACATTTTCCTCCTTCACATCCGCCACGATCCTGAGGTTCACGCCGCTGTCCGCCAGCGTCTCGACGCCGAGGCAGCGTGGCGGCGCAAGATAGAGATCCCTGTGGGCCTCGTACATGGCCGGAAGGCCTGCCGCGAGCACCGCGTCCAGCTTCTTGAGGTCCGTGTCGTAGGCCACCGCGCACTCGCAGATCGCGAGCGACTGGTTGCGCGAGCGGTTCTGGAAATTCCGGATATCCGAGTTGTTGACGACCTTGAGGTTGCCGCCGGCGTCCTCGATCGTCGTTGTGCGGACGCCGATGTTCCGCACAACGCCCCGGAAATCATCCAGGATGATGATATCTCCGATCTCGTACTGGCCCTCGAAAATGATGAAGGCCCCCGTAATAATGTCCTCGATCAGGCTCTGCGCGCCGAAGCCCAGGATCAGGCCGATGATCCCGACGCCGGCCAGCACCGCCGTCGCGTTTACGCCGAGGATCGCCAGGCCCCAGACTGCCCCGACAATGACGATCAGGTAATGAAACGCGCCTGCGAGCATGTTCGCGACGGTCTCCGCCCGGCGGCCCTTCTGCCCGAAGTACCGGATGATCGCGCGGACAGCGGTATTGACGATCCAGAGCACCGCGATCATGAGGAGCAGCGTCAGGATATGCGCCAGCGTGATCCTGCCGCTCCGCTCGATCAGGAAAAATGTCTTCTCCAGCTCCCGCACGCTCTCCCTCGTCGCCTCGGAGAGCGGCAGCCACTGCGGGTTCGCCAGAAGAATGATCAGCAGAATCGCGATCACGGTACCGACCAGTGTCTTTGTGTTCTTCATTTTTTATCCCCTCCTTAAAAATGAACTACTGTTAAAAATAAAGTGCCTTCTCCACAACTCCTTACGGAAGCTCCATGTATTCCTCCGTGTAGGCGTAAAGCTCATCCGACGTGTCATACGAATCGTTGCCGCTGATCTTGCCGTAGAAATGCAGACGGAAGAGCACGGCCTCCGGATCCGGCGGTGTCGCATTAAGGTTCGTGTACCAGAACGAGTACTCATAGCACTTCTGCGAGGAGTCCTCGGTATCTGTCATCGGCCCGTAAGGCCCGTAGAAGACCGGTCCTTCGCCCTCGGTGAAGCTGCCCTCCCAGATCTCCCTCCTGCCGACCGAGATTTCATTGCCGTAGGAATCGTACTTGAACCATTCGATCTCGACCTTGTTAAACTCCGCGGTATATTTGTGCGGATCGTCGTTCTTAAACACCAGCTTCAGCTCACGTCCGATGCTCATATCGGTGATATCATCGCTTACATAGTAATCGGAAGCGAAGTCGAGATAGCAGTACCGTATCTCTGGACGCCCGGATATGGAGAACGTCCTTGTCCGGCTCGAAGAACCGAGATTGTAGCTCATATAGATCGTGGTCTCCCATGTAGAGCCGCTGGCACCCTGCAAGTTGTCTCCGTAATTCGCGTCGGCGGTGAAATCGCCGCTGCCCGTCATTTCCGGCAGCGTGCACTTAGATTTATAATAACTGCCCCATTCGCACGAGATCTCAGCCTGCGACTTGATGTTCGTCGCGTCGTTCGCGGTGATCGAATACCGCACCTCCGCATGCCGAAGGCTCGTATACAAGTATACGCCGGAAACGGAAATCGTCGGCTCATTGTAGACCGGCTCATTGATCCAGGCCGGCGCCGTCTCCGTGCCGGTCGGGTCCGCAATCCTGTAGACCGTCCCGTCCGTGTCGGTTCCGGTGCCCTCGATCTCGTAGATGAGGTAGAAATGCGTCGCGCCGCGCGCATCCTCAGGCGGCGTAAGGTCCGGTGTGCCCTCATAGAGGAAGACGATCTCCATCTCGTCTCCGTCCTCCATGGGTTCCATTTTCTCGACCGGGCTCGTCCCGGTGCCGTCCCAGAGCACCCGGGTGCTCCCGGTCTCCGTAAACTCATAGCTGCCGTCGGAGGTCTCCGTCCCTCTCATCCAGCCGATGGAGATGCCTGTGACGTCGACGTCGTAGGTGTGGCGCTCGTCCTTCGGATACTTAAAGGCGGTCTTCGAGTAGACAAATTTTCCCGAAGCGTCATCAAACGTCCCTGTCGCAAGATCCGAGTAATTGAGAAGCCCTTTGATCTCCGGCACGCGTGTGTCGCTCACAGAAAGCGTCCTCGCGGCCCCGTTCAGGGTGTAATTCAGGGTGATGTCCGTCTTCCAGCTGTCATCGCTCATGAGGATCAGTTTGTCGGTGACGTCCATATTCGCGTCGATCGTGCCCGCGCCGGACTTATTCGGAAGCGAGGCCGACAAGAGAGCCGGGTCCGCGGTCGAAGCGACCGTGCCGGCGGAAGTGATATTTTTCGCGTCATTTGCCGTGACCTGGTACTCCACTTCGACGTGGTTGAGGCACGGCCAGTAGTAAACGTGGGAAACGGACGCCGTCGGATTCCGGTAGGTCGCCGGCGTCGGAGTCGGCGTGGGCGTCGGAGTCGGCGTCGTTGTCGGACGAGGCGTGGTCGTCGGAGCGGGCGTCGTCGTCGGACGAGGCGTCGTCGTCGGAGCGGGCGTCGTCGTCGGACGAGGCGTCGTTGTCGGACGGGGCGTCGTCGTCGGGCGAGGCGTCGTCGTCGGGCGAGGCACCGGATTCGTCGGGCGGGGCGTGGCCGTCGGGCGAGGTGTCGGCGTGACCGTCGCGGTCGGGGTCACCGTCACAGTCGGCGTCACTGTCACAGTCGGTTCCGGTGTCGGCTCAGCCGTCGGTTCGGGCGTCGGCGCCTTTGTCGGTTCGGGTGTCGGTTCCGGCACGGCCGGCCCGGGTTCCGGGGGGACCTCCGGCGTCGGTTCCGCCGTGATATCCGTCACGGCAGGTCCGGGCGGCGGCGTCTCATGCGAAGGCTCCCTGACATCAACCTTCGGCACGCGGATCGCCATGATGATGATGAGAAGCCCGGCGAGTATAAAAAACCGGAACAGGAAGTACATCGGTTTCTTCCCTGCCCCGTAGAGTCCCCTGTGATGTTTTCCGCCCTTCACGGGCTCGTAAGGTTCCGCAAATTCCGGATACTGATCGTTTACTTCACGCATTGCATTTTCCTGTATTCTAAAGAGATCCGAGCCGGCCACATCTTACGTGAACGGCGGTATGAAATTTCTGAACGCCTGCACCATCTTGCTGTGGCAGATCACAAAATGGATCGCCGGGCTTTTCTCCTTCGACACGATCACCATCTTATCGCCGATGACCGTGTAATTGATGCTGCGGAAGGTCTGGACCGGATTCGTGAGAATAGTAAGGCCCGGATGCTCCGCTGCCAGCGCCCGCGCGTCCTCAAGATACGCAAGGTATTCCTCGAAAGTGCACCCGATCTCGCTCTCAAGGAAGAGGCCCGAGAGGGCCAGGCGCACGCCCGCCTCCGCAAATGTCTCCGCAGACAGCTCCGGCAGTGAGATCGTGACCGGCACGCCGTTATTTAAAAATGAAAACAGCCTCTTTTGTCCCTTCTTCCGGTATTCCCGGATCGCGTCCTTCGCCGCGCCGTAAGTCTCCGTCCGCGCCAGGATGCGCTCAAGGAGCTCCTCCGACATCAGCTCGGGCGGCAGGCAGGAGGCCGTCGTCCGCATTTCCTCAGCCGGAAGGCCGCGGAGCATTTCATAAAATGCCTCCTTCTGCTCTCCCCGATAGATCTTCATCAGCGGCCTGGTTTTACCGAGCAGGTCCTTCGCGCGCTGCCTGAAATGCCTCACTTCCGCCTCCCCGCGGCAGAGGACATATCTTCCGCCCGCCTGCCTGCCAGCGATCGCCGAGCCTTCGAGGGCCGCCGCGCCGGAGACCTTGAGGAGGTGCATGAAAACGGAGCCCTGGGGGACTGACAGGCAGTAAGGGACGATCCGGCCGGTCATGTAGAGCGGAATGTAGTTCTCGAGGCCGACCATCATTTCCCCCGCAGGCCGGTTCACATCGTGGATGACAATGAGGCGCAGGCCTTTTTTGAGCAGGAGGACGAGGCCGAGGAGCCATTTTTTCGGAAATTCCGGGTCGGCCGCCATCTCCGCGAGCGGCATGTCGCTGTAGAGGATCAGGTCCTCCTTCGAATCGGAGAGCAGCGTTGCCCGCATAAAGTCAAGCTCAGCCTCCATCATCTCCCGGAGGCCGTAATACGTCCGCGATTCCGGCAGGGGATAGACGGCTTCCGGCACGCTGATCTCGTCGAAACGGATCGCCGCGAGGTATTCATTTAAGTCAAATGCATCCAGCTTCTCAAGAAAATGAGGCACCGGCTCTTCCTTCTCAGGCGCGTTCCCCGCGCCGAGCCAGTCCGTGATGCGCTCGCGGAGATCCGAAAGGCTTCCGGTCTCCTTCGGGTCCGCGCCGACCAGCGCCGCAAGATCTGCGATCCCGGGGCTGCCCGCCGCCTTCAGCGCGACGGCCGCTGCGGCATCCTCCGCGAACTGCCGCACATTGCCGGGACGGCGCGTGCCGGAGAGGATCTTCGAGATATGCGAGGCGTCGTAGTTGAGCGCCCGCGCAAGCTCGCTGCCGCGCATGCCCGTCCTTTGAAGGAGCAGGTTGAGGTTCGCAAGGAAGCTTTCGTAGTCGCCGACCGATCCTTTCCGGACGTTTTCGTTCAGCTCGCGGAGGACGGTCTCCCCGGAGAGCTTCCCGCCGGAGAGCGCGGCGATCCCGCCGGCCAGCTTCCGGATGTTCCCGGAGTCCTTCTCCGGCTCACGCGTTCCGGAGACATAGCGGCTGACCGTCGCGGGGCTTAAGCCTGCGGCGGCGGCCAGGCTCTTCTGGTTCGTTTTTATTTCCGCAAGATAGGCGTTCAATCGTTCCTTAAAGTGCACGGCG
>DFFD01000133.1:1955-5671 GCA_002369495.1 Lachnospiraceae bacterium UBA3785 | reverse complement strand
GAGCCGCGAAAAGCGGCTCTTTTTTTGCGGGATTTTTGGTGTACCTCCGGGAAAAAGGGGCTGATGAGGCGGGTCTACCGGAGGTTCATTGCATTTTTCGGGGCGATTCGGTATGATAATGGCAGGGAAAGGAGGAATCTCCATGGATCAGGTAAAAATCGGAAGATTCATCGCCGAACTTCGGAAGGAAAAAGGGCTGACGCAGGCTTCCCTCGCCGGGCAGTTCGGGATCTCGAACAAGGCGGTCTCGAAGTGGGAAAACGGCAAAAGCCTGCCGGACGCCTCCATCATGCTTGAGCTCTGCAATCTGCTCGGCATCACGGTAAATGAACTGCTCACCGGGGAGAGGATCCCTGTGGAAGACTACAGGGAGAAGGCGGAGGAGACGCTCACGAGCGTTGTGAGGGATTCGCAGGAAGAAAAGAAGAATGTGCGCAAAAGAGGATGGGGCCTTGCCGCGGCCGCGGCGGTCCTCGCCGTGCTCGTCTTGTCAGCTCTGTTCTATACCTGGCCGCGCACGATCGAGCAGCGGTATCCGGCCCTCAGGATGGATGGGTGCGTCAGGATCAGCGGCTGGTATCGGCCGGCCGGGGACTCGGTCAACCATGAGTTCTCCTTTACGCCGGAGGATAAAGAGTTTTCCGTGCTTCTCCATATGTTCAGTGAGACCACGTTCACGATGCGGCTGCGGAATATTCTGCCGGGGAAGAAGAGCTTTGCGAATGTGGGTGATTACTGGCAAGTTTCTTTTGATTTCGAGGAGATCACCTTCGCGGATGGGGGGTCATTCGGCGGAACTCTTCTGCAGATGACCAAGGCGGGCGATGACGTCACGCTGTTATATTTCGAGGGCGGTATGGTTCAGTGCGGGATCGGCGACTCTGAGCGGTGGACGGCCGGCGTGATGGAGATGCTGAGGCTTTGCGGAGAGTAAGAAAAATGACCGGGATGGTTTAAAAACGGTGCATAAACGGTTAAAACGGTTTGATTTCTGCGGTTTATACATGTATAATAATCTTAGATACTGATCTGATAAGGAATAAAGGGAGGACGATATGACCCTCAGAGAGATGAAGAGCCGAAAAAAAGAACTGGGGCTCAGCAATAAGGAAATCTCAAAGAGATCCGGCGTCCCGCTCGGAACCGTGCAGAAGATATTCGGGGGAGTCACGGAAGCCCCCCGCATGGAGACGATCATTGCGCTGGAGAGAGTCCTCAGGCGGGATACGGACGGTTACGCTGCCGGTTCTTCAGGCAATGGGGAGTCTTTGTTTGTCGCGGAACCGGTGCCGGCATATAATGCAGGACCATCTTTCCGACATGTCAAAAAGCAGGGAGAGTATACCCTGGAAGACTACTACGCCCTGCCGGATGACCGGAGGGTGGAACTGATCGACGGAGTAATATATGATATGGCAGCGCCATCACATGAGCATCAGCTCGTTTCAGGGGAGCTGTCCTACCAGCTGCAGGATTTTGTGAAGAAGAACGGGGAAAAATGTCATGTGCTTACGGCACCACTTGATGTGCAGCTTGACAGGGACAGCCGGACGATGGTGCAGCCGGATATTCTGGTGATCTGTGACCATGATAAAGTAAACAGCCGCGGGATCTTCGGCGCCCCGGACTTTATCGCTGAGATCCTGTCTCCGGCCACGGCTAAAACTGATCTGACGATCAAATTGTATAAGTACATGAAAGCAGGCGTCAGGGAATACTGGGTCGTTGATCCGGAGAACCGGCAGATATTTATCTATCAGAAAAATGAGGAGAGCATTTTTCTTGTGACGTACACGTTTGACGATCTCGTCCCGGTCGGCATATGGGACGGGCGGTGCAGGGTTGATTTTCTGGAGATTGCGCGCGAGATGGCTGTATGGAGGAATGAAAGATGAAAGGCTTTATCAGAGCAGACGGCAAAAATGAAACTCTGAAGAGGCGGAAGAAGTATTGACCTGCGAATTGAATCGCGGGCTTTGATATGGTATATTGAGGATAACAAGGAGGTAACTGATATGATTAAAGTATACGGAATGCCGACCTGCCCCTACTGCGACTATATCCACAAACAGATCGAAGGGCGTGAAGACGAGTTCAGGTACATCAATATCGGAGAGAACATCCGGAACATGAGCGCCTTTACGAGACTGAGAGACACGAACCCGGCCTTTGACCGGATGAAGGCGATCGGGGATGTCGGGATCCCGGCGTTCGTGCTGGAGGACGGGACCGTGACCCTGAAGCCCGAGGATGTCGGGCTCGTGGAGTTCGGGACGCCGGGCGCCTGCTCGATCGAGGATCACAGGAGCGGGAGAAAGGGCTGCTGAGGCAAGCGGGGACTATTCGAGTTCGATCGTTCCCGGCGGCTTCGACGTCAGGTCGTAGAGCACCCGGTTCACCCCGGGAACCTCGTTGATGATCCGGTTCATGCAGCGCTGCAGGACCGCCCAGGGAATCTCGGCCGCCTCGGCGGTCATGAAATCGGACGTGAGGACCGCCCGCAGCACCACCGCAAGCCCGTAGGTCCGGTGGTCGCCCATGACGCCGACGCTCCGCATGTTGGAGAGGGCGGCAAAATACTGCCCGAGATCCTTGTCGACGCCCGCGCGGTGCAGCTCATCCCGGAAAATGAAATCCGCCTCCTGCACGATCCTGACCTTGGCCGGCGTGATCTCGCCGACGATCCGGACGCCGAGCCCCGGACCCGGGAACGGCTGGCGCATGACCAGCTGCTCGGGGATCCCCAGCTCAAGCCCGACCCGGCGGACCTCGTCCTTAAACAGCATCCTGAGCGGCTCGACCGGCTTCTCGTCGAAGCCGAGCTCGCGGACCAGCGCGATCGGGAGCCCGCCGACGTTGTGGTGGGATTTGATGACGTCGGACGTCTTTCCGTCGCCGCTCTCCACCACGTCCGGGTAGATCGTGCCCTGGGCGATGTAGCGGACGAGGCCTTTCATTTTCTTCGCCTCGTCGCCGAAGACCTGCGGGAAGATCGCGCCGATCACCTTGCGCTTGGCCTCCGGGTCCGATTCGCCCATGAGCTCCATGAAGAAGCGCTCCCGGGCGTTCACGCGCGTGAAATCAAGATCGAACGAGCCGCCCGGACCGAAGATCGCCTCGACCTCGTCGCCCTCGTCCTTGCGCATGAGCCCGTGGTCGACGAAGACGCAGTGGAGCTGCCGGCCGATCGCGCGGGAGAGGAGAGCGGCCGCGACCGAGGAGTCGACGCCGCCGGAGAGCCCCAGGATCACATGGGCGTCCCCGATCTTCTCGCGGAGTTCCTTTATGGTATTTTCGGCAAATGAAGACATCTCCCAGTCCCCGCTGCACCCGCAGACCTTCCGGACGAAGTTCCGGAGCATGGCCGTGCCCTCCTTCGTGTGGGAGACTTCGGGATGGAACTGGACGGCGTAGAGCTTTCTGTCTGCATTTTCCATCGCGGCCGCCGGGCAGTTCGCCGTGCGGGCGGTGATGCGGAAGCCCTCGGGGACTGCCGCGATGTAGTCCGTGTGGGACATCCAGGTCAGCGTCTCCGGGGAGACGCCCTCGAAAATGGCCGAATCCGGCGCAGTGACCGAGACGGATGTGTGGCCGTACTCGCTCACCGGGGCGGTCTTTACGCTGCCGCCGAGCTTATAAGCCATGAGCTGGGAGCCGTAGCAGATCCCGAGCACCGGGATCCCGAGCGAAAAGAGCTCCGCGGGTGCGGTCGGCGA
>DFFD01000133.1:0-1824 GCA_002369495.1 Lachnospiraceae bacterium UBA3785 | reverse complement strand
ATCTCTTCAACCGGCGTTGAAAAGGGGATGATCTCGCAGTAGACATTGCATTCGCGGACGCGGCGGGCGATCAGCTGCTTGTACTGGCCGCCGAAATCGATGATCAGGACGAGTTCGTTCATGGAGATTCCTTTCATTTTCCCTGTAAGACAGACTTCAGGCGGTGCGATGCGGGGCACTGACCGCCGGATATCATTATAATATACGAAATTCTTCTCCGATTCTACAGAATTCTGTTAAAATTTTTGCCTCATTTTTCGTGGAAATGGTACGCGCCTTTGTGCTATGATTAGTAAATCCAAACGGAAGCACCTAAAAGGAGGATTTTATGGCAGACGCAAGAAGTGAATACTATGCAAACAGTGAAAATATCCGCCCGGAATCGATGGAACGGATCACAACGAAGGAGCTGGCTGATAAGTTCATCGCGGAGCAGATCGAGATGCTTAGAAAACAGATCGGCGACGGCAAGGTCCTTCTTGCGCTCTCCGGCGGCGTTGACTCGTCGGTCGTCGCGGCGCTCCTCATCAAGGCGGTCGGCAAGCAGCTCACCTGCATCCATGTCAACCACGGCCTGATGCGCAAGGGCGAGAGCCAGATGGTCATCGACGTCTTTGAGAAGCAGCTCGGCGCGAACCTCATCTACGTCGACGCGACCGACCGTTTCCTTGACCTTCTTGCCGGCGTCTCCGATCCGGAGCAGAAGCGCAAGATCATCGGCGGCGAGTTCATCAAGGTCTTCGACGAGGAGGCTGCCAAGCTTAAGGATGTGAAATTCCTCGGCCAGGGCACCATTTATCCGGACATCCTTGAGAGCAAGGACGGCATCAAGGCCCACCACAATGTCGGCGGCCTGCCGGAAGAGGTGAAAATGGAGCTTGTCGAGCCCGTAAAGCTCCTCTTCAAGGACGAAGTCCGCGTGGTCGGCGCTGCGCTCGGCCTGCCGGCTGAGATGGTCAACCGCCAGCCGTTCCCGGGTCCGGGTCTCGGCGTCCGCTGCCCGGGTGCGATCACCCGCGACCGTCTCGAGGCGGTGCGTGAGTCGGATGCGATCCTCAGGGAAGAGTTCGCGAAGAACGGCCTTGAGGGCAAGGTCTGGCAGTATTTCACGGTCGTCCCGGATTTCAAATCCACCGGTATCAAGAACGGCAAGCGCACCTTTGACTGGCCGTGCATCATCCGCGCGATCAACACCACGGACGTCGTGGAGGTCACGGTTGAGCATCTGCCGGATGAGCTGATCGACCACCTGGTGAAGCGGATCATCGCGGAGGTGCCGGGCATCAACAGGGTGCTGTATGATTATACGCCGAAGCCGCCGGCGACGGTTGAGTACGAATGATCGCGAACGCAATAAACGATGCAGATACAGAGAAGGCCAGACCCGTGGAGAGCTCGCTCTCCTAAGGGTCTGGCCTTCTCTGTATCTATAGCGCGCCTGCGCGCGTGCAGACTGCCCGAAGGGCAGGATGCTGCATCGTTTGGTTGTCCTGTGGAGAGCTCGCTCTCCTAAGGGTCTGGCCTTCTCTGTATCTATAGCGCGCCTGCGCGCGTGCAGACTGCCCGAAGGGCAGGATGCTGCATCGTTTGGTTGTCCCCGGGTGAGCTTGCTCACCAGAGGGGCAGGGATTCTTACAGATTCTTTAGCTTTTCTGCATACGCAAGAAGCCTGGGAATCATGTCTTTATTTGCCTGTGCAGTCCTTACCAGTAAGAACAGATCAGGGTCGTCAGCTGCACGGAGCGTTATACTTAAGGGGGCTGCATCATCGGATAACCCATACAGGTAGTCTGTCGATGTGGTGACGTACTCCCACCACTTTCG
>DFFD01000061.1:1625-4458 GCA_002369495.1 Lachnospiraceae bacterium UBA3785 | reverse complement strand
AGTGTCGAGACTGTCTACTCGACGAGTGATTATTATGAGACTTGTTTTGCAGGTATGCTCAGAGGCGAGCGTGGAAGTTGACGGAGAGATCGTCGGGGCAATCAAAAACGGCGCGTCGGTGCTGGTCGGGATCGGCCAGGAGGACACGGAGGAGATCGCGGACCGCATGGTGAAGAAGATGCTGGCGCTCCGCATTTATCCGGACGAGAACGGGAAGACGAACCTGTCGCTGGCGGACACAAACGGCAGCCTTCTTGTCATTTCCCAGTTTACGCTGTACGCGGACGCGCGCAAGGGCAACCGGCCAAGCTTCGTGAAGGCCGGACCGCCGGACAGGGCGGAAGCGCTCTACGAGTACATCGTACAGAAATGCAGGGATGCCGGCATCCGTACGGAGCACGGCGTCTTCGGGGCGGAGATGCACATCCGCCTGGTGAACGAGGGACCGTTCACGATGATTCTGGATTCGGAGGAACTGTTCGCAAAGAAATAAGGGAGGTGCAGCATGATTGAAAGGATCGCGGTGATCGTCATGGCTTTCATTTCCATGGGTTTTCTGTTTGGATGCGGGGGCTCAAAGAGCGCTCTCGACGGCACCTGGTATGAGCAGACGTCCGAAAATGTGGACCGGATCGAGATCAGCGAAGGCCGTCTGCGCTACCTCTACGGCTTTGAGACGCCCGATCCGGTCGCCTACAGCGGGCGCTTCACCCTGAAGGATGACGGCAGCAGAAAACGGATCGAACTTGATAAAAACGCGGAGTTTTATGAGGAACTCTTCTACGATCCGGGGCAGGACATCATCGTCTCGGAGATGTTTGTTCTCGATTACGGGACCATGTCGCACGAGTTCAGACGGACTCCCTACGTGGCTCCGCCGGAACCGGTCTACGGGGAGAGGATCGACCTCTCCGACCCGGACGCCCCGAAGGAGATCCGCTGGGACGACGCCGCCCTGATCGAGATGAGCTTCTATGAGACGGTGGATTACAGTCACTATATGATGAGCACGGTTTTTCTGCCGAAGACCGGCCGGTATGAGTATGCGGTCAGGACGGAGAACGGCGTCCGCATAATCGCCTCGAACTTCTGCAGCGCGGAGATCCCGCTGCCGGAGGAGACCTGGGAGGAGCTTCGGGAACTGGCGGACCGTTATCATCTGTCTGACCTGAACGGGCTCAACATCCGCACGGAGGACGTGCCGGAGACCGTGGACGATTACACGGTCCGGATCACGTACGGGGACGGCGGGTCATTTTTCTCGACAGCCAACTGGAAGGATGTGCCGGGAGACTGGTTCAACTTCATGAAACTCGCCAACGAGTACCTCTACAAGGCGTTTATCGACGCGGGCTGGAACCAGGAGACCGGGGAGTACGAGCCCTGGATCCCGATGAAGCGCTTCGGCGAGGATCCGGAGAACAGGGAGGCCGCGCTGACGATCCCGGTCGAGGAGGATGTCAGGAAGAAGACCGACGAGGCGAGCGGCGAATACACCAAGGTCACAGTGGATCATTTCGTGACGGATGACCTGGAAAATGAAAACCTCGCCGCCGCCCTCGAAACACTGAATGAGCAGGCCCGCGAGCGGGGGGAGAAGGGCTTCGACGAGGCTTTCGGGAGGCTCACGAGCGGCCTCAGGGGGTATCGGAAGAAGAAAGACCAGGTTATCTTCAGCAGTCTCTGGACGGACATGCGGGTGACGCATGCGGATGATCTCCTGGTGACATTCATAATCGAGGACGGCGCCTGGGAAACCTTCGGTACGGACGGCCCCGAGAGCGAGTTCCGCTACTATGTTCTCGACGCAAAGAGCGGGAAGACCCTCACGGTCCCGGACCTTGTCACGGATCCGGAGCGGCTGGCAGGGATGTTTGAGGAGTATTTCAGGGGTTATACGAACGAGCGGTTCGAGGGGTATTTCCAGTCGGAAGCGTTCCTTCAGAAGCTTAAAGGGATGACCGTCGATCCGGAGCAGTACGGGAACCTCGATTTCCGGCTTTCGCCGAACGGACCGGTTTTCATTTTCAGCAAGAGGCTGTTCCCGGACTGCCCGATCGACCTCTTTACGGAGATGACGGTCCCCTACGAGGAGATCCAGGATATCATGAACGAGCAGTATGTAAAGGTGTGGTGAGATGAAGCAGAAACTGAAAGCAGTTAAAATGAAGGACATTGCCGCCTACAGGATCCCGCATAACCCGGTTTACAGCCCGGACGGGAGCGTGCTGGCGTTTGAGGTCGTCCGCGCGGATCTTGAGAAAAATGAATATCACACGGACGTCTGGCTCTCCCGGAACGGGGAGGCCCGGCAGGCGACCTGGTCGATCGACGCGAATATCGTGCTCTGGGAGGACGACGACACGCTGATCCTCCGGAGGGTTACGAAGAAGGATCAGCCGGGCGTCACGGAGCTCTTCCGGCTGCGCATGGACGGCGGAGAGGCGGAGCCGTATGTGACGCTGCCGTTTGCGCTTCAGAAAATGAAAAAAATGGACGGCGGTTACGCCGCCGCAGCCCTCATCGACGCGGAGGATCCGGACGCCTGGAAGGACAAGCCCGAGGAGAGAAAGAAGAAGGCGGAGGCCAGGAAGGCGGAGAAGGACTACCAGGTCATCGACGAGGTCCCTTACTGGTTCAACGGCGCCGGCTTCACGAACAAAAAGCGGACGGGGCTCTTTTTCGTGACGGTGAAGGACGGCAAGGCATCTGTCAGGAGGCTCACGGCGCCCTGCTTTGATCTCGACAGCTTCTGCGCTGACGGCTCTAAGATTTATTATGCCGGTGCGGTGCGGAAAGCGAAAATGCAGCTCACGAACAAGGTCTTTGTCTA
>DFFD01000061.1:0-1490 GCA_002369495.1 Lachnospiraceae bacterium UBA3785 | reverse complement strand
CCGGCCGGCTCTTCATGATGAACGGTCATCTGTACGGGCACGCATCCGATATGAAGCGGTACGGAGTCAACCAGACCTCCGATCTCTGCCGGATCGAGAAGGACAGGATCGTGCCGGCTTATATCCCGGAAGTTTCGCTCTACTCGAGCGTGATCGGGGACACGACGGAGGGCGGCGAGGCGGATTACACCGACGGGAGCAGTTACCTCACCCTGGCGACGATACGCGATCACAACGCGGTGTTTGCATTTTCGGAGGAGGAGAACGGGCTTAAGAAGCACACCGTCTGGGAGAGGGACGGCATGCTTTCCGGGATGACCGGGTCGCCGAAGAAGATCGCGCTGGTCTATCAGGATGCAAGGCACGTCGCGGAAGTGTACGAGATGAACCGGGACGGGAGCGATTTCAGGAAGATCACGTCGCAGAACGACGAGGCGCTTGCCGGGCGCTACATCGCGGAGCCGGTCAGGATCGATTACAGCTCGTGCGGGTACGATCTTCGTGGCTGGGTGCTGCTGCCGCAGGATTTTTCGGAGAAGAAGTCCTATCCGGCGGTCCTCGATATCCACGGGGGCCCGAGGTGCGCGTACGGGGAGACATTTTTCCATGAAATGCAGCTCTGGGCGGCCAGGGGATTCGTGGTCTTCTTCACGAATATCAAGGGCTCGGACGGCCGCGGAGATGATTTTGCCGATATCAGGGACGATTACGGCGGAACGGATTTCCAGAACCTCATGGACTTCACGGACGAGGTCCTGCGGAAGTATCCGAACATCGACCCGAAGAGGGTCTGCGTGACCGGCGGAAGCTACGGCGGGTTCATGACGAACTGGATTATCGGGCATACCGACCGTTTTGTGTGCGCGGCGAGCCAGCGGTCGATCTCGAACTGGGTCTCGTTCGGGTTCACATCGGATATCGGGGGCTTTTTCGGGCCCGACCAGAACGGCGCGGCAGGGATGTTCGGCCAGAAGAATACGGAGATCCTGTGGAACCACTCGCCGCTCAAATACGCGGACAAGGTGAAGACGCCGACGCTCTTTATCCACAGCGACGAGGATTACCGCTGCCCGCTGCCGGAGGGGATGCAGATGCTGCAGGCGCTCCTCCTGCGCGGGGTGGAGGCCAGGATGTGCCTGTTCCACGGGGAGAACCACGAGCTCTCGAGGTCCGGGAAGCCGAAGCACAGGGTGCGGCGGCTGAAGGAGATCACGGAGTGGTTTGAGGGGCATACAAAGGAGTGAGATAAGCCGAAACTGCAGGGACGGTTCCTGGGGGACGGTTCTGAAAAAGCCGGGCTGCAAAAATGCAGCCCGGCTTTTTTGGAACCGTCCCTGGGAACCGTCCCCTTATTCAAACGGGAACTTATAATCAAGCCCGCACCGGTCGCGGAGATAGAGAAGCTCCTTCTGGATCGCCTCGCCGACCGGGACACCCTTGTCCTTGCGGTCTTGCCATGCGAGCCATTCCTTCTCGCCGGCGGTGTAGAT
>DFFD01000126.1 GCA_002369495.1 Lachnospiraceae bacterium UBA3785 | reverse complement strand
GGTCCGGGAAGGATATCTCTTCCATACGCCGCTACCTTATGCGGGGTGACACGGAGAGCCTCCGCGACGCCTTTACCGCCCTGTTTGCGAGCATCCCCTACACGACGAAGGATGTACCGTTCGAGCATGATTTCCAGACGGTTATTTATCTTGTCTTTACGCTTCTGGGACAGTATGTCCATGCGGAGGTCCACAGCGCCCGGGGCCGGGCGGACTGTGTGGCGGAGGTCCGGGATTACGTGTATCTCTTCGAGTTTAAACGCGACGGCACCGCCGACGAGGCTCTCGCCCAGATCGAGGAGAAGGGCTACGCCGCACCGTATGCGGCGGATAGCCGGAGGCTCATCAGAGTCGGGGTCTCTTTTGACAGTGAAAAGAGGATTCTTAAGGACTGGAAGACAATAGAATAAAAATGAAGTGCCGCCCGGGGGTAGTTTGATTCCCCCGGGCAGTTTTGATTTACAAAAACTCATCCGCAAAGAATTTTTCATAGCCTGTTCCGATGTGAAAGGGAGCCAGGTCATTACCTATGACCGTTACGGAGAGGCGTCCGTTCGGGGACTTTGTTATTTTTGAGATGTAATTGATATTGATGATCTCATTGCGGGACACCGGGCGGAGCGAGGTGATGTTCTGCTCCTTCAGGACGCGTTTGAGATCCCTGAAAAGAACGGAGCGCAGAGACAGGATCTTCCCGTCGGTCAGGTGGATATCGTACCGGCCGCGGCCGGTCAGGATGATATAGCTGATTTTATGGATGGGGACGCTCTCGCTGATATCATCCCGGGCTGCGGCCGGAAAAAGGACAGAATCAGGCTCCGATGCATTCCTTGGGGAAAGAGCCTGCCTGACCCGGTCAACCAGGCTGTCGTCAAGGTTGGACTTGGAGACAAAGTCAATCACGTTTCCGTGACGAAGGCTGGGTTTCTGGTAATGGGAGAGGTGACTGATCACGATGATTGGAATCGTGCGCGGGATCCGGTTCAGCATGCCGAGAGTCGTCTGGTTCTCATTTTTTATCTCCAGATCCATCAGGATGAGGTCGGGAGCGGATTCCTCTATGCAGGCAAGGGCTTCATTCGTCCCGGACTTGTGTAAGAGGGAATAGTCATATTTTCCGGCGAGGGAACTGTTTAGTAAAGAGATGATCCGCCCGGCATCCCTCATGTCGTCCTCGATAAGAAGGATATTTATCATGTGTCGTTCTCCTCGTAGAGCAGCTCAAACCGAATGCTTCCGGTATCAAAGTTGCGGGAACCGGAAAAGTCAACAGAATGCGAAGCCAACGTTTTCCGAATACTGGCCAGCCCCAGTCCCTGATGACTGTCTCCTTTGGAGGAGACCCCGGTTTTGTACAGTTCCGTGAGCGGAAGGTCTATGTCGTCCACCGGATTTTCTATGGAGAAGCGCTGCTCCGAAGGCGCCGCCGAAAGGGTGATCAGTATATACCGTTTTTCTTCGGGAATGGACAGGTTGTGTTCGATCGCGTTGGCGATGAGATTCTCGAGGACTTCGACAAGCTGGTAGTCCTTGAGGGGAAACTGAGGCAGCAGATCTCCGGTTATAAGCTGGAACGGGATCCCCAGCTTGCGGCACCGCGCGAAGCATCCGTACAGGACCGCCCGGAAGACAGGCTGCCGGATTGCGATCAGCTGATCGTAAAATGAGCGCTCGCGGTCCAATTCGTCAAGATACTCCGCGGTCTCCGCGCGCAGTGTTGAAAGGTCCGGCGTTGACTGGATCTGGTCCGATAAATATTGGATATGGTGCTTATAATCGTGCAGCTGTATCCGCATGGAGGCGGCAAACGCTTCGGAACTGCGCATCTGTTCTTCCAGGATTCGGGAACGGAGGCGGTCCCGGGACTGCTGTTACCGGATGACAGCGTAAACGACTGCGAGGAATGCAAGGAAGACGATCAGCGTTATAGCACCCGGGAGGAAGGACCAGACGGCGGTCAGCCGGGAGAGGTAGACCTGCCCGAAAACGATAAGAACGATGGAAAATAAGAGGACAAAGGCGAAATATCTTGAGAAAAATGCAGCGACCAGGGCAGAGGAGCTGCTTTTTTTCAAACAGGCGAGAAGAGCATAAACGATGATAAGAAGAACGATATTTGCAATGAAGTTTCCGATATCTGTCTGCATGGAGCTTAAGGGAAGCAGCGAAAGAAGGATGAACTCGGTGATCAACATGAACGGGACAGAACAGAGGGCGGGCCTTATGGCGCGCTTTACGGACGGCTTTCCAAAAGAAAAAAGAAGAATCGCCACATACAGGGTGATATTGAGGACAAGGATATCAGGGCCTGCTGAGACAAAATATATGGAAGCAAGGGCGCCAAGCACGTAGTAAAGGATATAGGTTTTGAGCGGGCAGCCGGAAGTGCCGGAGATGGAAAAGAAGATCCCCTGGAAGGCGGCGAATTCCAGCATGCAGTTGATCCAGTCCAGCAAAATGTCACTTCCCCTCACGTAAGATATGCCAATTATAAAATAATATGCGGCGTGAAAGCAATACCGAAACCGAATGACCGACGCGAAATGAGGTTTTTCCACAACTCACGCCCGGCCGCTTGTTTAAATTGGCGGGGGGAATTATAGTCAATACGAGACGTGATGAGACGACAGACTGAAGGAAGGTGATACATATAAGCGCGTTTTTAGAATATTACCGCGGAAGCAACCGACAGGCGGCCTGCACGCGCCGACATTCTGGCAATGCTTTTTCATGAGCGCAGGATGGATATAAGGTTGGAATAACCAAAAACGGCCGTTTTTTGACCGTTCATTCCAAGGCAGAGATTTTTAGAAGAGGAGGTGTTAGAATAAAGGCGTCGGGATTATAAGCGCGAAGGCACATGAGGGTGAAAACACGGAGGGAACGGTTAAACGTTATTCTTTGTTCTGTTTCAGAACCTGCTCTCAATATTTCGCGGGTGACGGAAGGATGGGATTGTTTGCGTTAAAACCCAAAATCCGAATTATGGTCACTCAAAACTCAGGATTTAAGAATATAAACGGAAGAGGAAGACTCGAAATGAAAAGAACAGGAAGGAAAAGGATTATCGGAAAAAAGACTTTTCGAAGCGCTCTTTTGTCGTTACTATGTATATTGGTTTTTGTATCATGCGGTCAAAATGGTTTGCCGAAGTCATCCGATTACAGCGATGAATACATGGGAGATGAAGACTTTAGCCCCTGCGCATTCTCCTGGCTCAATAAATCCCATGGGGTTACGGTCTTTGATGACACTCTGTACTTTATCGCCGGAAACTACCTGTTCTTTTCAGATCCGGATAACTGGCAGACGCGTCCGCTTTGTTTCAAAGCGGACTGTCTGCATAATGATGAGCCGGAACCGGAAAAAAGGGCTGAGTGCAGCGCATTTCTCGGCTCCATTTATGAGCAGACCTTCATTGGACATTTCAGGGATGAACTGTTGTTTTCCTGCCTGAACCAGAAGACGGGACATCTGGATATCATGGCGAGCAAAAAAGATGGCTCCGGCAGAAGAAGCGTGCTGCCAAATATTGATAAACTAAAGCAGGTATGCCTTCATCGCGGGGTTCTGTATTATATTTTGAGCGAGACAAACCTTTCGGATGAAACTGAAGTTAGTCTTATGGCATATTCCCTGCTGACACCTTCGAAAAAACCTTATGAAATTACGAAATACACCGATAAAAGTAATATAGATAAGCTGTTTCCTTATGGTACAAATGTATTTTTCTCTGTGACTTCAGCGTACAGCGCGGGTTCAGGAGATGAAACCCGACTGTTTAGTTATGATATAGGATCCGGCGATATTACACCGCTGCCTTTTGATGTTAACACCCAGCTTTTTGGAATATATGACGGGAAGATGGTCATCAGGGATGAATATGGTTATCAGGAGTACTCATTAAAAGACCGCGGGATGAAGTCCTGCAGCTGGCTGAACCATTTTTCCGGGGAGCACCCGGGGTGGTGGTGCCAGTTCGACAACATCCAGGAAGGAGCGGCGTTTTCGTTCTGTATAGGTGAGGACTTCCAACCGGATTATGATCTTTATGTCCTGGATGAAGAGGGAAACCAGGTCTGCACATTGGAAGGCGCTGCCTGGGGAACAACGACTTCGGAAACCGTTTCCTGCTGTGGAAAGGATTACTACATCAGTTATAGCGTTTTTGACCCGTTTACAGTGAAGATTTATGCAATAGAGGATATCCTGGCGGGTCATGCAGACCCTGTGACGCTGCTTGAGGTCGGAAGTTTTACAGACAGCCTGACGCCGGCATATATTATCCAGGGGGATGGCGTCCTTCCGGAGTAAAGATGATCAGACTTACAGCATATGAATTCGAGAAAATGGTCGGCAGGAAGGTGTTTGTGTTGATCAGCGGCGCGCTTGTCCTGATGCTCCTGATGCGGTTTGCCCTTCTGTGCGAATCGGAAAAGCAGTATGATGCCGGCTTGTATCAGGAGGTCCGTGAGGGTTATCAGGGCATGCCTTATGAAGAGGCGCTTAGAAAGGTCCGGAGTGATTCGGACAGGATGAGCATTCTAGGGGTAAAGGATGCACTTGAAGATGCCGGAAAAAGCAAAGAGGAAATAGGCATAATCCTGTCGGAGATGTACGGAGACAGGGGTTCGTATGAAGAATTCCTGAATGAAGACCCTGATCTGTCAGGGATGAATGAAGAAAACCGACAGGAGAAATCCCGGATCCTGAACCTTCTCCGTACCCAGTATGAATACATTGGGTATTATGACCGTTTCATTTCCGGCCTTCCGGGCAGGGCGGAACAATTACGGCAGGTCAGGGTTTTTTCCGGCGAGAATTCCTATTCGTACAGGGTTATTGAGAAGAGTATGAAGGACTATGGGAGACTGGGGAACGTGTCGATCACCCCGGACTATGATTTTGGTGTCCTGGCTCTGTCGGAATTTGACTGGTCCTTTGTCTTTACAGCCGCCCTCCTCCTGATAGGCTGCGCCGTGCTGATTACAGACGAGACGGACAGCCGTCTGATGGACCTTCAGCTTTCGACAAAGCAGGGACGGGTGCCGCTTGCCCTGGCAAAATGGTTCACCCTGGTCCTGTACGGCCTCCTGATCTCGCTTTTCATATCGATAGGCCGGGTAATTCTTGCGGGAAGCATCCTGGGATTTGGGGATACCGGGCGAAGCCTGCAGTCCGTGTCAGCATTCCGCAACTGCTGCCGAAGCCTGACTGTCCGCCAATGGCTCCGGTACACGATCCTTTTTCCGGCATTTATATCGATCTTAACAGGAACCGTTATCCTGGCGCTGTTCTCCATGCTGAAGAAAGCATGGATGGCAGCAATCCCTGCGGCCGTATGGATCGTTTCCGGGGTTATTCTCTATCGTGCAGTTCCGGACAATTCCGCACTGAATTGTCTGAAATACATCAATCTTTCCGTACTGGCGGATCCGGGCAAACGGTTTTCTGCATATGAAAACTGCTGCCTCTTTGGGTTTCCGGTATCCGTTCTTCCTGCCGTATCTGCGGTATATATGGCGGCAGCCATTTTGTTTCTTGCATTGTATCTGACGAGCTTTTCCGGAGTGCTTCGGGTTTGGATCCCCCATGTCAGGCTGCCGCGAAAAACGAGGCTCCGCGGAACGGTTCGCCAGTCTTTTCAGGAGATGTATCGCTTTCTTGTCCAGGGCTGGGGCTGTGTGACCCTGATCGGACTGGTTGTTTTTTTTCTCTCCCAGATGGATTACGGAGAGATACACCTGTCACAGGAGGATTATCATTATTACGCCATCGGCAGGATGATCGGCGGGGAGATTACGGACGAAACCGAAGAAAGGCTCCATCAGATCCAACAGGACTATGTCATGAGTGAAAGAGATGAAATACGGATACGTCAGGATGCATTTGAGCGGGTCTTTGCGGAATACAGGGAGCTGCTTCCCGCAAGGGAGAAAGGGGTGCCCGTATATTACATATCAAAAGTTATCACGGATCCGGTTTTTTCACGGAGCAGGCATTTTCTCCTGTTTGGACTTCTTCTGGCGATAGTCCTTTCCATATCCTTTAATCCGCTTTTTTCCGAGGACCAGGATACAGGTCTTGCCGCCCTTGTCAGGACAACGAAAAACGGGAGAGCCGCCACATTCAAGCAGCGGTACCTTGTAATGCTGACCATGTATACAATTGGTTTCTTTGGCTATATGACCCCTTATTTAATCCTGTGGATCCGCCGGACCCATATGGATGCCTGGGATGCGCCGATACAAAGCATCACGGTATTTAGCGGCTGCGAAGGGAATTTGTCTGTCCGCGCGTTTATCGTCCTGTGGGTCATCAGCAGCTGGTTATCGGGAATGGTATTCCCTGTTCTCATGTCGTATCTTTCTCTGGCCATCAAAAGAAAGGGTACGACACTGATGGCAGCGGCCGCGCTGACGGCTGCCGATTTCCTGATGAATATCCTCCACGTTCCGCTTCTCTCCGTTCTCGCGGTTTCCGGTGCCTATGGCCTGATGCAAGTGTTCCCGGAAACGGGTTTTACGGGAATCATATATATCATAATGGCAAAGAATCTCCTGCTGCTGGTGTTTTTGCTAGGGAGGCATTGGACTTCATATTGCGGATAAGGGGGGATGCATTTTGGCGGCATTGAGTATCCAAAAACTGACTAAGCGTTACAGTAAGAATGAGGCCCCCGCGCTTTCGGATTTTAACTATGAGTTCTCGGAGGGGGTTTATGGCCTCCTCGGGCCGAACGGGGCAGGGAAGTCTACCTTGATGAATATGATTGTCGGAAATGAAATGCCGACAGAGGGAAAGATACTGTACGAAGGACAGGAAATCAGACGGCTTGGGGGGAAATATAGAAACATTCTGGGATATATGCCTCAGCAGCAACAGCTGTATGACAACTTCACAATCGGGCGATTCCTGTATTATTTTGCTGCCCTGAAAGGGTTGAGGCAGGCAGAAGCGGATGCAAGAATCCCGGAACTCCTGAAGCTGGTCGGATTATATACGCATGAAAACCGGAGGCTGAAATCGCTGTCCGGCGGCATGAAACAGAGGGTTCTTTTGGCACAGGCCCTTTTGAATGACCCGAAGATCCTGATCCTGGATGAACCGACGGCAGGACTGGATCCGAAAGAGCGGATGAACCTCCGAAACTATCTGTTTTCCATTGCGGGGCAAAAGACCATCATTCTGGCAACGCATGTCATAGCGGATGTAGAACAGATTGCGAAAGAGGTCATCTTTCTTAGAAAGGGAGAGACGGTGCTTTCCGGGACACCGGTGGAAGCTGTCCGATATGCCGCCCCGTCAATATGGGAGACCGAGATGCCGGGGACGCTGTATCAGGACTTCAGCCGGAAATATCCCTCAAATCGCGTAATAGGAGAAATGGGGGAAAAAGTGTCGGTGAAAATCATTTCGGAAGAAAAGCCGGAAATAGAAAATGTACGGCAGGCAGCGGTAAGTCTGGAGGATGTGTATATGTATCTTTATCGCTAAAGAGGTTTTCTTGCAAGTGCGGTCCGGATGCGCCGGGAGGGGATGGATTTGAGCCCCTGTTTCTGCCGCTGCCGGCTATGAACATTGACTTTCGCAGCATCATACGGCGGGCCGTAGACAAGACCGGCCGCCGGGTGGTCATCCTCGTGGACGAGTATGACAAGCCGCTCCTTGAGGTGATGAAGGATCCGGAACTTGACTGGAGCCGGCAGTGAGTCAGACACCAAGCTCCGCAAGCTTTTCCTTCATAAGCCCCGTCCAGACGTCGTGTCCCTTTTTGTTCAGGTGGATCCGGTCGATCCGGAAGAGGGACGGATTGAAATAACGGCCGTCCGAAGTCCGGTACATCTCATCCCCGGTGTCCGCGAGCATGGCGTCCGTCGCATCCAGAAAATGCAGACCCTCCGTCCGCGCGCACAGCTCTCTGAGCAGTGCGTTTGTCTTTACGGTCGCGTCCCAGAACTGCATCCGCCCGGGCAGCGGCAGGCCGGAGCAGATGATGAACTTCGTCTTCGGGAGCTCGCGGCGGAAGAGCGCGTACATCTCCTCCTTGCGCCGCAGGATCTCGTCGAGCGGGATCCCCGCGGCGATATCGTTGGAGCCGGTCTGCATGATGACGACGGAAGGACGGTAAGGGTAGAGGACCCGCGGCGCATAGGCGATGAGGTCCGGGTCGGTGCAGCCGCCCATGCCGTGGTTCTGCGCTCTGTAGGGGAGCATGTCCTGCTCCAGTGAATACCAGAGGGTCATGTTGGAAGGCCCGTAGCAGATGATGTCCCCGTGACTGACCGGATAGCGCTCCTCGATCAGGCGGACGGCGGCTTCATTTTTCTCCGGCGTGCCCCAGTCGAAGCGCGGATCGGCGGGATCGACCGCCACCCCGAATTCGCGGACTTCCCGCGCGGTCTCCTCCGCGTAGCGGAGGGCGGCGCCCGCGAGCTCCTCAAGGAAAGCCTCCTCACGCCCTTCCGGCAGCATGTCCTTCACGGTAAGGGCAGGTGACACTTTTTCGTAAACAGCAGGGTCGTACTTCAGGAAAATTTCCCTGAACATCTCGCTGTTCATAATGTAGGATACGGGGACGGAGAGCAGGCTTTTGGCGATGTCTTCATTTTTCACAGATTGCTCCTTTCAGCCGAATGCGGTCAGATAACAGATGACACAGAAGGAAATAATGCCGAACCAGACAGCCAGGCTGACCGGCGGGATGAACAGAGCCCTGAGGACGGATATGAGCACATAGCGGATATTTCCGGGATCCGGCTTTTTCCGCCAGCGCTTCTGCCGGCCATTTTCTTTTGTTATGTAAACTAATGGGCGCTTGTAGAGATCGAGGACGCCGAATTTCAGCAGGTAGATCGGCACGACCGGCACCATGATGCAGAACCAGACGGCGGAGCCCGGGAGGTGGATCCCTTCGAAGTCAAAGCCGTTGAGGAAGAGCGCGATGATGACCGGCAGGAAGAGGACGGCCAGGGCGAGGAGGCACATCCGGAGAGTCCTGGCCGGCGTCGCGAATTTCAGCGTCACCGGCTGCTCCTTCCCGTCCGCCTTATAAAAGAAGACAGGTTCCGCCTTTTTCCTCCGCAGTACGGACTCGCTCGGCACGAGGAATCCGTTCTCGCGCCTGAAATTCTGTTCACCGGACGAGTAGATCTGCCGGCCGGATGCGACAAACAGGCGGTTCCTGGTCGTGTCGCTGTAGGCACAGAGGGTCACGATGAGGTAGAGAACCGCCAGCGCTCCGGTGATCGTGAGAGCAGGCCCCATCTCCGCTCCGAGGAGATGGGCCGCGCCGAGAAAGACGCCGCAGAAAATGAGCGCCGCGAGGATCGCCTTGAGCCACCAGGGCAGGAAAATGAAATGCGAGTCCTTCTCCGCCCGGACGCTGACCTTTCCGGTCTGGCCGTTGACGGCGGCCTGGATGTTTCCCTTCGCGATATAGTACACGGGCAGCAGCACCGGGAGGCTGACCGCGGACGAGACATCCGCCTTCACGCTGACGGCTCTGGTCTGGAATGTTTTCCGGATCGCCGGGCCATAGAGCGTCTCCGCCTCCCGGCATGAGCGGGCCAGCAGATCCTTCCCGCCGACGTCCGGGGTCTTCACGCGCTGTCCGGCGAGAAAGGCAAAATCAAATTCCTGAAGGTCCGCCGTATCAAACGGCTCCATGCCGTCCAGCAGCAGGTTGTCGAGCTGGGAGGAGCGGTTTACAAATTCGCCTGTGAGGAAGCCCTCGCAGCGGTAGAGACTGCCGCCGTCCATGCGGCCGGCCTGCATGTGCACCGGACCTCGTATGAGCTCATAGGGCAGGTAAAACCCCTTGATTTCACCGGCCAGCGGCAGGAGCCTTTTCGCTTCCCGCTTCCGCGGGTTTTTCCGGCACCAGTCCCTCAGCATCTCCTCGGCCTCCTCTCGGGTCAGCCGGAACGGGATGACGAACTCCGGCAGGCTGTTCGAGTGGAGATATTTTTTCCGGACAAGGCTCTGGCCGCAGAAGGGACAGGTGGAGAGGGCTTCATTTTCTTCGAAAATGACATTCGCCCCGCAGCGGCTGCAGGAAGCCGAGAACATCGCATAGTTCCCGGCTTCCTGCTTTAGACGCGCGCTGTTTACGGCGCGGAATCCCTGTTTTTCCCGGATTGCCTCGCCGATCTGGACTTTACTGCCGCAGTAGCCGCACAGGTACTGCTGCTGCCGGATATCGAACTCGGCAGCAGCCCCGCACACCGGACAGTGGATATCGGTGATGTGATTGTCCGCCATAGGAACCTCCCTGCGATTGCGTGAGAACATCTGCAGATCTTCCGGCTCTATTATAGCAGATATCGGATAGAATTACGAGCAGCTATTCAGCACCTAATTCACAGCCGCTTCGCGGCTGTTTCATGAGGCGGTCAGAGGATCTGTGCCTTTGCACAGAAAGCGCGGCTGCGGCCTTCGAGCCAGGCGTCCTTCGTGACTTTGTAGCTGCCGGTCAGGCGGATGTCGTCGGAGGAGGAGCCGAGCTCCACTCCGAACTCGCCTTTCTCGATCTTCCAGCGCATATCCTCGTCCACGAAGGCCATCTGGCTGGGTTCGACCGTGAAGCGGACTTCCTTCTCCTCACCCGGGGCGAGCTCGACGCGGGCGAAGCCGGCAAGCTCCTTGCAGGGCCTCGTCATGGAGGCGAGTACATCCTTAAGGTAGAGCTGGACGACCTCGGTGCCGGGGACATTTCCGGTGTTTTTGATCTTCATGGAAATGGTCAGTTCCTCGAAGGGACTGACATTTTCCTTATCGATGGCAAGATCGCTGTAGGCGAACTCCGTGTAGGAGAGGCCGTGGCCGAAGCAGTAGCGCGGCCTGTGAGGGCAGTCCACATAGTCCGAAAAGCCGATGCTGGGGCTCTGGTGCCAGAAGGAGCCGTTCGGATGGTTGTAGCAGACGCCGACCTGGCCGGCGTTGTAAGCGGTCGACACGGGCAGTTTGCCGGAGGGATTGTATTTTCCGAGCAGGACGTTCGTGACCGCCTCAGCGCCGTATCTGGCCGGCAGGAAGGCTTCCACGATCGCGTCGAGGCACTCGTCCGCCGCGTCGGAGGAGATCGGTCTCCCGTCAAAATGAACCCCGACCATCGGCTTGCCCAGCTTCGCCGCTTCGCGGATGAACGCGTCCTGGCAGGCGGGGAGGTTGATGTTCGTGGAGTCAATGCCTTCGCCCATCGTGGCGACCGAGCCGGTGCCGGTCTTGCCGCCCAGCGTCAGGATCACGACATCCGCCTGTTTTACGATCTCAAGGGCTTCGGCGAAGAGGCTCTCGTCCGCGCCGGCCTTGTGGTAGCCCTGGGCGTAGAGAATATTTGCGCCGGGAAGCTCCTCTCGCAGGACTTCGAGGAGATTTCTGCAGTTCGGCTCGAGGTCGGCGAGGATCCGGTTGAATTCTTCCGTCTCATCCACCTGAACGTTCGTGCCGGGGACGCGCTCCATCGCAGCCGCGTGGCTGTCGCCGCCTGCGCCGACGCCTGCCATGGAGTTCATGGCCGCGTGCCTGGATTCCACCATGCTGACGAGCGTGTAGCCGCCGAAATAGTAGCGGGCGTTATTGGCCTGCGGGCCGATGACCGCGATGGTCTTTTCATTTCCGGAGAGCGGAAGGACGCCGTTGTTTTTAAGAAGGATCATGCTCTCCCGGGCCGCCCGGCGTGAGACCGCATCGTCGCTGTCATGGCAGACGGCTGCCTTGAGCTCCTCGCCCTCGAGCGCGAAGGGATGCTCGAAGAGCCCCATCCGGAATTTTGCCTCGAGGACGCGGAGGACCGCGGCGTCAAGATAGCTTATGTCGGCTTCGCCGCTCTCGAAGAGGGGCTTCATTTCCCGGAAAGCCATCGGCATCGGGAGCTCCACGTCGAGGCCGGCGCGGAGGCAGCGGTAGCCGGCCTCGCCCTTGCTCTCGCTCGTCTTCTGGTAGAGGTAGGTGTTCTCCGCTCCGCCGTAGTCGGAGACGGTCACGCCGTCAAAGCCCATCTCCTCGCGGAGAAGGCCGGTGAGGTAGCGTCTGTTCGCGTGCATGGGCAGGCCGTTGATCGAGCAGTAGCAGGGCATCACGCCGCGCAGGTTCGCCTCGGTGATCGCCGCCTGGAAGGGCTTGGCGTAGATCTCGCGCAGGAGATGCTCGCCGATCTCAAAATCCGTGCCGTGGATGCCGCCCGCGCCGCGGTGGAAGCCGGTGAAATGCTTGGCGGCGGACTCGGGATGGCGGCCGGCCGTCTCAGTCTCCTGGAGGCCGCGGGTGTAGGCGGTGCCCATCGCGGCGGCCAGGGTCGGGTCCTCGCCGTAGGCCTCCGCCTGGCGGCCCATGCGGGAGTCGCGGGAGATGTCAAGGACCGGCGCCAGGATCTGCGTGAAGCCGAAAGCGGCTTCCTGGCGGGAGACGATCTCGCCGATCTGCCCCTCGAGCTCCGTGTCGAAGGTCGCGCCGCGGTTCACGCCGGTCGGGAACGGCGTGGTGCCCTTTATGAATGCGCCGTTCAGGCCTTCCATGTGGAAGACGGCGGGGATATGCAGGCGGCTCGCCTCCATGACCAGGGTCTGGAGCTCGCGCTGCCAGGCGGCTGCGTCATCCATATCCGCGCAGTTGAGGAAACCGAGGGTGCTGAGCTGGCCGATGCCGTTCTTCATGAAGGCAGCCATCTCTTTCTCTCTGCCTCTCATGGAGTAGACGCCTGCCAGCTGGAAGATCTTTTCGTCGAGGGTCATTTCCCTGAGCAGGAGCTCCGCGCGCTCGCGGGGGGTCAGGGTGGTGTCCATATAGTTTTTCATGATATTTCCTCCTTCCTGGATCACAGGATCGATACTGTCTTAATTATACAGGAGAAGGGGGATGGGGCGAAACAGATGTTTTCGTCAGGATGTGAAAAAATCTGTGAAGTATCGGAAGAATACAGCAGGGACGGTTCCTGTGGGACGGTTCTTAAACACAGGGACGGTTCCTGTGGGACGGTTCTTAAAAAAGCGGTTCTCATCTCGAGAACCGCTTCTTTAGAGAACCGTCCCTGGGAACCGTCCCCAGAGGTTAAATAGTTACTTCGCGTACGCCCCCAGCACATACAGGCTGTTCTTCGGCGTCCGCACCTGTGTCGCGCGGTCCACCGCGATGAGCCCGAAGGTCATCGAGAACCCCTTCTGCCACTCGAAGTTGTCGAGGAGGCTCCAGTAGCAGTAGCCCTTCACCGGGATGCCGTCGTTCACGCAGCTCTCGACGCCCGCGAGCGCGCGGCGGATGAACTCCTCGCGGCGGGTGTCGTCAGAGACCGCGACGCCGTTCTCGGTCACGATGAGCTCGCCGCCGAAGACCTCGTGGACCCTGCGGATCACGTGCTCCAGCGCCTCCGGGTAGAACTCATAGTCCATCTGGGTGAGCTCCGCGCCTTCCGGGCAGGGAACCATGCCTTCCGGGCCGTACTGGGATCTGGTGTAGTTCTGGACGCCCAGGAAATCGTCATCCTTGATGAACGGCAGGTAATGGGCGAACTCCTCGTTCCACTCGGCATCGGCGAAGGCCTCGCCGCCCGGGAGCGCCTGCACATCGTGGATGGAGAGGGTGATGCCGACCTTGATGTCCGGATAGATAGCCTTGATTGCCTCCTTCGCCGCCTGGTGAGCGCGGAAGACCAGCGCGTCGCCCTCCGGCGTTCTCGCGGAGACGAAGACCTGCGGCTGCGGGGTGCCGAAGATCTGGGCATTTTCCATGGCGGCGAACTTCATATTTTCCATCATCTTCTCAAAGTTCATGCCGACCTGGACTGTGCCTTCCGCATCCTTGGCGGATTTGGCCTTCTGCTCTGCCATGAGGCGGAAACGCTTCGAGATCGCGGCGATCTGGAGACCCATGTTGGCCTCGTTGATCGTGCAGATGTATTTGAGCTCGCTGCCCAGCTTCTCGGTCACGTAGGAAGCGTAGCGGCGGAAATACTCGATCGTGCTCTCGGCCTCCCAG
Source organism: Lachnospiraceae bacterium UBA3785 (assembly GCA_002369495.1). Taxonomy (GTDB): domain Bacteria; phylum Bacillota; class Clostridia; order Lachnospirales; family Lachnospiraceae; genus Chordicoccus. Next base: position 3,700 of record DFFD01000126.1, on the reverse strand, counting down.
CCTCCCTTCTTAATGAGCCAGACCGGGCTTGTGAAGTGCAGGAGCGTCACAAGCGGCTCCACCCCGTGCGCCTTGCAGCAGGCGATCACTTTGCGGTAGTGCTCGATCTCATTTTCATCGAACCGGCCTTCCTCCGGCTCGATCCTTGCCCACTCGACGGAGAAGCGGTAGGCGTTCAGGCCTGCGTCGGCGAGGAGCTTGATATCCTCCTCGTAGCGGTTGTAGTGGTCGCAGGCCTCGCCGCTCGGCTCGGCAAAGCTTGTGTGGGGGATGTGCTCCATCGCCCAGTAGTCGCTCTTTGTGTTGTTTCCCTCCACCTGGTGGGCTGCCGTCGCGGCGCCGAAGAGAAAGTTTTTCGGAAATGCCATCTCATTTACCTCCTTACTGAAGCTTTACGCAGGTGCCTTCCGTGATCCCGTTTTCATTGAAGGCGTCCACGCGCACATAGTAGTTCCTGTCCTTTACGAGAGCGCCGACGCGCTGCTCCCCGGCTTTAAAGACCATGTAGCTGTGATAGAGTTTCTCCGGGCTGCTGCCGAAGAGGATATTGAAGCCGAGCGCATCGTCCTGGCCCTCGACGGAGACGACCATGTCGAGATCGCCGGTGCGTTTCGCTGTAAAATGAGGAGCTGCCGGCTTCTCGCCGTCCCCGAACCCGAAGATGCGGAGCCCGGAAATGCAGGGCGCCTGCTCATACGGAACCGCCATATCGGAAATGCGCACGTAGCGTGCATGAAAACCATCCTCACGGACGATGAAATCGTGGGAGAGGTCAGTCTTTGCATCGGATTTGTCCTCGATGACGAACCAGTCCTGCCCGTCGACGGAGCCTTCGAGTTTCCACTGGGTCAGAAGATCCCGCTCCTCGATGTAGCGGGCCTGCGTGCCGGGACGGATCTCGCCCGGGCAGGGGATGTCGATCCTGTCGTCCGCGAAGTTCACCTGGATCGCGCGGACGTCGAAGACCTTGCCGAGGTCGACGGAGAGCCATTCATTTCTGGCGTTTGAGGCAGCCCGCCACCAGGTCTGTACATTTTCCTCGACAGCCTTTTCCGGCTCGTGCCCTTCCGCGAAGGAGGAGGCCGCAGCGGTCTTTCCCGCGCTTAAGAGCATGAAGGCCGGATCGCGCCACATATCCTGGCGGAAGCCCGAGAGCGTCATCGGCCAGTCGCCGTAGCGCTGGTTGCAGCAAAGCTCGCCGTCCGCATCGAACCCGGCCGGCCAGAGGCCGACGCGGCGCTCGAAATCGTGGTTCATGGAAATGCGCATGGTCGCGGTGTGCCACCAGTTGCCCTGCTCATCCTGCATCGTGGAGCCGTGGCCCGCACCGGGCAGGAAGCCGCCCGGCTTGTAGGAGTAGGGGTTGTTGCCCGCGAGAGTGAACGGGCCTAAGGGGCTGTCGCTCACGTAGACGCCGTCCGAGTAGGTGTTGTACTGGGTTCCGGGGCAGGCGTACTGGAGATAGTATTTTCCGCAGTGCTTGTCCATCCAGGCACCTTCAATGTAGGGCTTGTTGGAGAACATGCCGCGGATGAGGAACTTTATGCCCGGCGGAAGCTGATCTTCCGGCACGGGGTTATTCTTTAAAAATGCCTGATACTTGGCTTCTACGACCTCCTCGGAGGCCGGCAGCGTGCTGTTGTCCTCGCCGATGCGCTCGTAGCCGATCGAATGGGGATCGCCGCTGACAAGCTCCTTCTTCTCGCCGATGGGGTTCATGGTCGCAGGATCAAGCTCCACGCCGTAGATGGGCGTCATATTGGAGCAGCCCCAGTAGAAGTAGATGCGGCCGTCATCGTCGATGAAGAGGTTGGGATCCCAGAAGGGGAAGGTGCCGTCGATCTTCTCGTAGGGACCGTTCAGAATGTCCTTCGTGCGCCAGCGGTCGCAGTTGTGATCGTGGGAGGAGGCGCAGAAATAGACGTAATCGCCCAGCACCCGAACGTCCGGCGCGTAGTCGTAGGTGGGGAGATCCGCCGGGAAACGGTGATTCTCCCAGTTCACGAGGTCGTCGGAGACCCATACGCCGAGCGTCATGGAGGCGAAGATGTAATAGCGGCCTTCATAATAGATCATGGACGGGTCCGCCGCCTCGCGGCAGATCTGGAGGATGCCGCCCTTTCTCGGGTCAGCGTTGAACTGGTAACGGTAATTGATGTTGATCGGGTTACAGTAGTACTTCATAAGAGCAGTCTCCTTCCGTGACTTCGTGGCGCTCACCGTTCGGCAGCGTAATCACCGCCGGCACGGGAACATGGAAATGAAAGACGATCCGATCTTCCTCGTAGACCCAGGAACTCTCGATGCGGCCTGCCGGGGAATCCCAGGAGGCCTTCGCGTAGCCGAGCTCACGGCCCGGATGCGGCGTGATGCTAAGCTCACGGCCTTTAAGGGAAATGCCGCAGGCGCCGCTGAAAAGCCAGCCCGTGACCGCGCCGTAGGAGTAGTGATTCAGGGAATCATGCACGGTGCCGTCCGGGCGGACGCCGTCCCAGGTCTCCCAGATGGTCGTCGCGCCTTTCTTCACGGCGTAGAGCCAGCCCGGGCATTCATCCTGCAAAAGCAGCCTGTAGGCGATGTCCGCGCGGCCGTTGTCGGCGAGAACGGACAGTAGATCCGGGGTGGAGAGGAAGCCGGTATTCAGATGATACTTATTATTTTCCACTAATTTAACCAGTTCGTCAACCGCATTCGGCACTTCATTTTTCTTTAGGAGCCCGAAGGCGAGCGGCCGCACATACTCGCACATGCGGTCTGACTTGATGGTCCCGTTGTCGGTGCAGGTGAAGCGGTAGGCCTTGCGCGCATTAATCGCGATCTCTGCGTAGTGCTGCGCCTTCTCCCTGTGGCCGAGGATCTTCGAGATCTCCGCCATGAGGGCCGCGGACCTGAAGTAGTAGGCCGTCGCGACCTCGGGCGCCCCGAACATCATCGTTTTCTTCATCGTGTCCGTGTTGTCGACGTCGGGCTGGCACCATTCTCCGAAATGAAACCCTTCGTCCACGAGATACTTGTGGAAGGGGTTTATGAGGTTGTGGACACGGGTCTTGCCGGCGCGCTTCTCGCAGTAGTTCATCCAGCCGGTCATCATGTCGTAGTTCTCGCGGAGGATCTCCTCGTCGCCGTAGGCCTCGTAGAGGGCCCACGGAACCAGAATGCAGGCGTCACCCCAGCCGGCAGAGCCCTGCAGCATGTTGGAGATCATGCTGCCGCTGTTGTTGACCGGCGCGATATTCTGCACGAGGCCGTCCTCACCCTGGGCCAGGCGGCACTCGCCGAGCCATTTCCGAAGGACCGGATAGCAGTCCGCAAGATAGACCGCCGTGGGGGCAAATGCGCCCGCATCGCCCGTCCAGCCCGCCCGCTCGCGGGTGGGGCAGTCGGTCGGGATGTCGCAGAAGTTGGAGCGCATGCTCCAGAGAGAATTCATAAAGAGCCGGTTCACGTCGGCGTTTCCGCACTCAAAGAACCCGACCTGGGGCATTTTCGAGTAGACAGCGACGGAGGTGAACTTAGCGTCCGCAAGGTCGATATCGGTCTCTACTTTCGCGTAGCGGAACCCGAAGATGGTGAACCTGGGCTTATAGACGTTGAGGCCGTCCTTGCAGATATAGGTGATCTTCTGGGGGATGCCGCCGTTTTTGCTGCGGTCGCCCGGGTCGAAGTTCTTCTGGGTGAAGTTGCCGTTCTCATCGAGGGT
>DFFD01000099.1:10612-15149 GCA_002369495.1 Lachnospiraceae bacterium UBA3785 | reverse complement strand
AGAACCAGGCGATCTCGCGGGTCTATCGGATGGGGCAGACCAGAAATGTGCTGGTGTACCGGCTGCTCGCGGAGGATACGATCGACGAGAAGATTTTGACCCTTCTTGCAGACAAGCAGGAGCTCTTTGACGCGTTCGCGGATAAGTCCGCGGCGGCGGAGGCGGAGAGCGGGCTTGATCAGGAGGGTGTTGGGGGGATTATTGAGGAGGAGATTAAGAGGATTAAAGGTGGCAATAACTGCAGGGACGGTTCTTGAGAATTATTTCTCGAAGAGAAATAATTTTCTGAGAACCGTCCCCGTAGGCTGCCAACCGGTTCGACCGCCGTTGGGACGGTTCTGTTGACGGTGATGGTGACGGATCTTACGATCCGTCCCTATCCCCCTCAAGCAGAACCGTCCCCCCTGGCCGTCGAACCGCGCCTGCAGGTCCCCGTCTTTTCGAAGACTTGCATTTTAATTGAACCTATTGTATAATAAAGAGATACAAATGCGGCTGTGGCGGAATTGGCAGACGCGCAGGATTTAGGTTCCTGTGGCTAAACCGTGTGGGTTCAAATCCCACCAGCCGCATCTTCCTTATAGCTGCGGCACATTTCCTTTTTTTACTAGTTCCATAATTAGATCCAGGAGGATCAGAAAATGAAAATCATTATTGTGGGGTGCGGCAAGGTCGGCACCACTCTTGCCGTGCAGTTGTGTCAGGACGGGCACGATGTGACGGTCCTCGACAAAAACCCTCTCTGCATCCGCGCCGTGACGTCCATTTACGACGTGCTCGGTCTTGAGGGGGACGGCTCGAGCTACAGCACGCTCAGGGACGCGGGCATCGAGACCGCGGACCTTCTGATCGCGGTCACGGATTCGGACGAGAAGAACCTGCTCTGCTGCCTGATCGGCCAGAAGGCCGGGCACGCGAAGACGGTCGCGAGGATCAGAAACCCGATCTACAACAGCGAGATCCGCTTCTTCACGAAGAATTTCGGTCTCAGCATGGTCATCAATCCGGAGCTCTCGGCGGCGCAGGAGATCGGGCGCATCTTCCGGTTCCCGTCGGCGATGAGTGTGGATACATTTTCCAAGGGGCGGGTCGAGCTCATCACATTTGTCCTGAGCCCGTCGAGCGTCCTCGTCGGCAAGCCGCTGACGTACATTCATTCCAAGCTGAAATCCGACGTCCTCGTTGCGGTCGTCCGCCGCGGCGCAGCGGTCACGATCCCGTCCGGCAATTTTGTGCTGGAGGCGAACGACATGGTCTCGGTGATCATCGGGCGCGGGCTGGCAAATGAATTTTTCAAGAAGATCGGCGTCACCGCAAGCCCGATCCAGAACGTCATGATCGCGGGCGGCGGCAAGGTCACGGTCTACCTGGCCAGACGGCTGATCGCCGAGGGCATCAACGTGAAGATCATCGAGCGGGACCACGCGCGGTGCGAGGAGCTCTCGGACCTGCTGCCGAAGGCGCAGATCATCCACGGCGACGCGGGCGACGAGGAGCAGATGCTCGAGGAAGGCATCGAGGAGGTCGACGGCTTCGCCTCGATGACGGATATCGACGAGCAGAACATCATGCTGAGCCTCTTCGCGAAGCAGAATTCGCGCGGCCGGACCAAGCTGGTCACGAAGATCACCCACATCGGCTTCGACGACGTGATCTCGACGCTGAACGTCGGCTCCATCATCAACCCGAAGGAGACGACGGCGGCCTATATCCTGCAGTTCATCCGCTCGATGCAGGCCTCCGAGGGCAGCAATATGGAGAACCTCTACCGGATCGCGGGCGATGAGGTCGAGGCGATGGAGTTCCATGTGAAGGAGAGTTCGCGCGTCACCGGTATTCCGCTTCAGGACCTGAAAATGAAGAAAAACACGCTGATCGGCAAAATCTACCGCGGCGACCGCCTCTTTACGCCCGGCGGGCAGGACACCCTGGAGGTGGGCGACCACGTCATCCTGGTCACGCTCGCGAAGAACAAGTTCAGCGATCTCAATGATATTCTTGAAGCATAAACCGGAGTAAGCATGAATTACGGAATTTTAGTATTTATCCTCGGATGGATCCTGAAGATCGAGGGGGTCCTGCTGCTCATGCCGACGATCGTGGGCGTCATTTACCGCGAGGCGGCAGGGCGGTATTTCCTGTTTACGGCAGCGATCGCGTTTGTCGCGGGGACCCTCATGACGATCAAAAACCCGAAGAGCCGCAAGGTCTACGCCCGCGAGGGCTTCGTGGTCGTCGCGCTGGCCTGGCTCATCATGTCGCTCATCGGGGCGCTGCCGTTTACGATGTGCGGCGACATTCCCAACTACCTGGACGCGGTCTTCGAGACCGTGTCGGGCTTCACGACGACCGGCGCGTCGATCCTGCCGGAAGTCGAATCCCTGAACCACTGCTCCCTGTTCTGGCGGAGCTTCACCCACTGGGTCGGCGGCATGGGCATCTTCGTGTTCATGCTGGCGGTCGTGCCGCTCCTCGGCGGCTCCACTTTCAACCTGATGAAGGCGGAGAGCCCGGGGCCTGTCGTCGGCAAGTTTGTCCCGAAGATCCGGGACACCGCGGCGATCCTCTACGCGATCTACCTCGCGATCACGATCGTCGAGTGCCTGCTTCTCACCGCGTGCGGGATGCCGTTCTTTGAGGCGATCTGCCACACGTTCGGGACGGTCGGGACCGGCGGATTTTCCGTGAAAAATGCCGGCTACACCGGCTATGCGCCGATCCTGCAGAACATCACGACATTTTTCATGATCGCGTGCGGGGTCAATTTCCAGTTTTACTATTACCTGGTCGGAAAGCGGTTTAAGCTGGCGCTCTCGATGAGCGAAGTGAAGGCCTACCTCATCATCATCCTGGTCTCGATCGTGCTGATCGCGTTCAACATCAGGGGGATGTACACCACGGAGGAGGCGATCCGTCACTCGGCCTTCCAGGTCGGCACGATCATCACGACAACCGGCTACGCGACGGCGGATTTCGACAAATGGCCCGCCTTCTCCCAGAGCATCCTGGTCGCGCTGATGATGTGCGGCGCGTGCGCGGGCTCGACGGGCGGCGGCATCAAGGTCTCCCGCATCGTCCTGCTCTTCAAGACGATCCGGAAGGAGCTGGTCAAGATCACGCACCCGCGCTACATCAAGAAGATCCAGTTCGACGGGGTCTCCGTAGCCCACGAGACCGTTCGGAACACGAACGTCTTCATCGCGGTCTACTGCCTGATCTTCGCCCTGTCGGTGCTGCTGGTCTCGATCGACAATCATGATTTCACAACGAATTTCACGGCGGTGACGGCAACGATCAACAATATCGGGCCGGGGCTCGCACTGGTCGGGCCGACGCAGAACTTCGGTTTCTTCTCGCCGTTCTCGAAGATCGTGCTGATCTTCGACATGCTGGCGGGCAGGCTGGAGCTCTTCCCGATGCTGCTGCTGTTCACCCCGAGTGTCTGGAAACGTTACTGAGAAAGATAACGGTGATATATGGCAAATGATATGACGAGAGAACGCTATGAGACGCTGAAAGCGGCTCAGCTGCGCGAACTGGCAAAATCCCGGAACATCAGAGGAGCTTCCTCCATGAAGAAGGCGGAGCTCATCGACGCGATGCTGGAGCGGGACGAGCAGGAGCGTGCGGTCGAGGCCGCGAAGGAGCACGGGAACCCGATCCCGGTATTCGCGGACTGGAACGTCGCGGACGAGCTCGCGGAGGCGGGCATGCTGCCGGAAAAGGCTCCCCGGGCAGCGGAAGCACCTGCACCGGAGGCACCCGCGGCAGCGGAAACACCCGCACCGGAGGCCTCTGCGGCAGCGGAGAACGCTCCGGAAAATGCTCCCGGGACGGCCGCTGAGCCGGCCGCGGAGCAGATGTCTGCGGACGGAGAGAGAAAAAACAGGAACCGGGAGCGCTCCGGGAGGGAGCGCAGCGCCAAAAAGAAGGTGAAGCCGGGCACGGAAAATGCCGCTGCCGGAGCCGCCGCGGAGAAAAAGGCGGAGAGCGGCGAGGCGGAAAATGCCCCGGCGGAGGTCTCCAAGGCTGAAAACGCCCCGGCAGAGTCCGGCAAGGCGAAAACCGGCTCGAAAGAGCAGGGCGGCCGCCGCGCGCAGCAGGCGAAAAAGACGGAGAAGAACGCCGGAAAGAAGCCTGCGGAGTCCGGTAAAGGCGACCGGCAGAAGAAGGGCGGGCAGGCGAAGCACACCAGGGATGGTGTAAAGCCTGTGGAGGCGGCAAAACCGGCTGCGGAAGCGGTGAAGGCTGACGCGGAGGAGGCCAAAGCGCCTGCGGAGCCGAAAAAGGCTGCTCCCGAGAGCGAAAAAGCGGCTCCTGAACCGAAAAAGGCGGCACCCGAGGACGGAAAAGCGGTTCCCGAGCCGAAAAAGTCTGCCCCTGAGGGCGGCAGGACGGCTCCTGAGGCGAAGAAAGAGGCAGAGGCCCGGATCGAGCTCATGAAGCCTGAGAAGGCTGAGGAGCCCGCACCGGAGGAGACGGGCGAGGCTCAGTTCCCGGGGACGATCCCGAGCAAGGCGGCCCGGGGGATCCTCGA
>DFFD01000099.1:8301-10547 GCA_002369495.1 Lachnospiraceae bacterium UBA3785 | reverse complement strand
ATCATGCCGGACGGCTACGGGTTCCTCCGGAGCGCGGCCAACTATCTCTCGGGCGACGAGGACGTGTACGTCTCGCCTTCCCAGATCAGAAGATTTAACCTGCGGACCGGCGATCTCATCACCGGGTTCCGCCGCGACCGCGGCCAGGGCGAGAAATACGGCGGCCTCCTCTATGTGGGCACCGTGAACGGCAAGCGGGCTGACGACGCGAGGAAGAGGTTTACATTTGAGAAGATGACCCCGATCTTCCCGGACGAGCGCATCCGGCTCGAGCACCCGGGCGGGTCCCGCGCGATCCGGATCGTGGATCTTATTTCCCCGATCGGAAAAGGGCAGCGCGGCATGATCGTCTCCCCGCCGAAGGCCGGCAAGACGACGCTTTTAAAGGATATCGCACGGTCGATCCTGGCGGTCGATCCGAAAGCGCACCTGATCATCCTGCTCATCGACGAGCGCCCGGAGGAGGTCACGGACATGATCGAGTCCGTCACCGGGGAGAATGTCGAGGTCGTTTATTCGACCTTCGACGAGCTGCCGGATCATCACAGGAGAGTCTCGGAGATGGTCATCGAGCGGGCCAAGCGCATGGTTGAGCTGAAGGAGGACGTTGTGATCCTTCTCGATTCGATCACGAGGCTGGCCAGGGCTTACAACGTGCTGGTCCCGCCGAGCGGGCGCACGCTCTCGGGCGGCATCGACCCGACCGCGCTCTACATGCCGAAACGGTTCTTCGGCGCGGCGAGAAACATGCGGGAGGGCGGCAGCCTCACGATCCTGGCGACAGCCCTGGTGGATACCGGGAGCAAGATGGACGACGTCATTTACGAGGAATTCAAGGGCACAGGCAATATGGAGCTCATACTGGACCGGAAGCTGCAGGAGAGGCGCATTTTCCCGGCGATCGATATCGTCCGTTCGGGCACGCGGCGCGAGGACCTGCTGCTTGACGAGGAGGAACAGAGAGCCGTCTACCTGATCCGCCGCAAGGTAAACGGGGTCAAGGCGGAGGAGGCGGTCGAGATGCTGCTGAATGCATTTGCCAAGTACGAGACCAATCAGGAAGTCGTCGAAGCCGTGAAGGAACGGTGGAAAAACTGACGATCCCCTCTTTACAAGTAAAAATCCCTGTGCTATAATGTCAGGGCTGTCCAATGGACAAAAATAACATGCAAGTCGGAAATTTGCAGAGAATGAGGTGAAAGAAATGAAAGAAGGAATCCATCCGAAGTACTATCAGGCGACCGTTACCTGCAACTGCGGCAATACGTTCGTCGTCGGCTCGACCAAGAAGGACATCCACGTTGAAATCTGCTCCAAATGCCATCCGTTCTACACAGGCCAGCAGAAAGCTGTCAAGGCTCGCGGACGTATCGAAGCATTCAACAAGAAGTTCGGTCTGGGCAAATAATAGGAAACGAGCGCGAAGGACGGCAGATGGCCGTCCTTTTTTCTTATCAGGAGGCAGATATGCAGAAATCATCCGGCATCGGCGGCCAGGCCGTCATGGAAGGAATCATGATGCGGAACGGCGGCCGCTACGCGGTGGCTGTGCGGAAGGCTGACCGCACGATCGAGACGAAGACGGAAGATTATAAGAGCGTGATCCCCATTGAGGGGCTCTCGAAGATCCCGATCATACGGGGCGTCGCCGCGTTCATCGACTCGATGGTCGTGGGCGTCTCCTCCCTCATGTGGTCCGCGGAGTTCGCGGCGGAGGACGAGGAGGAGATCGAGAATAAGAAGCAGATGACGGCGGAAGAGGCCGCGAAGGAGGAGAAGCAGTGGGGGATGATGATGACCGGGACGGTCATTTTCTCAGTGTGCTTCTCGATCGGGCTCTTTTTCCTGCTGCCGTATCTCCTGGCTTCGGTGCTGAGGAGGTTCGGGGCTTCCGAGGTCGCGGTGTCGGTCGCGGAGGCATTCTTAAGAGTCTTCATCTTTCTCGCCTATATGTTCCTCATCTCGCGCATGAAGGACATCCAGAGGGTGTTCGCCTACCACGGGGCGGAGCACAAGTGCATCAACTGCATCGAGAACGGCTGGGACCTCACGGTGGAAAATGTCCTGAAAGCCTCCCGCCGCCACAGGCGCTGCGGGACGAGCTTCCTGCTCTTCGTGATCATGATCTCGGTGATCGCCTCGATCTTCCTGGGGCTCCTGGGGATCACGAGCCCGGTGCGGCGGCTGCTCTCGCGCCTCCTGCTCATTCCGATCATCGCGGGGGTCTCCTACGAGGTGCTGCGCCT
>DFFD01000099.1:5293-8226 GCA_002369495.1 Lachnospiraceae bacterium UBA3785 | reverse complement strand
GCGGGCTCGAGCGACAACAGGTTTGTCTGCGCGCTCTCGAAGCCGGGCCTCATGCTGCAGGGGTTCGTGACGCGCGAGCCGGACGCGGAGATGGTCGAGGTCGCGATCGCGGCGGTCGAGGCAGTCTTTGACTGGAAAGCGTGGCAGGGAAAATGACATTCCGGGAGCTCTTATCGGAAGGCGCTGAGCGTCTTGCGGCGGCCGGCTGTCCGGAGGCCGCGGCCGATGCGAGGGCGCTGCTTTTTTACGTTTTTCATTTTTCTCTGGCGGATTACGCCGGAAAGAGCGGCGAGGAGGCGCCTTCGGGACCTTCGGAGACGTATCGGTCGCTGATTAAGGAGCGCACGTCGCGGCGGCCGCTCGCCTACATCACGGGGGAGGCCCCGTTCTACGGGCGGGACTTTTATGTGAATGAGGATGTGCTGATCCCGCGCTTTGACACGGAGATCCTGGCGGAGGAGGCGCTCGCGGAGATGCGGGAGGGCTCTAAGGTGCTGGATCTCTGTACGGGCACGGGCTGCATCCCGGTGACGCTCGCGCTTGAGGGACCCCGCGGGGCTGAAATAGACGCTTCGGACGTCTCGAAGGCGGCTCTTATGACCGCGGAGCGCAATTCACAGAGGTATGAGGCAGGGGTTCATTTTATTTTAAGCGATTTATTTGAGAATATTCCCGGCAGGTATGATATAATAACAGCGAACCCGCCGTACATTCCGACGGCAGTCATCGGGACGCTGATGGAGGAGGTGCGCGATTTCGAGCCGCACCTTGCGCTCGACGGGACGGCGGACGGGCTTTATTTTTACCGCAGGATCGCGGACGAGGCGCGGGAGCACCTTGTGCCGGGCGGACGGCTCATCATGGAGATCGGTTTTGACCAGGGTGAGGCGCTTCTTCGGATCCTTCGGGAAGCGGGCTATTCGGACGGCAGGATCGTGAAGGATCTTGCGGGCCTTGACCGCGTTGCCCGGGCGGTTTATGACGGAGCGAATCATGACGGATAAGATACAGGCAATACTGAGAAGATATGAGGAAGTGCTTCAGGAACTCGGTTCCGGGACGGCGCAGGGAGACCCCGCGAGACTTTCCCAGCTCATGAAGGAGGAAGCCCAGCTTGCTCCTGTTTTCGCGTGTCATAAAAAGATTGAGGAGGCGGAGACCACGGAGCACGACAGCCTGGAGCTTCTTAACGGCGAGACGGACCCGGAGATGCGGGCGATGCTGAAGGAGGAGCTCGCGGAGGCGAAGCGGAACCTCGCGGAGGCGGAGCATGAGATGCGGATCCTGCTCCTGCCGAAGGACCCGGACGATAAGCGGAACGCGATCGTCGAGATCCGGGCCGGCGCGGGCGGCGACGAGGCGGCCCTCTTTGCGGCGGAGATCTACCGGATGTACGTGCGCTACGCGGATTCGCGCCACTGGAAGACCGAGATGATCTCGTTAAATGAAAACGGGCTCGGCGGCTTCAAGGAGTGCACTTTCCAGCTGAGCGGCGAGGGCGTCTTCGAGCGCATGAAATATGAGTCGGGGACCCACAGGGTCCAGCGCGTGCCCGAGACCGAGAGCGGCGGGCGGATCCACACCTCGACGGTGACGGTGGCGGTGCTGCCGGAAGCCGAGGAGGTGGACGTCGAGATCGACATGAAGGACTGCCGGTTCGATGTCTTCCGCGCGAGCGGCAACGGCGGACAGTGCGTCAATACGACGGATTCGGCGGTGCGGCTGACGCACATTCCGACGGGGATCGTCATTTCCTGCCAGGACGAGAAGTCCCAGATCAAGAACAAGGCGAAAGCCCTGAAGGTGCTTCGGACCAAGCTCTACGACCGCAGGGTGCGTGAGGAGCACGAGAAGCGGGCGGACATGCGGCGGAGCCAGGTCGGGACCGGCGACCGCTCGGAGAAGATCCGCACTTACAATTTCGGCCAGGGGAGAGTCACGGATCACCGGATCCACCTGACGCTCCACCGGATCGACAGCATCTTAAACGGTGATCTTGACGAGATCATCGACAGCCTGATCGCACAGGACCAGGCGGATAAGCTGGCGTCAGAGAATCAGGAAGGAAGGAGTTAAGAATCATGAAGAAAACAGCGTTGGTCGTGTTGGCAGCGGGTATCGGCAGCCGTTTCGGCGGCGGGATCAAGCAGCTCACCCCGGTCGGACCGTCCGGTGAGATCATCATGGATTACTCGATCCACGATGCGGCGGAGGCAGGGTTTAACAAGGTGGTTTTCATTATCCGGAAGGATATCGAGGAAGACTTCAGGCGCATCATCGGCGACCGGATGAGCCGGCACATCGAGGTGGCGTACGCATTTCAGGACCTGAATGACCTCCCGGAGGGCTTTTCGCTTCCGGAAGGCCGCACGAAGCCGTGGGGTACGGGCCAGGCGATCCTGGCGGCCCGGGACGTCATCACGGAGCCGTTCGCGGTCGTGAACGCGGACGATTACTACGGGAAGGAAGGCTTTAAGCTTCTCCATGAGGCGCTTGTTAGCGAGCAGCCCGACACCGGCAGGGAGGAAATCTTCATGGCCGGTTTCGTCCTTAAAAATACGCTCTCGGACAACGGCGGCGTCACCCGCGGTATCTGCAGGCTGGATGATAATAAACTGCTCGTCGGCATCGATGAGACGAAAAATATCGTGAAGACCGAGGACGGAGCCGCGGTGGACCTGGGCGACCGGCTGAAAATGCTCGACCCGGAAAGCCTCGTCTCCATGAACATGTGGGGGTTTGCGCCGTCCTTCGTGGAGCGCCTTAAGGCCGGCTTCCCGGAGTTCCTTGCGGCTGTTCCGGAGGGAGATATCAAGGCGGAATACCTGCTGCCGACGATCGTCGATGACCTGCTGAAGAAGGGTGAGGCGGAGGTTCACGTGCTCCGCTCGGACGATCACTGGTTCGGCGTCACCTACAAGGAGGACCAGCCG
>DFFD01000099.1:0-5164 GCA_002369495.1 Lachnospiraceae bacterium UBA3785 | reverse complement strand
CTGATGTTGAGAAGGTTTCCTGAACATGTATTCCTGGCCGCGGCCGCCCTTTGTGCGGCGCTCGCGCTCGGCGGCTGCGGAAACCCGGAGGCGAAGGCGGCCTATGAGGCCGCGGCCGCCGCGCTCACGGAGGGCGATACGGCGACGGCGGAGGCCGGCTTCAGGGCTCTCATCGAGGAGGGCGAGTTCGTCTCCGAGAGCTGGCGCGGGATCGGGATCATCCAGCTTGGCGAGGACGATCCGGCGGATGCGTGCATTTCATTTGAAAAAGCCCTTCTCTTCGCGGATCAGCAGGATCCGGAGTATTTCACGGATACGGAGATGTACCTGGCGGACGCCCGCGCAAGACACGGCGAAGCGGACAAGGCCCTGGTCGTCTACGATAAGATCCTTGCGGAACAGTACGATCCGGAGATCGCATTTCTGCGGGGGAGCCTGCTTCTTGCGCAGGGTGAGGCGGAGAAGGCCGCGGAGGATTTTGACTCCATCGCAGAGCGGGATCTCAATTCCGACCTGATGATCGCCGTCTGCGACCTCTACCGGAGCCTCGGCTATATGGCGGAGGGAGACGCCGTCCTTGAGCGGATCATCGCCGCGGGAGGCGGGGCCGCGCCGGCGCGCCGCGGGCTGGCCCTGTACTGTCTGGAGGAGTATCCGGAAGCGGAGGAGGCTCTCAGGGACGCGCTGGCGGCCGACCCTGAGGATGCGGACTCACTGATGCTGCTGGGGCAGACGCTGCTGGCCCAGGAGGAGACGGAGGAAGCGAGATCGCTCTTTGAGCAGTATGCCGCAGGCGGTTCTGCGGCCGCGCTGAACGGGCTTGCGCTCTGCGACATGGCGGACGGGCTCTATGAGGAGGCTCTGTCTAAAATCGAGAAAGGCCTGACTTCGGGGGATGAGAGCGCGCGGCAGGGTCTTGCCTACAATGAAATCACTGCGCTCGAGTACCTGGGAAGATGGGACGAGGCGAAGGCGAAGGTGAAAGCCTACATGGAGGCTTATCCGGATGACGAAGCCGGGATCAAGGAAAATGCATTTCTCGCAGGCCGCTGAAGGAAGTTTACATAAGTATGTTCGATAATCAGGAAAAGAAAGAACGGTTCGTCCTCGTCGCTGCGGTGACGGACGACGGAAAAAACCTCGAGGAGTCGCTCGGGGAGCTTAAAGAGCTCACGAAGACAGCCGGCGCCGAGGCGGTCGGTTCGGTCGTCCAGATGCGGGAGGCGATCCATCCGGGGACCTATATCGGGAAGGGCAAGCTTGAGGAGGTCCGCGCGACGATCGAGATGCTCGGCGCGGACGGGATCATCTGCGACGACGAGCTCTCGCCGGCCCAGTACAACAATCTCGCGGATATGCTGGATACCAAGGTGATGGACCGCACGATGCTGATTCTGGACATCTTCGCCGGCCGCGCGAGGACGAGCGAGGGCAAGATCCAGGTCGAGCTGGCCCAGCTGCACTACCGCTCGGCGCGCCTCACCGGCATCGGCCGGTCGATGTCCCGCCTGGGCGGCGGCATCGGAACCAGGGGCCCCGGCGAGAAGAAGCTGGAGATGGACCGAAGACTCATCGGGAAGCGCATCGGAGCGCTGAAGGAAGACCTCGCCGAGGTGAAGCGGCACCGGGAACTGGTGCGGAACCGCCGCAGCAAGGGGAAGGAGAAGACCTGCGCGCTGGTCGGTTACACGAACGCCGGC
The DNA here is from genome assembly GCA_002369495.1 of Lachnospiraceae bacterium UBA3785. Classification (GTDB taxonomy): domain Bacteria; phylum Bacillota; class Clostridia; order Lachnospirales; family Lachnospiraceae; genus Chordicoccus. The sequence continues at coordinate 3,464 of DFFD01000099.1, read as the reverse complement.
AAGTCGACGCTCTTAAATCACCTGACCGGAGCTGATATTCTGGCGGAGGACGCGCTCTTCGCGACGCTCGACCCGACGACCAGGGAGTTGCTGCTGCCGGACGGGAACACGATCCTCCTGACCGACACGGTCGGCTTCATCCGGAAGCTGCCCCATCATCTCGTGGAGGCTTTCCGGAGCACACTCGAGGAGGCGGCCTCCGCGGACCTCATCCTGCACGTGGTCGACGCTTCGAGTCCCCACATGGACTCGCAGATGGAGGTGGTCTACGAGACGCTCGCGATGCTCGGCGCCGGCGACAAGCCGGTGTTCACGCTCTTCAACAAGATCGACCGGGAGGAAGCGCAGGACAACCGCCTGAGGGATAATCGCGCGAAGAAGATTTTCCGGATCTCCGCAAAGTACGGGGACGGGCTCGATTCGCTCGCGGACGCGCTCTCCGATTTCATCACGGACGGGCAGATCCTCATCGAGAGGATGGTCCCCTACGCGAAGGCGGGGCTCATCGCCAGGATCCGCGAGGAGGGCAGGCTTGTCTCGGAGGAGTACGGAGAGGAGGGCATCGCGGTCAGGGCTTACGTTCCGCGGCCGCTCTACGGGCAGATCCTCTCTGAAATTGGGTAAATCGCTCAGAAATGCTCATCGTTATTTACTTAAAATGTTTCTCTAAATGTTGCGCATTAACGCATCCTGTGAAAAACACGGGATGCTTTTTTGTGCAATAATGACAAAATCGTGGGTTTAATTTCGTGAACTATTTTGAGCGAAAATGATTGTATCGGAGTCCGAAAAAGCGTATGATGAAAGAGGCTTAAAGCGGAAAGGCAGGTGCAGCATGCTTACGGAAGAACGCTGGAAAGAGATACTGGAGATCCTTGAGCGGGACGGCGCTGTCTCGGTGCAGGAACTGTCACAGACACTTGGCGCTTCGGTCGCGACGGTGCGGCGCGACCTTGCGCAGCTCGACGCGATGGGAAAGCTGGTCAAGGTGCACGGCGGCGCGACGGCCCTGAACCGCCAGTTTGTGACGCGCGACATGCCGATGGCGGAGAAATACGGTCTCCACACGGAGGAGAAGCGGGCCATCGCGCAGTACGCGGCACCGCTCATCAAGCCGAACGATTTCGTCTATATCGACGCCGGGACGACGACGGAGATGCTGGTGGACATGATCACCGAGAAGCAGGCGATCTACATGACCAACTCGATGATCCACGCCCGCAAGCTCTCGCAGAAGGGCTGCCGCGTCTATCTGCCGGGCGGAGAAGTCAAGCAGCTGACCGAAGCCATCATCGGCGGGGAGGCGGCGGATTATATACGGAGGTTTCATTTTACGATAGGCTTCTGGGGGACCAACGGCGTGACGGTCGAGAGCGGATTCACAACGCCCGAGCCGCACGAGGCGCTGATCAAGCACGTCGCCATGGAGCAGACGGCGAGAAGGTATGTACTGATGGACCGGAGCAAGTTCAATGCGGTGGCTCCCGTGACGTTTGCGGCGTTTACGGATGCGGAGATCATCACGGACGAAGTTCCGGACAGGAGTTATACAAAGCATGATAATATTGTGGAGGTGATGAAATGATCTACACGGTAACTTTTAATCCGTCGCTCGATTATATCATTCGGGTCGACAAGATGCGCCTGGGAGTGATCAACCGCACTTACTACGAAAATATCCTCCCCGGCGGCAAGGGCATCAACGTCTCAATCGTCCTCAAAAACCTGGGACATGAGAGCACGGCGCTCGGCTTCATGGCGGGCTTCACCGGCCGGGAGATCGGCGCGAGACTTGAGAAGTTCGGCGTCGCGTCGGATTTCATCGAGGTCACGGAAGGTCTCTCCAGGATCAACGTCAAGGTGAAATCCGACGAGGAGACCGAGATCAACGGACAGGGTCCGAAGATCACGGAGGAGAACATCGAACAGCTTTACGCGCAGCTGGACAAGCTCGCGGCGGGCGACATGCTGATCATCTCCGGCAGCGTCCCGAACACGCTCCCGGGCGACATGTACGAGAGAATCATGGAGCGGCTCGAGGGCCGCGGGATCGACATCGTCGTCGACGCGGAGAAGGACCTTCTGGTCAACGTCCTCAAGTATCATCCGTACCTGATCAAGCCGAACAACCATGAGCTCGGGGCAATCTACGGCGTGACACTGAAGACCCAGGACGAGGTCATCCCGTACGCGAAGAAGCTGCAGGAAGCCGGCGCGCGGAACGTTCTCATTTCGATGGCGGGCGAAGGCGCGGTTTTCATTTCCGAAAAGGGCGACATCTTAAAGAGCCCGGCCCCGAAGGGCAAGGTCGTGAACAGCGTCGGCGCAGGCGATTCGATGGTCGCGGGCTTTGTCACCGGCATGCTGGAGACGGGCGATTACAAGGCAGCGTTCCGGATGGGGCTGTGCACGGGTTCGGCGAGCGCATTTTCACCGGATCTGGCGACGAGGCCCGAGGTCGAGGAACTTCTCGCGAAGCTCCCGGAAGCATAATAAGAGATAAAAGCACAACGCTTTTATATAAAGGAGGTAGTGTATGAGAATAACTGATTTACTGAAGCCGGAAGGCATCAAGCTCGGCGGTGCGGCTGTCGATAAGCTGGATGCGATCACCCAGATGGTCGATCTCATGGCGAAAGAGGGCAACGTTGTTGACAAGGAAAAATACAAAGCGGCTGTTCTCGCCCGCGAGGCGGAGAGCACGACGGGCGTCGGCGACGGCATCGCGATCCCGCACGCCAAGACGGATGCGGTCAGCGCTCCGGGCCTTGCAGCCATGACGGTCCCGGCAGGCGTCGATTACGACGAACCGGACGGCGAGCCGGCAAATCTTATTTTCCTGATCGCGGCTCCGAACACGAAGGAGAACGTCCACCTGGAAGTCCTTTCCCGCCTGTCCACCCTGCTGATGGACGATGATTTCACGGAAGCCCTGAGAAATGCAAAGACGGTCGAAGAGTTCCGCGAGATCGTGGACGAGGCCGAGGGCGACAAGGTCGCGGCTGAAGAGGCGAAGGAAGCGGCTGCGGCGTCCGGCGCATCCGGCTATCCGGACATTCTGGCAATCACTGCCTGCCCGACCGGCATCGCGCACACCTATATGGCAGCTGAAGCGCTCGAGAAGAAGGCGAAGGAGATGGGTTACACGCTGAAGGCCGAGACCCAGGGCTCTGTCGGCGCGAAGAACGTCCTGACGGCGGCAGAGATCGCAGCTGCGAAGGGTATCATCATCGCGGCAGACAAGACCATCGACCTTGCACGTTTCGGCGGCAAGAGAGTTTATCAGACATCCGTTTCCGCCGGTATCAACAAGCCGGAGGAGCTGATCAACAAGATCCTTAAAAATGAAGCTCCGATCCTCGACGGGACAGCTCCGGCAGCCGCATCCGATGAAGGCCAGAGCGTCGGCGCTTCCTTCTACAAGTACCTGATGAACGGCGTCTCCCACATGCTTCCGTTCGTTG
>DFFD01000103.1:8565-13612 GCA_002369495.1 Lachnospiraceae bacterium UBA3785 | reverse complement strand
CGCCGCTCGTCTATGAGCCTTTTACCCACGGAGAACTTGGTGTACTGATGCCGAGGTGCAGCGATGAACGCGGAGGAGAAGAAGTAAAATAAAGATCTGTCTTGCAAACAGATGAGATATATGGTATCGTCCGTATAGGCTGATAATCGGATCATTGTGTCCGAGAAAGAGGCGGAAGTCCGGCTGATTGGCGGCTCCCGCTTTCTTTCTGTAGAAAAATAAGAACTTCTGCCTGCCCGGGTAACTCAACATCTTCCTGCGGCGGGGGAAAGGGCAGGCAGGAACAGGAGATAATGCCCGTGAACAAAAACAAACAGAAAAGAGCGCCGCTCTACACGGCGATGGAACATTTCAGGAGGCTCAGAGTCGTCCCTTTTGACGTGCCGGGCCATAAAAGAGGCAGAGGAAACCCGCAGCTGGTGGATTTCCTCGGCCAGCAGTGCGTCGAGGTGGACGTCAACTCGATGAAACCGCTCGACAACCTCTGCCACCCGGTATCCGTCATCCGTGAGGCGGAAGAGCTTGCGGCGGACGCGTTCGGGGCGGCGCACGCATTTTTTATGGTCGGCGGCACGACGAGCGCGGTGCAGAGCATGGTCTTCACGGCATGCAAGCACGGCGACAAGATCATCATGCCGAGAAATGTCCACAAGAGCGCAATCAACGCGCTGGTCCTCTGCGGGGCGATCCCGGTCTACATCGACCCGAAGGTGGACACCAAGCTGGGAATTCCGCTCGGGATGGAGCTCGAGGATGTGAGACGGGCGGTTGAGGAAAATCCGGACGCCAAGGCGATCCTGATCAACAACCCCTCCTACTACGGGATCTGCTCGGACCTCGAGTCCATCGTGAAGCTGGCCCACTCGCACGGGATGCTGGCCCTGGTCGACGAGGCGCACGGGACGCACCTCTATTTCGGAAAGAACCTCCCGAAGAACGGCATGGCGGCCGGCGCGGACATGTGCGCGGTGAGCATGCACAAGTCGGGCGGCTCGCTGACGCAGAGCTCGCTGCTGCTTCTGGGCGACAAGATCAACGAGGGCTATGTCAGCAACATCATCAACCTGACCCAGACCACGAGCGCGTCCTACCTGCTGCTCGGAAGCCTTGACATCAGCCGCAGGAACCTCGCGCTGAACGGGGAGGAGAGCTTCGGGAAGGTCACCGAGATGGCGGATTACGCGCGGTCGGAGATCAATGAGATCGACGGGTACTACGCGTTCGGGACGGAGCTCATCAACGGCGGCAGCGTGTTTGATTTCGACCGGACCAAGCTGGTCGTCAACACGCGCGGGATCGGCCTCACCGGCATCGAAGTCTACGATCTCTTAAGGGAGGAGTACGACATCCAGATGGAGTTCGGGGACCTCTCCAACGTGCTGGCCTACATCTCCATCGGTGACCGCCTGCAGGATATTGAACGGCTGGCCGGGGCGCTGGACGATATCGCACGGCTCTACGCGAAGCCGGAAGCGAGCTTCTTCAGCGCGGAGTACGTCACGCCGATCGTGAAGGCGACGCCGCAGGAGGCATTTTACGCGGCAAAAGTGAAGCTGCCGATCGAGCAGACGGTCGGCCGGATCTGCGCGGAGTCGGTCATGTGCTACCCGCCGGGGATCCCGATCCTCGCGCCGGGCGAGATGATCACGCGGGATATCCTCGATTATATCCGGACCGCGAAGGAGAAAGGCTGCTCGATGCAGGGGCCTGAGAGCGAGGATATATCAGAGCTCTGCGTGCTGGTGTGAGGTTTTCATTTTCACAGACAGAAGAAAGGGGCGCACAGATGGCGGAAAAAAGGATGGAGTACTGGTTCGAGGAAATGCACACCTCGAACGTCAAAATGGCGATCCGGGTCAACCAGCACCTCTACAGCGGGACGAGCGAGTTCCGCCGCATCGATGTGTTTGATTCGCCCGAGTTCGGGAAGTTCCTGACGTCGAACGGAAATGTCATCTTCTCCGAGCAGGAGGAGTTCACCTACGACGAGATGGTCGTGCATGTCCCGATGGCGGTCCACCCGAATGTGAAGCGGGTTCTGGTCATCGGCGGCGGCGACGGCGGCGTCGCGCGCGAGCTCTCCCATTACAAGGAGATCGAGGTGATCGATATCGCCGAGCCGGACAAGATGTTCGTGGACGTGTGCCGGAAATATTTCCCGGACAACGCGATCGGTCTCGAGGACGTGAGGGTCCGGATCTATTACGAGGACGGGCTTCGTTTCCTCCGGCGCTGCAAGGACAAATACGACCTGATCATCAACGACGCGACGGACCCGCTGGGGCATGAGGCCGGGCTCTTCACGAAGGAGTTCTACGGGAACTGCTACAAGGCCCTGCACGACGACGGGATCATGGTCTACCAGCACGGCAGCCCGTTCTTCGACGAGGACGAGGAGAACTGCCGGGCGATGCACCGGAAGGCTTTCAAGTCCTTCCCGATCTCGAGGGTCTACCAGGCGCACATTCCGACCTGCCCGGCGGGCTACTGGCTGTTCGGGTTCGCCTCGAAGAAGTACCACCCGCTGAAGGATTTCGATCCGGAGCGGTGGGAGAGGCGCGGGATCAAGACCTGGTACTATACGACGCACTTACATCGGGGGGCGTTTATGCTGCCGAAGTATGTGGAAGAGATACTGAAAGAAGAGGAATGACGGGAAGCGGGGACATCCTTCAGGGACGGTTCCCAGGGACGGTTCCCTGAGATCGATTCTCTATGAGAATCGATTTCCCAGAAACCGTCCCCCAGGAACCGTCCCACAGGAACCGTCCCCCAAAGTCCCCGGGAACCTGCAGGATAACAATAGAAAGGATGAGGTGAAAAATGAGCAGATTACTTGTCATCGGCTGCGGCGGCGTCGCGCAGGTCGCCATCCAGAAATGCTGCCAGAACAGCGAAACCTTCACGGAGCTTATGATCGCGAGCCGCACGGAAGAAAAGTGCATCGCCCTGAAGGAGAAGATCGAAAAGGCCGGCACGAGCGTGAAGCTTTCGACGGCCAAAGTCGACGCGGACAGCGTGGAGGAGCTTATCCGCCTGATTGAGTCCTACAGGCCGGACGCGGTCCTGAACGTCGCGCTTCCCTACCAGGACCTCACGATCATGGATGCCTGCCTCGCCTGCAAGGTGGATTACATCGATACCGCCAACTACGAGCCGGAGGACACCGACGACCCGGAGTGGCGGAAGATCTATGAGAAGCGCATTGAAGAGAAGGGCTTCACCGCCTACTTCGACTACAGCTGGCAGTGGGCCTACGAGGAGAAGTTTAAGGAGGCCGGCCTCACGGCCCTCCTCGGCACCGGCTTCGACCCGGGCGTGACCAGCGTCTTCACCGCCTACGCCGCGAAGCACTATTTTGATGAGATCGACACGATCGACATCCTGGACTGCAACGGCGGCGACCACGGCTACCCGTTTGCGACCAACTTCAACCCGGAGATCAACCTCCGCGAGGTGTCCGCGAACGGCAGCTACATGGAGAACGGAAAATGGATCGAGACGAAGCCGATGGAGATCAAGCGCGTCTACAATTTCCCGGAAGTCGGCGAGAAGGACATGTACCTGCTGCACCACGAGGAGATCGAGGCGCTCGGGCGGAATTTCCCCGGCGTGAAGCGGATCCGCTTCTTCATGACCTTCGGGCAGAGCTATCTGACCCATATGAAGTGTCTTGAAAATGTCGGCATGCTCTCCACCAGCCCGATCATGTTTGAGGGCCGCGAGATCGTCCCGATCCAGTTCCTGAAGGCTCTGCTGCCGGATCCGGCCAGCCTCGGCCCGCGGACGGTGGGCAAGACCAACATCGGGTGCATTTTCACGGGCAGGAAGGACGGCAGGGAGCGTAAGATCTACATTTACAATGTCTGCGACCACCAGGCCTGCTACCGCGAGCTCGGCAGCCAGGCGATCAGCTACACGACCGGCGTCCCGGCGATGATCGGTACAGCCCTGGTCGTAAACGGGACCTGGAAGAAGCCCGGCGTCTTCACGACGGACGAGTTCGATCCGGATCCCTACATGGAGATGCTGAATGAGTACGGCCTGCCGTGGGTCGTCGACGAGAACCCTGTCCTGGTGGACTGAAAATGAAATACAGTGAACTTAAGACCCCCTCCTACATTGTGCAGGAGGGGGCACTCATAAAGAACCTTAAGATCCTTAAGCGGGTTGAGAAGGAAGCCGGCGCAAAGGTGCTGCTCGCGGAGAAGGCATTTTCAATGTTTTCCGTCTATCCGCTGATCGCGGAATATCTCGCCGGGACGACCGCGTCCGGCATCTTCGAGGCCCGTCTTGCGCACGAGGAATTCAGGTGCGGCGCGAATCCGCATCCGGAGAACCATGTCTTCGAGCCGGCCTACAAGGAAGATGAGATGCGTAAGCTCTGCGGGATCGCAACCCACCTCTATTTTAACTCCCTGGCTCAGCTTGAGGCCCACCGGCACATCTGGGAGCCTTTCGCCGCATCCGGGAAAATAAAAACCGCGCTCCGCATCAACCCCGAACACTCGACCCAGGAAGGGCACGCGATCTACGATCCCTGCGCGCCGGGCTCGCGGCTCGGGATCCGCAGGAGTCAGATGCCGGAGAAGCTGCCAGAGGGGGTGAGCGGGCTGCATTTTCATACGCTCTGTGAGCAGGGCGTCGAACCCCTCATCGAAACCTTCCGGAGCGTGGAGGAGCATTTTGCGCCTTACCTTGGCGAGGCGTCCTGGATCAACATGGGCGGCGGCCACCACATCACGCGGGATGACTATGATGTGGACCGGCTGATTGATTTTGTGAAGGAAGTGAAGGAAAAATGGCAGGCGGAAGTTTACCTCGAACCCGGTGAGGCAATCGCGCTTGACGCCGGGACCCTGATCACATCCGTCCTCGATATCGTGGACACGGAGGATGTGCCGACGCTTATTCTGGACGCCTCCGCGGCCTGCCACATGCCGGACGTCCTTGAGATGCCCTACACACCGCCGCTTTTCGGGGCTCTTGAGAGCCGCGGCGGCAGGGAAAATGCCCCGGAGACCGCGAAGGAAGGCGTATGGGTCCG
>DFFD01000103.1:2572-8424 GCA_002369495.1 Lachnospiraceae bacterium UBA3785 | reverse complement strand
ATCCTCACCTTCGGGGACATGGCGATCTACAGCATGGTCAAGAACAACACCTTCAACGGGATGGCGCTGCCGGACATCGTTCTCGAGCGCGATTCGGAAGATGAAGACCGCTTTGAGCTCATAAAACGCTTCGGCTATGAGGATTTTAAGGGGAGGCTTTCGTGATGCAAGATAAGTTCATGAATGTGCCTTCCGGGATCCGCTTTCCGGCCGAATTCGAGCCCCACGAAGGTACCCTCATGGTCTGGCCGGAGAGGCCGGGCAGCTGGGGCAGGGACCGCGCGGGGGCGGAGAGGGCATTTTCCGATCTGATCGCGGAGCTCGTAAAAGTCGAGAAGGTCTGGCTTATCGTGAGCCCGAAAGCGGCTTCGGACGCGCGGGAGAAGCTGAAGGTGCGCGTGGGAGAGAGCGGAGCGCTCATTTTTATTGAGGCGGAGACCGACGATTCCTGGGCGAGGGATATCGGGCCGACGTTCGTCTTTTCGGAACATGCAAAGCGCCTCGCCGTCAACTGGCGCTTCAACGCCTGGGGCGGAGAGGTCGACGGGCTCTACGCTTCCTGGGAGAAGGACGACGCGCTCGCAAAGAAGTTCGCGGCGTTTCTCGGAGAAGAGGTGCTGGACGCCTCCCCGTTTGTCCTCGAGGGCGGCAGCATTCACACGGACGGCGAGGGAACGCTCCTTGTCACGGAGAGCTGCCTGCTGTCGGCCGGGCGGAATCCTGAGCTGACGAAGGATGAGATCGAGGAGCGGCTGAAGCAGTTTCTCGGCGTCTCAAAGGTCCTCTGGCTTCCGAGAGGCATATATATGGACGAGACCAACGAGCATGTGGACAATGTGGCGGCCTTCATAAGGCCGGGCGAGATTGTGCTCGCCTGGACCGACAACGAACAGGACCCCCAGTACGAGCTCTCGAAGCAGGACCTTGACTACCTCCTGTCCGAGACGGACGCGAAGGGCCGAAGGCTCATCGTGCACAAGCTGCCGGTCCCGGACGTGCCGGTGTGCTGCGGCGAGGCCGACATCGAAAACTACGAGTTCGAGCCCGGGGAGGACACCCGGGAAGCCGGCGAGAGGCTGGCGGCGAGCTACGTGAATTTCTATTTTGCCAATGATATCCTCCTCATGCCCGCCTTCGGCGGCGAAAATGAGGAGAGCGACCGCCGCGCGGCGCGGATCCTCCGGGAGCTATGCCCGGAGAGAAGGATCGTGCCGGTCGCGGCGAGGGAGATCCTGCTCGGCGGGGGGAATATCCACTGCATAACGCAGCAGGTGCCGGAAACCTCGGGGACGGTTCCCGAGGGTCGGTTCCTGAAAAACGATTTTCAAAAGAAAATCGTTATTCAGAAACCGGCCCCAAGGAACCGTCCCTGAAGAAAACAGAAAGGTGAAGATATGGCCGGAACAAAAGTCGCAGCGATCCAGATGAGCTGCAGCCGTGATCTGAATGAAAACCTGGAGAAAGCCGAGAGGCTGGTGCGCGAGGCCGCCGGAAAAGGCGCGAAGCTGATCCTCCTCCCGGAGCTCTTCGAGCGGCAGTACTTCTGCCAGGAGCGCCGCTACGACTACTATCAGTTTGCCAAACCGGTCGCCGAAAACGACGCTGTGAGGCGTTTTACGGCGGTTTCCCGGGAGCTGTCCGTCGTTCTGCCCGTCAGCATCTATGAGCGCGCCGGGACGGTGCTCTACAACACGGTCGTCATGCTCGATAGCGGGGAGAACCTGGGCGTTTACCGGAAGACGCACATCCCGGACGATCATTTTTATCAGGAGAAGTTCTATTTTACGCCGGGGGACACCGGGTTTAAGGTGTTCGATACGAGTGCAGGCAGGATCGGCGTCGGCATCTGCTGGGACCAGTGGTTCCCGGAGACCGCCAGGTGCCTTGCGCTGCTCGGCGCGGACATCCTTCTCTATCCGACGGCGATCGGCAGCGAGCCGATCCTCGGCGGCGACAGCGCGGGAAGATGGATGCGCGCGATGCAGGGGCATTCGGCCGCGAACATCATTCCGGTGGCGGCCGCGAACCGCTATGGGCTCGAGGAGGTCCTGCCCTCGGAGGAAAATGCAAACCAGAAAAGCGCCCTGCTTTTCTACGGTTCGAGTTTCATGACCGACGAGACCGGGGAGCCCGTCGCGCGCGCCGGGAGAGACACCGAGGAGGTGCTCGTGCACGAGTATGATTTTGACGCGCTGCGCGATGCGCGGCTTGAATGGGGCGTCTTCCGCGACCGCCGGCCGGAGATGTACGGGGGTCTCGTGTAAACGCTTTCCCGATCAGCTTTCCGAAGAGTCAATTTTGACGAAAAACCGCCCGAAGAGGGCGGTTTTTTAGGCATTTAGCGTCATTTACAAAAGCACTTATTTTGTAATAGAATGTGAGATATCCGTACAGGTTTCCGTACAGGAGGAAACGGACGGATAACTGTTTCATTTCTTAAATATCCTAATCAAAAGGGAGGACTGTTATGAAAAAAATTGCAGCACTTATCTTAACGGGTGTGATGGCCTTCTCGCTTGCAGCCTGCGGCGGCAGCTCCGCTTCCACCGCGGCACCGGCAGAGTCCACCGCAGCTCCGGCAGAATCCACTGCGGCACCGGCGGAGTCCACTCCGGCAGAGTCCACTCCGGCTGAGACCGCTCCGGCAGCTTCCGGCATGAAGGTCGGTTTCATCTACCTGCATGACGAGAATTCCACCTATGACAACAACTTCATCACGGGCGCCAAGGCAGCCTGCGAGAAGCTCGGCGTCGAGTATGTCGGCAAGACCAACATCCCCGAGTCCAACGAGTGCTACGAGGCAGCTGCGGACCTTGCGGATGCAGGCTGCTCCATCGTCTTCGCGGATTCCTTCGGCCATGAGTCCTTCATGGTGCAGGCAGCGGAGGAGTTCCCGGAAGTCGAGTTCTGCCACGCGACCGGCACGACCGCTCACACCGTCGGACTTGACAACTTCCACAACGCGTTTGCTGAGATCTACAACGGCCGTTATCTTGCCGGCGTCGCTGCAGGCATGAAGCTCAACGAGATGATCGCGAACGGCGAGATCACCGAGGACCAGGCGAAGATGGGTTATGTCGGTGCTTACACCTACGCCGAGGTTATCTCCGGTTACACTTCCTTCTATCTCGGCGCGAAGAGCGTCTGCCCGTCCGTCACGATGGAAGTCCAGTTCACCGGTTCCTGGTATGACGAGACCCTCGAGAAGGAGGCCGCTGAGGTTCTTCTGAAGAACGGCTGCGTCCTGATCTCCCAGCACGCTGACTCCATGGGCGCTCCGACCGCCTGCGAGAACGCCGGCGTCCCGAACGTCTCCTACAACGGCTCGACTCAGGCAGCCTGCCCGAACACCTTCATCGTCTCCTCCAGAATCAACTGGGAGCCGTACTTCGAGTACATCATCGGGTGCGTCATGAACGGCGAGGCAATCGACAACGACTGGACCGGCACGATCGAGACCGATTCCGTCCTTCTGACCGAGATCAACGAGGCTGTCGCCGCTGAGGGCACTGCCGAGAAGATCGAGGAAGTCAAGGCCGGCCTCATGGACGGTTCCATTCATGCATTTGATACATCCCTCTTCACGGTTAACGGCGAGGAGCTCACCTCCTACATGGCTGACGTCGACACTGACGCCGCGTACGAGGCTGATACGGAAGTCATCGCGGACGGCTACTTCCACGAGTCCGAGTACCGCTCGGCTCCGTACTTCGATGTCCGCATCGACGGCATCACGACTCTGAACGAGAAATACTGATTCCGTGAATCAAACCCAGGCGGAGCACCGAGAAAGTGTTCCGCCTGTTTTCAATCTTTCCGAATGAGGAGATAAGGATTTGAGCGTACCGGCTATTGAACTTCAGGACATCACAAAGACATTCGGCCACATCATCGCCAATAAAAATGTAAACCTCGTCGTCAACCGCGGCGAGATCCTGTCCATTTTAGGCGAGAACGGCAGCGGCAAGACCACTCTGATGAACATGATCGCGGGCATTTACTACCCGGACAACGGCAGGATCCTGATCGACGGGCAGGAGGTCGTCATCCGCTCGCCGAAAGACGCCTTTAAATACAAGATCGGGATGATCCACCAGCATTTCAAGCTGGTTGACGTCTTCTCCGCGGCTGAAAATATCGTTCTCGGCCTCGAAGACGAAAAATTCAACATGAAGGAGGCATCCGCCCGGGTCGCAAAGATCGCGTCCCAGTACGGCTTCGACATCGATCCGGCCAGGAAGATCTACGAGATGTCGGTCTCCGAGAAGCAGACGGTCGAGATCATCAAGGTCCTCTACCGGGGCGCGGATATCCTGATCCTCGACGAGCCGACCGCGGTCCTCACGCCGCAGGAGACCGAGAAGCTGTTCGCGGTCCTGCGACGCATGCGCCAGGACGGCAAGGCAATCATCATCATCACCCACAAGCTCCACGAGGTGCTCTCGCTCTCCGACAAGGTGGCGGTGCTCCGCAAGGGCGAGTACATCGGCACGGTCGAGACGAAGACCGCGACCGAGGCCAGCCTCACCGAGATGATGGTCGGCAAGAAGGTGAGCCTCAACATCGACCGCAGCGAGCCTTCGAAAAATGAAGAGCGCCTCATCGTCCGCGGCATCGACTGCGTGAGCTCCGAGGGCGTGCGTCTCCTGGACGACGTCTCCTTCACCGCGCGCTCCGGCGAGATCCTGGGCATCGCGGGCGTCGCGGGCAGCGGCCAGAGGGAGCTCCTCGAAGCGATCGCCGGCCTTGTCCCGCTGACTGGCGGCGAGATCATTTACAACAATCCGAAGAACGGCCAGAAGGAAGACCTGCGGAACAAGACGCCGCTTCAGATCCGCGAGCTCGGCGTGCGGCTTTCATTTGTGCCGGAGGACCGTCTCGGCATGGGCCTCGTCGGAAATATGGACATCATCGACAACATGATGCTCCGCTCTTACGGCAAGGGAAAATCCATGTTCGTCCATCGGAAGGAGCCGAAAGAGCTGGCGGAGAAGATCATCGAGGATCTCGAGGTCAACACGCCGTCGGCGACGACGCCGGTCCGGCGGCTCTCGGGCGGCAATGTCCAGAAGGTCCTGGTCGGCCGCGAGATCTCGGTCCGTCCGACCGTGCTCATGGCCGCCTATCCGGTCCGCGGCCTCGATATCAACTCGTCCTACATGATCTACAACCTGCTGAACCAGCAGAAGGAGAACGGCGTCGCGGTCATTTTCGTCGGCGAGGATCTGGACGTCCTCATGGAGCTCTGCGACCGGATCCTGGTCATCTGCGCAGGCCGCGTGACCGGCATCGTGGACGGCAGGACCGCAAAGAAGGAGGAGCTCGGTCTCCTCATGACAAATGCCGGAAAGGAGGCGTAACATCATGCATAAAAATGAAACCCACGTAAAAGAACCTCTTTTCCACATCGTCAAAAGGGACGCACTGCCGGCCTGGCAGAGCGGAGGGATCCGGGTGCTGGCGGTTCTCATTTCCCTCATCGTCTGCGGCTTCGTCATCGTGCTCTTCACGGGCGAGAACCCGATCAGCGTTTACGCGACCATGATCAAAGGTGCGGTCGGAACCAACCGCCGTCTCTGGAACCTCATGCAGAGCGTCGCGATCCTGCTCTGCATCTCGCTGGCGGTGACGCCGGCATTCCGGATGCGCTTCTGGAACACCGGGGCAGAAGGGCAGGCGCTCATCGGCGGCCTCGCAACCGCAGCCTGTATGATCTTCTTCGGGGACAAGCTGCCGACTCCGGTGCTGCTCCTCGTGACGGTCATCGCGAGCATTGTGGCCGGGGCCATCTGGGGTCTCATCCCGGCTCTCTTTAAAGCCTACTGGGGCACCAATGAGACGCTGTTCACCCT
>DFFD01000103.1:0-2514 GCA_002369495.1 Lachnospiraceae bacterium UBA3785 | reverse complement strand
TTCACCCTGATGATGAACTATGTGGCGATCCAGATCGTTTCATTTTTCACATACCGCTTCTCGGTGCCGAAGGGCTCCGGCCAGATCGGCATCATCAACCGCGAGACGCGCGCCGGCTGGCTCCCGGTCATCGGCAACAACTATCTGCTGAACATCCTGATCGTAGTCATCCTGACGGTCCTCGTCTACATCTACCTGACCTACACAAAGCATGGCTACGAGATCTCGGTCGTCGGCGAGAGCGAGAATACCGCCCGCTACATCGGCATCAACGTCCGCAAGGTCATCATCCGGACCATGCTGATCTCCGGCGCGATCTGCGGCCTCACCGGCCTTCTGCTGGTGGCCGGCACCGACCACACGATCACCCGCGACACGGTCGCCGGGCGCGGCTTCACCGCGATCATGGTCAGCTGGATGGCCAAATTCAACCCGATCTACATGATCTTCACGTCGTTCCTGATCTGCTTCATGCAGAAGGGTTCGGTCGAGATCGCGACGGTCTTCGGGCTGAACGATTCGTTTGCGGACATTATCACGGGCATTATCATTTTCTTTATCATCGGCAGCGAGTTCTTCATCAACTATGAGATCAGGAGAACGCACAGGAAAGGAGGGAAGGCATAATGGGCGCTTTGTTTGCATTTCTGCACCGCGCGATCATGCAGGGCATCCCGCTTCTTCTCGGGTCGACCGGCGAGATCCTGACTGAGAAATCCGGCCACCTGAACCTCGGTATCCCGGGCATCATGTACGTCGGCGGCATCAGCGGCGTCATCGGGTCCTTCCTCTACGAGCAGAGCGTGGGCCCGGCAAATATCAACCCGGTGCTCGCGATCCTGATTCCGCTCCTCTGCAGCCTTGTCGGGTCGCTTCTCATGGGCCTCATCTACTGTTTCCTGACTGTCACGCTGCGCGCGAACCAGAACGTTACCGGTCTCGCCCTGACCACTTTCGGCACGGGCTTCGGCAATTTCTTCGGCGGCTCGCTGATCAAGCTTTCGGGAAATGACGTGCCCTCCATCACCCTGACCGCGACATCCAACGTGTTCCGGACGACATTTCCGTTTGCGGGAAAGCTCGGTTCGGTCGGGACGCTCCTTTTCTCCTACAGCTTCCTCGCCTACGCGGCGGTCATCATCGCGATCCTGGCGGCCTGGGTGCTGGGGCGGACCCGCGTCGGCCTGAACCTCCGCGCGGTCGGCGAGAGCCCGGCGACGGCGGACGCGGCCGGCATCAACGTCAACCGCTACAAGTATTTCGCGACCTGCATCGGCAGCATGATCGCCGGGCTGGGCGGCCTCTACTACGTCTTTGACTACGCGAACGGCGTCTGGTCCAACAACGCGTTCGGCGACAGAGGATGGCTTGCGATCGCGCTGGTTATTTTCTGCGTGTGGCGGCCGAATATCTCCATCTTCGGATCGATCCTGTTCGGCGGACTCTTCATCGTCCACAACTATATCCCGAACATCGACGTTTCGACCCAGGAGCTCATCAAGATGACGCCTTACCTGGTCACGATCATCGTGCTCGTCGCGACGAGCATGCGGAAGAAGAGAGAGACGCAGCCTCCGGCATCGCTGGGACTCTCGTACTTCAGGGAAGAGCGGTAAATCGATGGACACAAACGCACGCATTATCCTGAAAAAAGGCGAAGGGAGGCTCCTGAAATCCGGGGGCCTCTGGATTTTTGACAACGAGATCGACCGGATCGAGGGGAGTTTTATCAATGGCGACGTGGTGAAGGTCGCCGATTTCGACGGCTGGCCGCTCGGAAAAGGCTTCATCAATATGAACTCGAAGATCCGGGTGCGGGTCCTGACGCGGAACGCGGAGGAGACGATCGACGCTTCCTTTTTGAGGAGGCGGCTCGCGGCAGCCTGGGACTACCGGAAGCATACCGTGGACACGTCCTCCTGCCGGGTGGTCTTCGGGGAGGCGGATTTCCTGCCGGGCATCACGATCGACAAGTATGAGGATGTGCTGGTCGTCGAGTCGCTGGCGCTCGGGATCGACCGGATGAAGGGCGAGATCATTGACCTTCTGAAGGAGATCCTCGGGGAGGACGGCATCGCCGTCCGCGGCGTCTACGAGCGCTCGGACGCGAAGGAGCGGCTCAAGGAAGGCATGGAGCGGACCTCCGGCTTTATCGGGGAGCCGTTCGACACCCAGGTGCCGATCACGGAAAACGGGGTGCATTACCTCGTCGACGTGGCGGAAGGGCAGAAGACCGGGTTCTTCCTGGACCAGAAATACAACCGGAAGGCGATTCAGCCGCTGGCGATAGGCGCGAAGGTGCTCGACTGCTTTACGCACACCGGGTCGTTTGCCCTGAACGCGGCAACGTCCGGGGCGGCGAGCGTTCTCGCGGTGGACGCCTCGGAGACCGCGCTCGCCCAGGCGGAGAGGAATGCGGAGCTGAACGGTTTTCATTTTACATCCGGCGCGGAGGCTGACGGGCAGTTCCGCGGTGAGGAGATGGCCAATGAGGCGGGGAGGAACCTGCGGTTT
>DFFD01000042.1 GCA_002369495.1 Lachnospiraceae bacterium UBA3785 | reverse complement strand
CGGGCCCAGATCGTGACCTTCCTCTACCGTTATTCGAAACTCCCGCCGGATTCGGGGGACATCGAACTTCCTGAAGTTCCGGCCTGAGGACCGGAATGACCGGGAGAGCGTCGGCAATAATCGTTAAATATTTATGAAATACAGGCCACAGGAGAAATTCCTGTGGCTTATTTTGTATGGGAGGTGTTATAATAGGCAGGTATGTATCCTTATGGGGAGTAAACCAGAGCATGAAAAGAGAAAATATAACGATATTCGCGGGCATGAGAAGGCTCCTGCGTCTCATGGGCGTCGCCGCAGCGGCAGGTCTTCTCACCCTGTCCGCCGGGTGCGGGCAGGAGGAGGTTCCGGAGGAGCCGCGGAACGCGGAGGTTATTTTCCGCTATTACCGGTCGGGAACCGGCGACGCGAAGCTTCTTGACAATAATTATCTGCTTACGGTCAGGGAGCGCAGGCTGGTCGGGATCGACCTCGCAAGCGGCGAGGTCACGCAGTACGATATCTCCGCGGACTGGCTCGATATCGACCAGGCCTCGAGGACCGTCATCTACAGCAACGCGGATTTTGAGCTCGGGGCGGCCTGCTTCGACGAGGACCGGGAGATCACCTACAACGAGATCATCTACGCGAACAGCCAGTCGGACTACATGATCGATCCAGCCGTCGAGAAGATCGGCGACACCTACTATATCAGCATGACCTTCGTTGACGGGCTTTTAAACAACGACAACCCGGAGAAGAGCGGCGGAAAATACACGATCCGCTTCTACAGCACGAAGGACCTCAAAACGCTGACCTACCTCTCCGAGGTGACCAGCGAGAACCGCAATCTTGAGGACGTCAAGCTCGGGGCAGACGGCAGCTCGATCTACATGGTCTTTGAGAAGGAGACGGTGGATAAGAGCAATTCCGCGATCATTTTCAGCCGGTCGGAGGACCTGGGGCAGACCTGGAGCACGCCTGCGATCCTGCTGGACAGCACGGCGGACCACGAGCCGGCAGGCTTCGTGAAGACGGAGGACGGCTGGGATCTCTACTACAGCATGGACCGCGACAATCCCGGGAAGTCCTACAACGGATCCTCGGCTTACCGCGCCCGCTTAAGCGAGCATATGGAGATCCTCTCGATCGACGAGAAGGTGATCCTCGCTTACCAGGGGGACGAGAGTACGGACCCGGGGGAGGAATTCCTGCAGAAGGGCGGCATCCTGCTTTACGACGTCGAGCAGTTCGGCGACGAAATCTATTTTGCCTATGCGGAGAATTACCTGACGGACGACAACCTCTGCGTATCGGTGCTTGCAGAATAAAACAGCGCCTGAAGGCGCGGCAGAAAGGAAAACAACATTCGATGTGGCCATCTGAAACGGTTTTTTACCAGATTTATCCGATCGGCCTGACCGGGGCTCCCAGAGTCAACGACGGGATCCCGTGCGGCCGGCTCAAAAAAACAGCTGACTGGATTCCCCACTTAAAGAAGCTGGGGGTCGGCTGTGTTCTCTTCAACCCGCTCTTTGAGTCGGTGAGCCACGGCTACGACCAGACGGATATGAGAAGGGTCGATGTAAGGCTCGGGACAAATGAAGACCTCAAAGAACTTGTGGCTGCCTTCCATGAGGCGGGCATCCGGGTCATGTTCGACGCGGTCTTTAACCATGTCGGGCGCGCGTTCTTTGCATTTTCCGACGTGAAGGAGAAAAAATGGGATTCCCCCTACGCGGGCTGGTTCAACATCAGCTTCGACGGGAACAGCCCTTATGACGACGGCTTCTGGTATGAGGGCTGGGAAGGCCACTACGAGCTGGTCAGGCTGAACCTCAAAAACCCGGACGTCCGCCGTTACCTGATCGATTCCGCAAAATTCTGGATCAGCGAGTTCGGGGTCGACGGGCTGCGGCTCGACGTCGCCTACCTGCTGGACCACGATTTCATCCGCCAGCTCAGGTGGGAGACGAGGGAGGCGAAGGCGGATTTCTTCCTCATGGGGGAGACCCTGTTCGGGGATTACAACCTGCTCATGAAGGACGGCATGCTCGATTCGGTCACGAATTACGAGTGCTACAAGGGGATCTATTCGTCCATCAACTCGGCGAATTTCTTCGAGATCTCCTACTCGCTGCACCGGCAGTTCGGCTCCGATCCCTGGTGTCTTTACCGCGGGCGGCACCTGCTCTCCTTCGTCGACAACCACGACGTGACGCGCATCATCGACCGGCTCGACGATGAGAGGAATCTTCCGATCGCCTACGGCCTGATCTTTGCGATGCCCGGCATCCCGTGCATCTATTACGGGAGCGAGTGGGGAATTCACGGCAGGAAGGAGCAGGGCGACGACGCGCTGAGGCCCGCTGTCAGCGAGCCGGAGTGGAACGGGATCACGGACCTGATCGCCGAACTTGCCCGCATCCGCCGGGAAAATCCCGCCCTGAGCTTCGGCGGCTACAAAAATATCGACGTGAAGAACCGCCAGCTCTGCTTCCTGCGCGAGGACGGAGAGAAGCGCGTGTATGCATTTTTCAATCTGGAGGATACTCCGTTTACGTTCGGCGGCAGCTATCTTGACGGGACGTTTACGGATCTTCTTGAAAATGAAACGATCTCACCCGCCGGGACCCTCACGGTCGCCGGCCACGGGATCAGGCTCCTTCGGCAAGAGGTATAGAAAGTGGCAGGTTCAGGTTTTTTAAGGCGGCCGCGCATCCTTGCGGCGGCGCTTTTCCTCCTGGCGGCCCTCACGGCAGCCGCCTGCGGGTCCGCCGCGGAGAGCGAAGGGACGAAGAAAGCGCCGCGGGAAGTCACCGTGATCACGGACGTGCAGTTTGAGGATGAGAGCGATGAGAGCGGCGAGGAGGAGGACGGCGAAGCCGGCATTTTCGACGGGCTGATCCGGGCGGACGGCACCGTCGACGTTTCGAAAGTGCCGCATCTTTTCATCTATCCGCTGATCAACGATTACCGTGTGTTCGACCGGAGCGTCGTCCCGGAAGCCCGCATCACGGTGAACAACAGCAACAATCTCACGACATCTGAGTTCAGGGAGCTGCTGGCACAGCTCTACAGCGCGGGGTTTGTGCTGGTCGACGTGCATGATCTTGTCAGCATCGAGAAGAGATCCGGCGGCATCATCGTGACGCCGAATGAGCATCTCGTCCTCCCGAAGGGAAAGCTTCCGCTGCTCCTTGCGGAGGATAACGTCAACTATCATCACAGCACGGACAATACCGGTTACGCCTCGAAGATCGTGGTGCAGGACGGCAGGCTGGCCTGCTCCTATGTGAACGCGAACGGGACGGAAAAGACCGGCGAGTACGACGCGGTCCCGATCCTGGAGAGCTTCATCGAGAAGCATCCGGATTTCTCCTACAACGGAGCGCGGATGATCCTCGCGCTGACCGGCTACAACGGCGTCCTGGGCTACCGGACCGATGCGGCTTACCGAACCGGGCAGGGGCTGACGGACCTCCAGAAGGAGTGGCTTCTGGCACATCCGGACTTCGACTACGAGGCGGAATGCGAGGCCGCCACTGAGACCGCGGATGCCCTCAGGAAGGCCGGATATGTGTTCGCGAACAAGACCTGGGGAGACCGGATCGTCTCGTCCGCGACGCTGACGGACCTCAAGGTGGATCTTGAAAAATGGAAAGCCAGTGCGGAGCCGATCATCGGCAAGGCGGAAATCTTCGTTTTCGGGCATGACAGCGATATCGGCGAAGCCGGGAAGGGCTATGAGCCCGATAACAGCAAGCTGGCTTATTACGAGTCGGAGGGTTACTGCATTTTCTGCACGTCCGGGAAAGGCATGAGGACGGGAGAGTCCGCGGGCAGGAATTACCTGCGGTCGGTCAGGTTCCCGCTGACGCCCTATGCGCTGCACAGCACCGCGCACGGGACGGATCCGTGGGCGGCTGAGACCGTCCGGGCTCTCGGAATCAAAAATATTGCGGTATTCCTTGACCATGCGCGTCCAGGCGCGTATGCTTATATTTCATAAGGGAAGTAAGGGAGGTAAATAATATGGCAGAGAATAACAACCAGGAAATGAGAAGGAGAAAAGCCGAGCAGAAGAGAAAGAGACGCCGCAGGGCTCTCCTGATGCGTGCACTGACGCTCGCGCTTCTCACCGTTCTGCTCGTGACCGTGATCGTGGTGGTGCGCCGCGTGAACAAGGTAAAGAACGAGCCGACGAAGCCGGCAAATACCGGGAGCAGTGTCTCCTCTGAGGTTACGGAAAGCCTGGATGTCTCCCAGGCGGAGAGCGCCGGGCCGGCCGCTTCTGAATCGACCGCTTCAGAGACCGTGCAGCCCGAACCGACCGCAGAGCCGGTCCCGGCTTACTCGGGAGAGGTCCCGGCGACGGCGGAGGAGGCTGTGGCGAGAGCTTCCGCCATGGTCAGCATGTACGACTACGACGGGGCGCTGTCGCTCCTTCAGAGCTTCCCGGGTTATGAAAATGAGCCCGCCATCGCCGAGAAGATCTCCGCGATCACCGCTGAGAAATCCTCGCTCGTGCAGGTGGATGTCTCCACGACCGCGCACGTCTTCTTCCATTCGCTGATCAATGACAGCCGCGGCCTCATCGCCTCCTCGACCTGCACCGAAGAGCGCGTCGAGAAGAACAACAAGGCGATGGTGACCGTCGGAGAGTTCAACGCGATGATCCGGAAAATGTACGAAGCCGGCTACGTCCTCATCAGCCTCGACGACCTGATCGTCGAGAGGACGGCGGAGGACGGGAGCACTTATTTTGAGAAGAACCGCGATCTCTACCTGCCGGCCGGCAAGAAGCCGCTCATCATGTCCGAGGACGATCTTTCCTACTACCACTCCTACGGGGAGAACGGCGCCCAGGGCTATGCGGACCGGCTGGTGCTCGACGAGAACGGGGAGGTGAAGTGCCTCTTCACGACGACCGACGGGCAGCAGGTGGTCGGCGACTACGATATGGTGCCGCTCATGGAGACCTTCCTCAAAGAGCATCCGGACTTCTGCTACAAAGGAGCCCGCCCGACGATCGCGCTGACCGGCTACAACGGCGTGTTCGGCTACCGGACAAACGACTATTACAAGGAAGGACCGGAAGGGGAGGACCTTAATGCGGCCCAGAAGAAGTTCCTCGTGGACCATCCGGAGTACAATTACGACACGGACGTCGCCGAGGCGACGAAGATCGCCGAAGCCCTGAAGAAGGCCGGCTGGACCTTCGCAAGCCACACCTACGGGCACATTAACGCGACGGACGCCTCGATCGAGCGCATTATTCACGACCATGAGCGCTGGAAGATTGCGGTGGAGAAGGTCGTAGGCCCGACCAACAAGATCATTTTCGCGTTCGGCGCGGACATCGGTCCGGTCGGCGGCTACACCGAGAGCAACGAGAAGTACATGTACTACAAGAACCAGGGCTTCGACATCTTCTGCAACGTCGACGGCAACATCGGCTGGACAGAGTTCGGTTCCCAGTTTGTCCGCACCGGCCGCGTGGCGCTGGACGGCGTCAGCATGTACAACGCGATCAACCCGGATGCGCCTTCCCACAATACTTACTCCCGCGATTTTGAGATCCTGGGGATCACGGATATCGAGTCCTTCTTCGACCCGAACCGGACGAAGGCCTACTGCCTGAGCGAGTCGTAAAAACGTCTCAAAAATATTTTTCAAAAAAATAAAAAATAATGCTTGACCTTTCCGGCCGGATAGTGTAATATACTCCTTGCACGGCCGGTTGGTCAAGCGGTTAAGACGCCGCCCTCTCACGGCGGAAACAGGGGTTCGATTCCCCTATCGGCTACGAAGCCTCGAAACCATTTCGGTTTCGAGGCTTTTTCCTTTCCCATGGATTTTTCACTTCCCCGATCCGTATTTCACAAGGCAATCAAATAAGGATGAAGTATGGCGAGAGGAGTGACATGTCTTGACGCCCTGGTTCCCTGCACCCGGGATGAGGTGATCCTGGTGCTCAGGGAGCATGAGCGGTATCTGAGAGCATTTGCGAGAAGGCGGGAAAATATCTACGCGGCGGCCGTCTCGAT
>DFFD01000131.1 GCA_002369495.1 Lachnospiraceae bacterium UBA3785 | reverse complement strand
ATTGCTGCATAGTTTGTATGGGAAGATGATTAAAAAGAAGTAGCAAAAACGCATAAGAAAACGCAACCAGCATGATGAACTGGCTGCGTTTCGATTTTACTTTTTCACGTATCTACTTGATAGGGTTCAGATCAGCAATTTCCGGGCATAAAAAAGTCGATGCGACAGGATTTGAACCTGCGCCCTCTGCGTCCCGAACGCAGCGCTCTACCAAACTGAGCCACGCATCGATTGCCTTGGGTTTTCCCCGACAGCAATAATGATTATAATCACGCAGGGCCCGTTTGTCAACAAGTATTTTCTCTTTTTTAAAACTTTTTTCAGAGGGGCCTGCCGGAGGCATTTTTCGAGAGATACCAGAACAGGACCGCCAGGGCTCCGAAAACGATGAGGCCCGAGCCGCTCCCGGCCGTGAGGAGCGCCAGCACGATGCAGACGATCATGAGGATCCGAAAGACGCTCTTCCCGCCGGCCTCCGGCCGCTCACCCCAGGCATACGCCCCCGGATCACGCACCACCGGCAGCCCGTCCGCATCCTGGAAATGCCCCGCGAGGATCAGGATGATATCAATGATCCAGCCGAACCCGAAAAGTCCGGCTGTGAACAGGTAGAGGAAGCCCTTACCGGTCTTCCCGACGTAAAACTGATGGCCGCCAAAGAAACCAAGCAGCAGGCAGAACAGCAGCGTCCCGAGCCAGTCCTTGGAGGAAACCCTCGGCGCCTGATAGTACCGCGGCTGAGGCGCCGGCTGCGGCTCCTGCATCTCCCCGTAGCTGTAGGAAGAGACGGCAGGGTCAGGGGTCCTTGCGCGGTTCATTTCCCCATAGCTGTAGGAGGAGCTCCTGACCGGTTTCTGGATGTTGCCCACATCGTCAGGGTCCTCCGCCCTCGGAGCCGCTCCCTGAAAATAGAAATTATTGATCACCTGGCTGTGCGAATTGTCTTCGATATTGTTGACGGTCTCCGGGGCCGACCGGGGGAGCTCCGCCCCGCAGTATTCGCAGAATTTTCCGTTTCCCTGGGCGCCGCAGTTGGGGCATTTCATTTTCATTCACCTCGCACGAAAAAGTGATGAATCCTTCCATTCATCCATCCGTATTGTAGGCAAATTCCATTTGGAAACATATCCCCAAAACATTTCCAAATGCAAATCTGTTTCCCCTCTTTCGGGATTATGCCTTATAATGGAATCATGCAAGATAAGCGAGGTAAGAACATGAAATCATCGACCAGAAACAAGCCGGCGATTCCGAACGAGCTGCGGCTCGGCTGCATAGCATCCCTCTACTACAAGGAGGTCAGGGAGGTCCCCGTTCCGAAACAGATCGAGGTGCTGGACGCCTTCTTCAAGGGCTTCATCGTGAAGGAGATCCCGTCAGACGGCCAGACCAAGAAAAACGCGGTCTACAACGACATGGACGGCTACATCGAGGCGGTCCGCTACCAGGGCAGCTTCCACACCGGCCAGAGCAAGCGTGTGACCCAGATCATCGGCCGCCTAATCGGTACCGCCAAAAAGGGGATCGAGAAGGAGCGCAAGACCGCCTCCCTCATCCAGGAAAAGATCGCCGGCGACCTTGCGAACAATGAAGACCGCCTGAATGACCTGCGCTGCGGGGTGCTCGACCTGTTCAAGGGCTTCTCGGAGACCGAATGGGAACGCTTCTTCCTGACCTTCGCCGACTACATCAACGCGGTCACCGCGCGCAGGGAGGCGATCAGCAGCCGCGACAAGGAGCTGGAGCTCTTCCCGATGGACGACGAGATCTTCTACGACCTCATGGAGGGTGTGATCAACGAGTGGAATATCAATACGCTGGAGAGCAAGCTGAATTCATTTACCTGGCTTCTCCTGGGTGCCCTGCTCCGCAACCGCATAAGCCGTCTCACCTACGTCTACGACAGCGGTTTCCGTCCGCGGAGATCCCAGCCCGCCTCTCTCCGTGAAAATGAAGACTTCGACTACTACTATGAGGGCGACGATCTTGACAAGCGTTTCCCCGGGATCGAATGGTACTGCGACCGATGCGGCGAGCACCTGAACAGCCAGGAGGGTTTCGACGACCATCACCATATCTGGAAATGCACCAACTGCGGCTACAAAAATGAAATCGAGATCCGCAATATTTACGACCCCGAGGACAGCGAGGTGAACGCCGGCCAGCCGACCATCCCCGACAAGTTCTTCAAGGCCCTGAAGGAGCGCACCGACGAGCTGGACGCGCAGGAGAATATCGAGGACAGTTCCCGGAGACGGATCTAAGAAAAGCAGCTCTCGAAAAGAGAGCTGCTTTTCTTAGATCTGTCCCAGGGAACCGTCCCTGAGGCTTTTATTACCCTTCAATCAGGCATACCGCCTGCGCCGCGATCCCGAGGCCTTCCCCGGTAAACCCGAGGCCCTCCTCCGTCGTGGCCTTCACATTTACCTGTGTAACGTCGATCCCGAGATCCTCCGCGATGTTGGCCCGCATCGCCTCGATGTGCGGCCTCATCTTCGGCCGCTGGGCGATGATCGTCGCGTCGACATTGCCGGTCTTAAATCCGGCATCAGCAAGCAGGTCCCGCACGCGCCGGAGCAGCACGCGCGAGTCGATATCCTTGAATTCCGCACCGCTGTCCGGAAAATGAAGCCCGATATCACCGAGCCCTGCCGCCCCTAAGAGCGCGTCCATGACCGCGTGGAGAAGCACGTCCGCGTCCGAGTGGCCGAGCAGCCCCTTCTCATACGGGATCGTCACACCGCCGATCACCAGCCTGCGGTTTTCCGCAAGCCGGTGCACGTCATAACCTGTTCCGACTCTTATCATGTTCAGTCCCCGAAAATTTCCTGCAGCGCTTCCTGCCCGACCAGCTTGATCTTCGCGGCGCGGAGCACCTTCTCGGCCTTCTCGAGATCGGCCACCTTGAGGACAAGATAGGCGGTGTCTTTCCTGCGGGTCAGGAATGCATACGTGTATTCAAGGTTGATGCCTTCTCTGCCGAGCATGTCAAGGATCTTCGCCAGCGAGCCGGGCTCATCCTGCATCTCGACTGTCAGGACCTTCGTGATCTGGCAGACATAGCCGGCGTCCTTCAGCACGGTCATCGTGTTGAAGACGTCGTCCACAATGATGCGGGCGATGCCGAAATCCATCGCGTCCGCCACGCACATCGCGCGCATGTCGATGTTGTGCTCGCAGAGAACGCCCGTCAGCTCCGCCAGCGTGCCGGGACGGTTCTCAAGGAATACTGAGATCTGCTGCGTGTAATCCATCTTGTTATCCTCCTTCTCTTAGTTTCATCCCTGATACAGGTTTCTCTTATCAATGACGCGGACAGCCTTGCCCTCGGAGCGGATGATCGATTTCGGCTCCACAAGGCGGACGACCGCATAGATGCCCAGCATGGACTTGAGTGCGCCGACGAGCTCTTTCTCGCGGGCGGTGATCTTGGACAGCTCATCAGAGAACATCTCCGGCGTCATCTCGACGCGGACCTCGATGCTGTCGCTGTTCTTCTGGCGGTCGACGATGATCTGGTAGTTCGCCGCGTAGCCGTGGTTCAGGAGGACCGTCTCGATCTGGCTCGGGAACACGTTGACGCCCTTGACGATCAGCATGTCGTCGGAGCGGCCGAGCGGCTTGGTCATTTTCACGAAGGTGCGGCCGCAGGAGCATTTCTCGCGGGAGAGAATGCAGATATCCTTGGTGCGGTAGCGGATCAGCGGGAACGCTTCCTTCGCGAACGACGTGAACACGAGCTCGCCCTTCTCGCCTTCCGGCAGGACCTCGCCGGTCTTCGGATTGATGACCTCGGCGATGAAATAGTCCTCGTTGATGTGCATGCCGGTCTGTGCGGAGCACTCGAACGCGACGCCGGGTCCGGAGATCTCGGTCAGGCCGTAGATATCGTAAGCCTTGATGCCGAGCGCCTGCTCGATATCGCGGCGCATTTCCTCTGTCCAGGCTTCCGCGCCGAAGATGCCGGCCTTCAGATGGATCTTGTCGCGCAGGCCTCTCTCGTTGATGGACTCGGCGAGATAGGCCGCATAGGACGGGGTGCAGCAGATGATCGATGCCTGAAGGTCGGTCATGAACTGGATCTGCCTGTCCGTATTGCCGGAAGACATCGGGAGCGTCAGACATCCGAGCTTGTGGGAGCCGCCGTTAAGGCCGGCGCCGCCCGTAAAAAGGCCGAATCCGTAGCTGACCTGGACAACGTCGTCCTTCGTGCCGCCGGCAGCGACGAGCGCTCTGGCGCAGCACTCATCCCAGAGATCAATGTCGTTCTGGGTGTAAAATGCAACCACGCGGCGGCCGGTCGTGCCGGACGTGCTGTGGATACGCACGCAGTCGGAGAGCGGTCTCGCCATGAGGCCGTAGGGATACGCTTCGCGAAGGTCGTCCTTGGTGAGGAACGGCAGCTTGTGAAGGTCCTCAAGGCCGCGGATATCGTCCGGCGTGACGCCGGCTTCCTGCATTTTCTCTCTGTAGTACGGTACGTTCTCGTAGACCCGCTTTACGCAGTCGACGAGGCCCCTGCTCTGCCACTCCCTGATCTGTTCTCTCGATGCGGTTTCCTTCTCCGGTGAAAAATAGTTACCCATACGACAATTCTCCTCTCATTGCGATAAATCCGGCAGCGTCAAAAACGCTGCTACCTATATTAGCACGAAAGGAAATAAAATGCCACATAAATTTTACCGCTTCACCGCGTGAAATTATATTTTTTAAGTATTTAAAGGTGCCTGAACTCCACCTCAAAGTGGATCGGCCTCTCCGCCGTCGGAATAAACTCCGGCAGCGGCAGTGCCCCCCAGCTGTCGTCGCCGCCGACGCCCATCTGCGTCAGCGAGACGCGGACGAAGGTAAACCGCGGCTTCGGAAGCTCGTGAATATGCTCCGCCACCTCCAGCATCTCCGCGCTGTAGGGGATCGCCTGAAAATTCATGGTCTCCCCCGCGAGCGGGTTGGCCGAATTGATCGACGTCAGCGTCTGCGTCCCTTCCTTCCAGCCGGGCACGCTGAAGAGAAGGCCTCTGCCCTTCTTGTTCTCAACGCGGGCCCAGCGGACGCCGGTCCGGTTGCCGCACTCCTGTGGTCTCAGATAGGTCTCCATATTTTCCGAAACGCGCCTCTTAAAGACGTCGAGGCGGGCGCCCATGTTCCGGTCGCAGTAATTTTCCTCAGGCCCGAGCCCGTACCAGGTCACGTGGCTGAAGTCCGCGTCCAGCCGGAACGTGAGGCCGAAGCCCGGCAGAGGCGGAAGATCCTCCCGCCTGTCCATGTCGAGAAGCACTCTGACCGTCCCGTTCGGGAACACGAGGTAGGTAAACAGGATCGGAAAGTCCCCGAAGACGGGCAGATATTTTCTGAAACTTATTTCAAAATAGTCATCCGTCTCCTTTATGCGCGGGTACTCTTCCGCATCGTCCGCCTTTCCGACGACCGGCACGGCGGAGGCGTAAAGGCTCGCGGATTTCCAGGCGGATGTCCGCCCGGGCATATGGTTCCCCCGGTCGTTGTCCGTCGGAGCCCGCCAGAACTCGGCCCTGGGAGGAGCCGTCAGGTATTCGATGCCTCCGCAGCGGTAGGAGACGATATTTCCCTCGACAAGCGAGAACAGGACCTCAAAATGATCCCCCTGCACGCCGATATTGTAATCCCCGTGGACCACGTTCAGTCCGGGCCTTCTGCGGTCGAAACGGATCCTCTCCCGCTCCGACACCAGCCGGTCCTCGCGGCCGCTGATGAGGTAGGCCGCCTGGCCGAACGCGACCTCGTGGCCCTTTCTGGCCCACAGGCAGTCCTCCCTGAGCATCAGGGAGACCGTGAACACATACTCGCCCGGTTCTTCCTCCCAGCGGGCTTTCGGCAGGTTGAAGGTCTTTCTGCTGAGCGGCGGAACATCCACCTCGGGACAGATCTCTCTCAGGATGACGCCCTCCTTCTCGAGCCTGACACGGCAGTCAAAACGCTCTGTCCCGATGAAGAGATTCCGGTTCTCGACCGTAAAGGTGGTCGGCCCGACCTCGATCTGGATATTCTGGTAGAGATACTTCACCTCCTGCAGCTTCCCGGAAGGCCTGCGCTCGGCGTTTACGAGCCCGTTGCCGCTGAAATTGCCGTCGTGCGGCCGGTCATCGAAATCTCCGCCGTAGGCGAGATACTCGTCGCCGTAGCGGTCCTTCCTGTAGAGCGCCTGGTCGATAAAATCCCAGATAAATCCGCCCTGGTAGCGTGGCCGCCGCTCTGTCAGCTCCGTATATTTGAAGAGCCCGCCGTTCGAGTTCCCCATTGAGTGGCTCATCTCGCAGGAAATGAACGGCTTCTCCGGGTGCGTGTCCAGCCACTTTTCGATATCCTTCGCCGAGTGGTACATGCGGCTGACCATATCGGAGGTATCCGGGTAGGAGGGGTCGTTCGCGACTCCCTCGTAGTGGACCAGTCGGTTCGGGTCGTGCGTGCGGAAACGGTTGGCCATCTCGCTCGTCACATAGCCGCCGTAGGATTCATTTCCGATCGACCAGATGAGGATCGACGGATGGTTCCGAAGCAGGCGGCAGGTCGAATCGACGCGTTCAAGAAGCATCGGAAGGTACTCGATATGATCGCCCGGGAGGACATTTTCTCTCGGCTGCCGGCCCATGTGGTGCGGCACCCAGCTGCCGTGCGTCTCCATATTGTTCTCGGCGATCACATAGATCCCGAAAAAGTCGCAGAGCATGTAGACAAAATAGGAATTCACGTAATGGCTGGTCCGGAGCGCGTTGATATTGTTCCGCTTCATGATCACAAGGTCCGTGACGGCGTCGCACAAATCGGGCACGCGCCCTCTCTCGGGGCTCCACTCGTGGCGGTTTACGCCCTTGAAGACGATGCGCTTCCCGTTCAGGCACATAAGTCCGTTCTTCATCTCAAAGCGGCGGAAACCGACCTCCTGGCTGGTCACCTCCATGAGATGCCCGGACGAATCCAGGACTTCCAGGGTCAGATGATAGAGCTGCGGGTCCTCCGCGCTCCAGAGGACCGGATGCTCGATCGTCCGCTTGACGATCGTCTTCTCCCGGATCGGCACGGTCATCTCAAGGACCGTCTTCTTCTCATACGAGAGGGTCAGGTGCAGGCTGCCCGAGTAGCGCTGGCGGATGCCGGGGTTTTCATTTTCCCCCGGAAACGGAACATGAAAATCCGCCTGCACGCTGAAATTGCCGGCAGTGAGATTCCTGCTGGGAATCGCGGCGACCTTCAGGTCGTAGATATGGATCGGCGGGACCTCGTAGAGATAAATGTCCCGGAAGATCCCGTAGAAACGGAAGAAGTCCTGGTCCTCGAACCAGCTGCCGGTGGTCCATTTGTAGACCTGGATCGCCAGCCGGTTCCAGCCGTCCTTGAGGAAGGGCGTGAGTTCAAACTCGGAAGGCGTGAAGGAATCTTCGCTGTAGCCCACGAATTCCCCGTTCAGCCAGAGCGCGAACCCGCTCTCCACACCGCGGAAGGAAATGAAAACCCTGTTTCCCCGCCACTTCTCCGGGATCCGGATGTCCTTTAAGAAGCTCGCGATCGGATTGGTCGTCACCGGGGCTTTGCCGCGCGGCACCTCCTCGTGGCCGTCCCAGGGATACTGGACGTTCACATACTGGGGCATCCCGTAGCCCGCGAGCTCGATGTGGGACGGCACATAGATGTCGTCCCAGCCTGAAGCGTCAAAATCCTCAGCAAAAAAGCCGGGAATCGCCGCGTCCCGGTTCTTTGCGCAGTGAAATTTGTAAAACCCGTTGAGGGAAAGCCGCATCGAGGACATAAAGGTCTCGTCGAGGCGCACATTGATCTCATCGCCGGCGGCAGCCCGCCGGAAGCAGTCCTTAAGAACGGTGCCCGCCTGCTCCATCTCGTCCGTATCGGCGTAAACGATATGGTCGGAGTGGGCCGGCAGAGCGCCGATTTTATAGATATGCGGGTCGTTCAGGATCCCATAATCAAACGTCTCCATACAAAAACTCCGTATCAGGAGAGCTTAAAACTCTCCGGCAGCAGCTCGCGCAGCTGAAATACCTTCCGGTCCGTCGCGCTCCTGGACAGGATCACGAGGAAGCTCGGACCGCAGAACTCCGTCATCACCTGCCGGCAGACGCCGCAGGGCGGACAGTAATCCGTCACCTTTCCGTCCTTTCCGCCGACGATCGCGATCGCCTCGAATTTCCGGCAGCCGTCTGCGACCGCATGGAAAAATGCATTTCTCTCCGCACAGCAGGTCGGCGAGAATGCGGAATTTTCCACATTGCAGCCGATGTAGATCTTGCCGTTCCTTCCGAGCAGGGCTGCTCCGACCATGAAATTGCTGTAAGGCGCGTAAGCTCTCTTCATCGCGTCGTATGCGAAGCGCACCAGATTGTCCGCCATGTTCCCCTTCTCAAGCGTCTTCTGCCGGAGCTGCTCTTCCAGTCTCATTCTGGCTTCATTCATTTTCCTTCTCTCCTTCCGCTGACGCTTTGAGATACAGACGGATCAGCCGGCTCGTGCCGAGCCTGTCCGCGCCGAATTTCAGGTACAGCTCCGCCTCCTCCATGGTGCGGATGCCGCCCGCCGCCTTGATCTTTACATTTTCCCCGACATGCTCCCGCATGAGGGCCACGTCGGGAAATGTCGCGCCGCCCTTCGAAAATCCCGTCGACGTCTTGATGTAGTCCGCCTTCGCCTCAGTGACGGCTTCGCACATTTTCACCTTCTCTTCCTCCGTGAGGAGGCAGGTCTCGACGATCACCTTGAGGATGCGGTCACCGGCAACCGCCTTCACCGCGCGGATCTCCTTCGTGACCTCGTCGAAGCGCCCGTCCTTCACCCAGCCGATATTGATGACCATGTCGAGCTCGTCCGCCCCGCTCATGACAGCGTCCGAAGCCTCAAAAACCTTCGCGGCTTTCGTCATGTAGCCGTTCGGGAAGCCGATCACCGTCGCGACCCGCATCCGGTTTCCGACATATTCCTTCGTATGCTTCACGTAGGACGGGGGCACGCACACGGACGCCGCCTCGCAGGCGATCGCCTCATCGCACAGCTTCTGGATATCGCTCCATGTCGCCTCGGGCCTCAGCTCGGTATGGTCGACATGATGAAGAATCTCTCTCACATCCATTTCCAAAATATCACCCTCCGTTCACCGTTCCAGAGAAATTGCGGTCTCAAGCGCCAGCTCCATCATGTCCCTGAAGCTCGTCTCCCTCTCTTTCGACGGGAGGGACCTGCCCGAGTAGAGCTCGTCGGAGATCGTGAACATGGCCAGCGCATTCTTCCCGCAGCGCGCGGCGTTCATATAGAGGGCCGCCGCTTCCATCTCGACGCACAGGATCCCCATTTTCTTCCAGGCGTCACTCCCCGCCGGATCGTCCCCGTAGAAGACGTCGGAGGAGAGGACATTTCCGACTTTTACGGAGGTGCCCAGCTCTTTGGCGGAGCGGACGGCTGCGCTTAAGAGCTTCCAGCTCGCAATCGGGGCAAATGTGCCGGGCAGCCGGTACTGGTTCGCCCAGGCCGAATCGGTCGAGGCGCCTTGCGCCAGCACGATGTCCATCACATGGACGTCCTCGTTTACAGCTCCGGCGGAACCGACGCGGATCAGGTTCTCGCAGCCGTAAAAATTCATGAGCTCATAGGAATAGATGCCGATCGAGGGCATGCCCATGCCGGTCCCCATGACGGAGACCTCGTGACCCTTGTAGGTCCCGGTGTAGCCCAGGATGTTGCGCACGCCTGTCACGAGCCTTGCATTTTCCAGAAAATTCTCGGAAATGAATTTCGCCCGCAGCGGATCGCCCGGCAGCAGCACGGTCTTTGCAAAATCCCCCTCCTTAGCGGAGATATGCGGGGTCGGGATATGGTTATTGTCACTCATCTTCTCTCTCCTTCTCCGCCCGGATGAGCAGGCGGATCGCCTCGACGCCGGTCCTGACCGCGGCGTCCGTCTCGTGCACCACCGGGTTTTCAAGTCCGGCCTTCGCGCGCTCCTGGTTCGCCATGACAAGGAATACGGAGCCGACGCGCACCCTGTGAAATGATCCCGCGATAAAGAGCGCCGCGCTCTCCATCTCCGAGGCCAGGCAGCCCATCCGCTTCCAGGCCTCCCATTTGTTCTCAAGCTCCCACGAGACCGGCATGACCTCCGGGGCATGCTGCCCGTAGAAGGAATCCTTGCACTGCACCACGCCCACGTGATGCGGACAGCCGAGTTTCTCCGCGGCTTTTATGAGGGCTGCCGTCACGGTATAGTCCGGAACCGCGGGATACTCGATCGGGGCATATTCACGGCTTGTTCCTTCCATCCTGACGGCGCCGGTCGCAATCACCAGGTCTCCGCCCTTCACGTCAAGCTGGATCCCGCCGCAGGTCCCGACCCGGACAAATGTCCTGGCCCCGCAGCGCACCAGCTCCTCGAGCGCGATCGCGGCGGACGGACCGCCGATCCCGGTCGACGTCACGGAGACCTTCCGGCCTTCAATCGTCCCGGTGTATGTCGTGTACTCTCTGTTGCGGGCGATCAGCTTCGGCGAGTCAAAACAGCGGGCGATCGATTCGCATCTTCCCGGATCTCCCGGCAGGATCACGTACTCGCCGACCTCGCCCGGCGCAAGCTGGATATGATACTGTTTTTCCTGGTCAACAGAATAATTAATCATACCGACACCCCCTTTTTGTTCATATTTTAGCACACGAGAGCATAAAAGTCTCTAATTTTGGTGAATATTCACCATTTTTTCATTGTTTCAGCCGGCCGCGGCGCATAAAAATGCCTCCTGCGGCATCATGTTCCCGGGCAGGAGGCATTTTTTCTCAGATTCCGTTCTGTTCACATATATCAAGAAGGCAGCAGCGGCTGCAGTAAGGCTTCGTGCGCGCCGTGCAGACCGCTCTCCCGTGGTCCACCAGGCGGTGGCAGAGGTTATTTCCCTCCTCGGGCGGCACGATCTTCCGGAGGGCCATCTCCACCTTTTTAGGATCCTTTATGCCGTCCACGAGACCGATCCGGTTGGAAAGCCTGATACAGTGGGTATCCGTCACGATGGCCGGCTTCCCGAACACATCCCCCATGATCAGGTTCGCGCTCTTCCGCCCGACTCCCGGCAGCGCAAGGAGTGCGTCGAAATCATCCGGCACCCTGTCATTGTACTGTTCGTGCAGGATCCGCATGCAGGCGGAGATATCCCTGGCCTTGCTTCTCCCCAGCCCGCAGGGGCGGACGATCTCCTCGATCTCCTCCGGCGACGCCTCCGCGAGCGACTTAACGTCGGGGAACCTGGCGTAAAGATCCTGCACGACGACATTGACGCGCGCGTCCGTGCACTGGGCGGCAAGGCGGACCGACACCAGCAGCTTCCAGGCTTCGTCGTAGTCCAGCGTGCAGTCCGTATCCGGGTATTCCTTTTTAAGGCGCTCGATCACTGCCAGCGCAAGCTTCTTTTTCTCCATAGCTCCTCCGTCAGAAAGTCCGCTCAGGCCTTGAGCGGACTTTCGTTTACAATACTTTATACCGTCTCCTGATCTCTTCGGCCGCCATCCGGTAAGCCGGCATCGGAACCTTGTACTGATCCCCGAGCCGGAGGACTTCGCCGACCAGCGAATCGATCTCCGACGGTTTCCCGGCCATAACGTCCCTCTGCAGGGAAGTCGTCGCCGACGGGTCCTGGGCGTCCATTTTTTTCAGGTTCACCCGGACATAATCCCGGTCGAACGGACAGCCCATCGCGTAGGCGAGCGCCATGATCTCCCGGATCATCGTTTTGAAGAGTTCCCGCGGCTCGCCCATTTTCTGGAAATCTCCCGCCGCAGCATTGCAGTACAGACCTGCCGCTCCCGCCGGGGACACGTAGGAGAATTTTTTCAGGATGTCCTGCTTTATATTTTCCGAAAAAAGGACATCAAGTCCGTGGCTTCTCATATCGCCTGCGATCTCCCGCACCCTTTGGGCGTCCTCTTCCGGGCTCTGCATCCCGAAGATCACCCGGCAGATCCCGCTGTGCTGCACGAGATACCCCGGCTCGGAGATGGCGGCGGACACATAGATGAGGCCTGCCGGAACCATGTAGCCAGGCAGAGCCTCCTTCACTTTTCCGTTCACCGAGATCCCGTTTAAGAGCGGGATAATGACCGTCCCTTTTTTGGCCGCATTGCGGATAAAATCATAGCAGCTTTCGAGTGAGTACTCCTTCACGCACAGGAAAATGACATCCGGGCGCTCCGCATAGTGACTCATGTCCGTCGCCTTGATGTGGATGCACTCGGCGGACTCTTCCCACAGCTTCCGGACTGTCAGGCCGTTCGCCCGGATAGCCCGGAGGTGTTCGCCCCGCGCGATCGAGGTCACGTAAAGACCCGCTTTGGTCATATTGTGCGCGAGGATGCCGCCGGCTCCGCCCGCGCCGATAATCAGATAATTAAATAATCTGGCCATGATGATGCCGTCTCATTCTTT
Source organism: Lachnospiraceae bacterium UBA3785 (assembly GCA_002369495.1). Classification (GTDB taxonomy): domain Bacteria; phylum Bacillota; class Clostridia; order Lachnospirales; family Lachnospiraceae; genus Chordicoccus. The sequence goes on along the minus strand of DFFD01000131.1, from coordinate 159 downwards.
CCTGAGTTATGTTAACCGCCCCTCTGGCAGGCATACATGTCAATATATATTCAGTTTAATACAAATCCGTCTTTTAGTAAAGAGTCTGCCATGTAAAATAGCCTCCTCTCCCCGGAATGGTCACAAAAACACATGAAAGCAGTCACAAAAGTCCACTTG
>DFFD01000164.1 GCA_002369495.1 Lachnospiraceae bacterium UBA3785 | reverse complement strand
GGCGCCAAGCCGCGCGGTGAAGGCGATCCGGTCGCTCTCAAACCTGCTGGCATAGTGGGAGAGAAAGGAGTCGATGACGAGATTGCCCGTGTTGTACCTTGCGTAGGAGGCCTCAAGGTCTCCGACGGCGGTCTTCGTGTAGGCGAGAAGCCCGGTCATGTCCCCGTGAGAGACATATTCCTCAATCGTAAGATAGTGCTTTCGTACATCGTGGATGAGCCGCCTGCTTTTGCGGTAGGAGTCGCCCAGCTCCTTGTATTTTTCTTTTTGAAACTGCAGCTGCTGCTCTGCTTTGGCGGTTTTCATTTCCAGTTCAGCGTAGGCCTCGCTTCTTCTGAGCAGGAAGTAATTCGCCGCGTTCAGGACGGCAAGGCAGGCGAAAAGAGCGTGGTAGAAGAGGGTGCTCCCGCGGTAGACGGTATTGAGGGGCAGCAGACTGTAGATGAGGAGGCTTATCACCGGGGTCGAGAGCAGTAAAATGAGATTTCGGCCGGAAGACGCAGCTTCCCTTCTTCGGCGATAAAATGAGAGCGAAATTGAGAAGATTAGAAGAATAAGCCTCGCACCGCCGTCCGTCGTACCGTAGAGGATGTCCGGGTGCTCAAGAGTCTGGACCGTCAGGAAATCCGGGTTTACGAGAAGGACGATGCCTCTGAACAGGAGCCTGCCGGCTTCGGCAAGCAGAGGAAATTCGAGGGAGGCTGAAATCCTGCTCCTTAAGGAAGCGGTGAAGAACGAAGAGAGAGAGAGCACGGCAACGGCCCTTGCGAGGAACAGGGCAGGTATTCGCCAGGAGAGGTTGTACACCCGGATTATATGCACTGTGAGAAGGATCAGGAGCGTTACCGCGGTGAGCATGGCAAGGTAAAGTCTGACACGGAAGGGCTCTTTCTTCCTGAAGACCGCAGAGAGGAAGGTTGTCAGGATCAGCATGTCGAGGATGAAGGTGCTAAGAGAAAAGAGGTGACTCATAAGGCGGTCCTTTCGTGGAGAATTCAAAGTACGTAGTTTTGATTATAGCACGAAAGAAGAGCAGGAACATTTTAAAAATGCAAGAGAAATAATGAAATAGTGAGAACAAAAATGGATGAGAGGTACTTGAAATACCATTCATCCATTATTTTTTGCCGTTTATCCCGCTTTTTGTCAAAATGAATAAATCTGTGGTACACTGTCTATAACGCTTTCACAAGGGCAATAATACTTTCTAAAAATATTATTAGGAGGTGGTGGCAACAGACAAATAATCTTTTGCTGTAGTGTAAATGGGAAAAAGAGAAAAGGAGGAAAAAATGAAGAGAATCAAAAAGTTTATGATGATATTATTGGTTACAGTTGCGTTAATTACAACAATGTCAATTAACTGTTATGCGTCGGAGTTGGGACATGATGAATTCGAAAAAATAGAATTAGAAACGGTCTCTAATCCGACAAGTGTAATTACTATTTTGGTTAATTATAAACCTTATCTTTGTACGACGTCATTTGTCATTTCCGGAAGTGGGTCATCCTACCATGCAGGAATTGCTACCTATACAAAGGCAGATACGGATAGACACAGAGCCTTGACGATAACTTTTAATACAGTGGCAAATGGTTATGTTACAAAATCCAATTTTGATGATGCTAGTGGAACAGGCGAGCTTGATAATGATAATCTTGTATCTGCAGGAGAAGCGCTTACTGGATCACTTTATACAAGTTATGCGGGAAGTTGTGGATATTATTACAATGGTGATTTAAAAGGTACCGGATTTGTAAACTATTCTCTTTACTAAAAGGAGTAGAGAATGAGGTCAAATCATTTGATGCAACGTCTCAGAGAAGTTGTTGCCTTCTTGGCGGCAACTTCTCTTATAATATCTCTGTCAGGCTGCAATAGCAGTCAGGGTGTGCCGGAAGGCGCCGAACTCATCGGCACCGGGCGGGGGATTCTGAGCAGCGATCGGACGATCCTCGATAAGGGGATGCTCTTCCCCGTGAGAGCCCGGACCGGCGGCGCGATCGAGTATCTTGATTTCGCGAGCGGGGACAGATTTGCCCTGTGCTCCCGCACGGGCTGCAGCCATTCGGACAGTAACTGCCCGGTCTGGTACCCCTCTTATGCGGCAGCTCCCTATATCTATGACGGATATCTCTTTGTTTTTTCCTATGACCCGATGACGGAAGGGTGGAACTTTATGCGGTCCCGCATTGACGGTACGGACCGCAGGACAGCAGCGAGTTTTCTGCCGGAAGATGTCTCCGCAGACACTCTGTCTGGCGGGATCACGGAAGTATACTATGATGCGGGGGCGGCCTATTTTGTACTTGCCGGCACGGTGTGGGGCACGGACGAGGAACCGAATGAGACGCATTCCAGCCTGATGAAAATTGATCTCGCGTCCGGAGAAAGCCGGACGGTAAAGGAAGTCGTGCCGGGCGATCAGCTGCTGGGAATCTTTGAGAGGAAGGCGGTCCTGTCGAGATGGTCAGAACGGGAGCCGTGTCTTACGCAGACGGAGTTCTTTGATACATACGGGGAGAAAGGCGACTGGGACAGTTATTATAAGGAATGGTACAAGGAAAACCAGGTCTACTCGTATGTGGTTACGGATCTTGAGAGCGGGGATGAGGTGATTGCGGCATCGGTTGTCGGGGAGACACCGGAGACGGACTACGGGTATTCCCTGGAAGACGGGTGTCTCTATTACACAGTGGGAAATGAACTTCGCCGCATCCGGATCATAAAAGCGCAGGATGAGCCTGTCTACTCGGAGGGGGAAAACCTCTCCATGCAGTGTGTGGCCGGGAGGCATGTCGTGCTCTCCCTTCTCGATGAAGCCGGCGAGAAAATGTACGGCATGAGGCTCGTCGATACGGAGGCGAAGACAGCGGAGCCCTTTGACGGTGATTTCCTCGGAAGCTACGGCTGGGTTTCGGCTTATAACGGCAGCTATTTTTTCGGAACCTGCCTCATAGGGCCCGTCTACACGGACTATTATCTGCCCGCTGAGAGCTTTTTTGCCCGGAGCAGCGAGGGGCGGCATATCTATTTTCAGATCGATGCATGAGGAGAACGCGATGCAGCTTGCGGGCAGGAATATTACGAAAATCTACGAGAAGAAGAAAGCCCTGGACAGGGTATCCTTCAACATCCCGGAAGGTATCTGCGCGTTTCTGGGACCGAACGGAGCCGGAAAGTCGACGCTGGTGAGTATTATGGCCGGGATCCTGCAGCCCGACGGCGGGGCAATTCTCTTCAATGGGAAAAATGTGGGCTCCAAAAACTCGGAATTTGCCTCCCTCCTCGGGTTCATGCCCCAGCAGGAGACGGTCTACCCGGAGTTCACGGCCGAGGAGTACCTGGCCTATATAGGGATCATGAAAGGCATGAAACCTGCCGGGATCCGTGAGGCCTCCGAGGGGCTCCTTCGCGAAGTCGATCTCTTTTCGGAGAGAAAAATGAAGATCCGGACGATGTCCGGCGGGATGAAGCAGCGCCTTCGCCTTGCCCAGGCGCTCATGGGGGAGCCCCGTGTGGTGATCCTGGACGAGCCGACGGCGGGACTCGACCCGGAACAGCGGTGTAAGGTCAGGAGGATGCTGCAAAAGCGGGCTCAGGGCCGGATCATCCTTTTTGCAACCCATGTCGTCCCGGACATCGAGGGGATCGCCGACCATGTCCTTATCCTGAATCACGGAAGGGTGGCTTTCTGCGGCAGAAAAAGTGATCTGCTTGCGGCTCAGGAGGAGACGGTCTCTGAGAAGCGGTCCTTCCTGGAGGAAGCCTATCTTCGCTATATCCATAGGGGGGAGTCTCCTCATGATACGGTATGAGTTTAAGAAAATACTTAAGATGAGGGGAATCCGCCTCATCTTTCTTTTATTGATCGTGCTGAACGGCGCGGGGAGCCTCAGTGACAGGGCGAAGATAGAAGAGACGGTTTTTCGCGAAGAGGAGAACCGGCGGAACTATCACGCGTATCTCGAGGAGATACTGGCAGAAAATGAGCATCAAAGCGTCCTGTCCGCACTTGCGGGAGCCGATTCCTACGCGGGAAGAGACCTTGCGGCGGGAAGAGCCGCCTACGAGAGACTGCGTGAGGTGCCGCTTCCCGCATATACTCTGACGGAGATAGCGTTCTTTGCGGGTTCCGAGCGCGTGCGGGTTTTAACGGTGGTTTTTATGTTCCTCGTGGCTGCCGCCTGCGTGATGACGGAGACGGAGAGCGGCATGGACCGGATTATTTTTTCAACGATGGGAGGGATACGGAAGGGTTATCCCGCAAAAGCGGCGGCTCTCGTGAGCGCCGGCTTTTTCGTATCGGTACTCTTTCGCATGGAAAACTTAGCGGTCGGAGTCTTTTTCTGCGGGACCCATCCGATTAATGTCCCCCTTCAGTCGATTCCGGGGTACCTCGCGTCGCCTCTTGCGATCACGGCCGGGCGGTTTATGGGGCTGGTTCTTATTTATGATTTCATACAGGTATCTCTCCTTGCGGCGGGAGCGCTTTTTATCCTGCTGCTTGTCCGGAATTGGACGGCGGGGCTCCTTACGCTGTCGATTCTCTCCTTAATGACATGGGCGATTGCGGCCGGAATCGGCGGGTGGACACCGTGGGCGGTCCTTAAATACGCAAGTCCGGCAGCGGCACTGTATTTTACGGAGAGTCTTGCATCCTGGCGGACGTTTCGGTTTTTGGGGCGGCCGGTCCCAGTTTTCCTGTTTCTTCCGGCGGTGCATGCGGCGCTTGCGGTTCTTTTCTTTGCGGCGGGAAGACGCGTGTGGAAAATGAGAACCCCCAAAAACCTTCGCTCGACAGCCCGCCTGTACGCTCTCGGCAGGGAGGAAGCGGAGAAACCGATAAAAGCGCACACGCTTTGGCAGCTGGAGACGAAAAAACTCTTTGTGCACGCGAGGGCGGGGCTCGTGCTTCTTGCGCTTCTCGCCGTTCAGACATTTTCCTATGGCGGAAAGGAGTACCATGAGACGGGGCAGGAGTACTGGTATCGGATGCGCTCCCGGGAGCTGGTCGGAGAGCTGACGGAAGAAAAGGGGGAGATTATCAAAAAGTGGGAAGCGATGCTGCAGGACAAGCCGCCGGGATACGAGGAAATTATGGAACGCCGGCAGAACGGAGAGATCAGCCTGTCCTATATGCAGTACCTGCTCGAAAAGGAGGAGAAAGAGGGGGAGGAGCGCGCGGCGATCGAGAGGATCGTGCGGCAGTATGAGGGACTGCTTGCCCGGAAGGAAAGGGGAAAGTCGGCGGAATACATCGTGACAACCCCCTATGATATCTGGCTCGGGAGGCGAGCGGAGAACCTTTTTGACGATGCAAAAATGCTCCTCGCGGTCCTCATCGGCATCATGGGGCTCGCCCGGTATGAAAAAAGCAGCGGGATGGAGGCGATCCTCCTGACACGGAAAGACGGATTTGAGAGGATAAAGAGGGAGAGGAGACGCGTGAAGATCCTCTATGCCGCCCTTTGCTTTGGAGCAGCGTGCCTTCCGCGCATCGTCTGGATTCTCGCTCACTTTGACCTTGAGGGGCTGTGGGCGCCGGCGGGGAGTCTTTCATTTTTCCGGATGGTGCTTTCCGGGATTCCGATTCTCGCGGTTATAACCGGGATTATGGCGGTGAGGCTCCTTGCCTGTATTTTCCTGTCTCTTATCTGATGTCAGGGCAGCAGATGCCTTCTTTGCAGGGTGACGACCTGATTTAAATACTGCCCAAGAAGCTCTTTTCTGTTTCTTCGACTGACAGCGACGGCCTGACCATTGTCCAGCACGATGGTCAGGTCATTTATGTAGCGAATGTGCGCCAGATTGACGAGGACGGTCCGGCTTGCGGCGTGAAATGCATGATCCTTCAGCTTGTCTCGCCAGTCCGTGAGGGTGCCTTTGGCGGAGATCACCTGATCGCTCAGGTGAAAATACAGCTCTTTATTTTTCGCATCGGCCGTCTCGATAAAGCAGAGATCGTCCGGCCGAATCATATACTCCCGGTCGTAGCCGTCGATGACGGTGAGGAGCGACCTGCTGTCGGTGAGATCGGAGAGAAGGTCGGACATGAGCGTGTCGATATCTTCGCTCTTCACGGGTTTCGCAAGGAAATGGTAGGGGTGAACGCGGAAACTCTCCTGCATATATTCCGGGTAGTTGCTGACAAAGACGAGGATGCTTTTGCGGCCGGAGAGCTGCCGGATGCGGTCGGCAATCGAGATGCCGTCCTCACCGGGCATCTCGATGTCGAGGAAGACCACATGAAAGGGATGTTCTCTCCGAAACCCGGCGAGGAGGTCGCGGCCGCTTCTGAATTCCTCGATGTGGAAGTCCTGATTGCGGCCGAAGGCGTAGGTCGTGATGAGGCGTCTGAGCCCGGCCCGGTCTTTTTCGTTGTCGTCACATAAGGCGATGTTCAGGTTCATGCGTGTTCTCCAGTCCTTCGTTTTTTATACCTTATCACAGAGCGGATGGGTGAGGCAACTTATTGTTTATTTTGCGGGAATATACTATAATTTAGTAACTGTTCAGCACCCCCTGAAAACCAGCGAAATCATGGATGGAATGCTTGCATTCCAGACTGATTTAGTTGGTTTTCAGGGGGCGGGCAAGGCGCGAAGCGCCTCTGACCGCCACATGAAGCAGCCGCGCAGCGGCTGCGAATAGGGGTGCTGAATAGTTACATAATTTATTTAAAGGGCTTCCGGGATGGGGCTCGTCCTCCGGAGACCCAAGAACCGTCCCGGAGGCGTCACGGAGAAGAAAGTGAAGGTAGAAACCAATGGAAAAAAGAAAGCATGTGATCGTAATCGGAACCGGAGCCGGCGGATTCGGAACGCCGGAGATCCTCACAAACTCCGGGATCGCGTGCGAGAAGACGCTGTTCGTCGACCCGGTGCTCTGCGTGGCGGGCATAAAGGAAGATTTCGGGCAGGACAGGCAGCTTCTCATGCCCTTCTACAGCCGGGAGGACGGCTACATGCTTTCCCCGTACATGGATTACCTCAGCTTTTTCTTTGATAAGAGATGGCGGCATCCGATGAAGGACATCGTGAGCCTCATGATCAAGATGGCGGACGACGGCCGGGGCTGCGTCGACGGCAGCCGAATCCATAAGAAAAATACAAAGGCGGACATGGAGCGCCTGAAGCGGGGCGTCCGGCAGTGCCGGGAGATTCTTCGCTATATGGGCATCCCGAAGGAGGAGACTTTCCTCGGGATCCTCAACGCCGGCCATCCGGGCGGCATACTGCCGCTGACCGCGGAGACGAAGGATTCGCTGCATGATCCGCGGCTGCCGGAGGGACTCTACGTCGCGGACTCGACGCTCTTCCCCGAGTCGGCGGGCCTGCCGCCGATCCTCACGATCATGGCGCTCGCCATGAAGGTGGCGGAGAAGGCGGATGAGAGTCTTGCGGGGTGACGCGAAGCGTCTCTGACCGCCCTTGTGAAGTGACAGCACAGCAACTGCGAATGGGGCTGAAACTGTATTTTTTTTTAAAAACGAAGTGAGCATGATGGAAATACTCTCCCGAAAGTGTTATAATGATTTACTGTTCGGCATCTGAAAAGCAGATCGCTTCGGCCGTTTCGGATGAAGGTGCTGGATCAACATGATTACAGCAATGACGGAAAGGAGAGAACCAAATGAACAATGAAAACAAAGCTGTCGGATTCTGGAGAAATCTGGCCGTCATCGCCCTCTGTCTTCTCGTAGCAGTCTCATGCCTCTATGCGCTTGGCTTCGGCTGGAGCAATGCGGACGTGAAGACCGGGACAGTGGTATCGACTGAGGACGAGACGGATATGCTCACCCTCTGGACGAAGGACGCGAAAGCGAAGAAGGAGCTTGTGAACTACGTCGAGTCTGTCACGAAGGAAGGCAGCGCCGATTTCATCCCGGTGGAGGACCGCATCGCCGTCTTCGACCTCGACGGAACGCTCTTCTGCGAGACCGACCCGAACTATTTCGATTACACGATGCTGCTCTACCGCGTGACGGAGGATCCGACTTACAAGAACAAGGCCTCCGCATTTGAGCGCGAGGTCGCCGAGAAGATTCAGGTGATCAACGACGGCGGCAAGGCGGCCGAGGGCCTCGAGGTCGATCACGGCAAGGCGGTGGCGTCTGCATTCAAAGGCATGACCCTCAAGGAACTCAATGACTACATCCAGGAATTCAAGAAAATGCCGATGCCGAGCTACGAGAACATGACCCGCGGCGAAGGCTTCTACAAGCCGATGGTCGAGGTGGTTGAGTACCTCAAGGCCAACGATTTCAAGGTGTATGTCGTCAGCGGTACGGACCGTTTCCTCGTCCGCGGCATCTGCGAGGGCGGACTTGATCTTCCGGCAGATCAGATTATCGGTTCCGACGAGCTGCTGGTTGCCTCGAACCAGGGCGATGTGGACGGCCTCAATTACGTCTTCACCGACGGCGAGGATGTTGTCCTCGGCGGCGAATTCCTGATCAAGAACCTCAAGATGAACAAGGTCACGGTCATCCTGCAGGAGATCGGCCAGCAGCCGGTCCTCTCCTTCGGCAACAGCACGGGCGACGCCAGCATGGCTGAGTTCGTCACCAGCAACAACCCCTACAAGAGCCTTGCATTCATGCTCTGCTGCGACGATACGGAGCGTGAGAACGGCAACGAGGGCAAAGCCGAGAAGATGTACAACCTCTGCGAGGAGTTCGACTGGGTGCCGGTTTCCATGAAGAACGACTGGACGACGATCTACGGCGACCAGGTCAAACATAAATAAGCAGTACAATTAAGCCGTGTGGCGGGGCTTTCAGGAGCTCCGCCATACTTGTATAAGGATTTGGAAGGAGGCGGGCATATGACATTGGAGGAATTCTTTTCGGAAAATAAAACCGTCGCCGTCGCCCTGTCGGGAGGCGTCGACTCCGCGTACCTGCTCTGGGCAGCGAAGCACTACGGGGCGGACGTCGTGGCCTACATTGTGAAGACGGAGTTTCAGCCGGCGTTCGAGTACGAGGACGCGGTGAGACTCGCGGATGAGATGGGCGTGGATAAGAGGGTTCTTGCATTTTCCATAGTGAATTATAAGAAGGCGACCGCCAACCGGGAGGACCGCTGCTACTACTGCAAGAGGAGGATATTTTCGCTCATAGGAGCGGCGGCAGCGGAGGATAACTGCCTCATTGTCTGCGACGGGACCAACGCCTCGGACGATGCGGAAGACCGGCCGGGAATGCGGGCGCTGAAGGAGCTTCATGTGCGCTCGCCGCTTCGCGAGTGCGGGCTCACCAAAGAGGATATCCGGAGGCTCTCCCGCGAGGCGGGGCTTTTTACCTGGGACAAGCCTTCCTACGCGTGTCTTGCGACGAGGATTCGGACGGGCGAGACCATCACGAAGGAGAAGCTTCGCGCGGCGGAGGAGTCTGAGGGGGTTTTATTTTCCATGGGCTTCACCGATTTCCGTGTAAGGCAGGCGGACGGGCACGCGAGGATCGAGGTCCCGGAGGATCAGATGGAGGCCCTGTTTGCGAAGAGGGAGGAGATCCTTCGGGAGCTTAAGCCGTTCTACAAATCTGTTTCACTGAATCTGGAGAATAGAAAATGACGGACGACATCAGAAAAATACTCGAAAACGTGCAGAATGGGAGCCTTTCGGTGGACGATGCGCTGCTCTCGCTCAAGAAGGAGCCCTTTGAGGACATCGGCTACGCCAAGGTGGACCTGCACCGGAAGATCCGACAGGGGGCTGCGGAGGTCATTTACGGGGCCGGCAAGACCCCGGAGCAGATCATCGGGATCGTGAAGACCATGCAGGCGGCCGGCCAGGAGACGATCCTCATCACGCGGATGAGCGAGGAGGCGGCCGCGATCGTCGGGAGCGAGGTCGAGCTCAATTACCGGAAGATGGCCCGCTGCGGGGTCGTCGGGCCGATCCCCGAGCCGGACGGCATTGGGCGGATCGTGATTGCGACCGGGGGCACGAGCGACATCCCGGTGGCGGAGGAGGCGGCCGTCACGGCAGAGGTCCTCGGAAATGAAGTGCTCCGCCTCTACGATGTCGGCGTCGCGGGGCTTCACAGGACGCTGGCCCACCTCGACGATATCATGAGCGCGAGTGTGCTGATTGCGATCGCGGGCATGGAGGGGGCGCTGGCGAGTGTGCTCGGGGGCCTTGCGGACTGCCCGGTCATCGCGGTGCCGACGAGCGTCGGCTACGGGGCGTCCTTCGGGGGGATATCCGCGCTTCTTTCGATGCTGAATTCCTGTGCGAGCGGGGTTTCGGTGGTGAATATTGATAATGGATTTGGGGCGGGGTATCTGGCGAGCCGGATTAACCACCCGAAAAAGTAACAGCGCCCCGAGACGGTTCTTACGGCTTTCCGGGGACGTCAACAATTAGAAATAAGAGGAAATACCATGGGAAAGATCTTATACCTTGAGTGCAAAATGGGAGCAGCCGGCGACATGCTGACGGCCGCGCTCCTCGAGTTGATCCCGGATCCGGACGGCTTTATCCGGAAAATGAACACCCTGGGCCTCCCCGGCGTGACCGTGAAGAGAGAGAAGGCGGTCAGCTGCGGGATCACCGGGACGCATGTGTCGGTCACGGTGAACGGGGAGGAAGAGGAGAGCCTGGATGTCGACATGCGCGGGCATGAGCACGGGCATGAGCATGATCACGAGCATGAACATGAACATGAACATGATCATGAACACGATCACGATCATGAACACGAACACGGGCATGATCATGAGCACGGGCATGAACATGAGCATGATCACGGCCACGGCCACCACCACTCCCACAACAGCATGGCGGGGATCGCCCACATCGTGAGGGACCACATGGATATCCCGGAGAAGGTCCGGGAGGATGTGCTCGCGGTCTACGGGCGGATCGCGGAGGCGGAGGCTCATGTGCACGGCGTGCCGGTGAGCGATATTCATTTTCATGAAGTCGGGACCATGGACGCGGTCGCGGACGTGACGGCGGTGTGCCTGCTCATGAATGAGATCAACCCGGACGAGGTCGTGGTCTCGCCGGTCCATGTCGGGAGCGGCATGGTCAGATGCGCCCACGGGATCCTGCCGGTGCCGGCGCCGGCGACCGCTTACATCCTCCGGGATGTGCCGGTCTACGGCGGAGAGATCCGGGGAGAGCTGTGCACGCCGACGGGGGCGGCGCTTCTTACGCATTTTGCGGACCGGTTCGGTCCGATGCCGCTCATGTCTGTCAGGGCGATCGGGTGCGGCATGGGCAAGAAGGAATTCCCGGCGGCCAACTGCGTACGCGCGATGCTCGGCGAGACGAAGGACGGGAGCGACGAGATCGTGGAGCTCTCCTGCAATGTCGACGATATGACGGGCGAGGCGGTCGGATTTGCGATGGAGCGGCTGTTTGAGGCCGGTGCGCTCGACGTCTACACGGTGCCGATCGGGATGAAGAAATCCCGCCCGGGCCTCCTCATCCGGACACTCGCGAGGGTGAAGGATAAGGAGAGGATTGAGCAGTGCATTTTCAAATATACGACGACGATCGGGATCCGGGAGTGCCGGATGGAGCGGTGCGTCATGGAGCGGTCGATCCGGACGATCGAGACCTCCTGCGGGCCGGTGCGCGTGAAGAGATCGGCCGCGGCCGGGGTCGTGCGGGAGAAGTACGAGTTTGAGGACCTTTCGCGGATTGCGCGGGAGAAGGGCGTGAGCCTTTCGGAGGCGGAGAGAATTGTGAAGGGAGAATGAGGGAGGATTCCCGGGGCTGCGGCAGTGATTTTTCGGTGCGGCAGCCTTTTTTTGCGCCTTTTCTTGAGGTCTTACGCTTCAATTCGAGGTTTATAAAGAGTGAAGCGTAAATTTTCTTCGCCGTTCAGGGCATTTACGCTTCGTAATCACTCATGAGCGGAAGCAGGCGTAAATTATCTCTCGTCTTTTCTTATATTTACGCTTTGTTCTCCCCTGTGAGCTAAATGAAGCGTAATACGGTGAAGTCTGCCGCGATGATTTACGCTTTGTTCTCCCCTGTGAGCTAAATGAAGCGTAATACGGTGAAGCCTGCCGCGATGATTTACGCTTTGTTCGTAAGCGTCAAATAGACGGTGTC
>DFFD01000171.1 GCA_002369495.1 Lachnospiraceae bacterium UBA3785 | reverse complement strand
GGGGCGGAGAACATGCGGTTGCGGAAGGTCGTGCGGCCCAGGGTGATGGGCTGACAGAGGTGCGGGTATTTGTATTGCATGCGGGTTTCCTCCTTAAAAATGAATACCTTGCGGTCCGGTTTGCCTTATACGGCTATTATATCAGCCCGCCGCGTATCTTTATATCTTTATCCTGTCTTTTTTGTTCTGAATCAGTCACAGGACACCGGGGACGGTTCTCAACAACAACGGGGACGGTTCCTGGGAGGCCGCCGAAGGCGGCCGGTGGGAACCGTCCCTGAAGGCTCAGACCCTCTCCCCCATATAGAAGAGCTCCCCGTCCTCCGACTTCGAGAACCTCGAAAGGAACTCGTCGTAGGCGATCCAGCTCTCGCGCGGGTAGTTCGCGTGGGTCATGCCGGCCACGCGGCCGACGGTCAGCATCGGGACCCGGTCTTTATTTCTGTAGACAAACCAGGTGATCTCGCCGCAGACGTACGTCGCGGGCTCCTCGTCCAGCTCATAGACGCGGATCAGGTTCTTCAGGTAATCGGCGATCATCTTCGTCACCTTAAACGGCATCTCGCCGTTCTCCGGGTCCGCGCACAGCCAGTCGCGGTCGCCGAAGAGGAACATGAAGGGCACGGCCGGGTCCATTTTCTCCGGGAGGACGAGCTCCTGGTCCGGATTCACCAGCGCAGACCACGGGGAGACCGCCGCGAACACCTGGGGCGCCGCCTCCGCGAGCGCCGTCGTCATCATGCCGCCGCTCGACTGGCCGCAGGCGTAGACTCTGGTGGCGTCGACCGCGTACCGTGCTTTCACATCCTCGATCATCCGGAGGATGAAGCCGACATCGTCAAATCTTTCGCCCTTGTACTCGCCGTTCCAGAGAAGAAGGTTCCGGAGTGCCCCCGGCCGGATCTGATACGCGCCGGATTCCGGGAAGAGAGCGATGAAATTGCGCTCCTCAGCCACGCGGCTCATGCCGGACAGGCTTAAAAATGTCTCCGCGCTCCCGCCGCGCCCGTGCATGCACACGACAAGCGGGACGGCTGCGCCGCTCTTCTTTACATTTTCCGGAACGTACTCGTACCAGCGTCTCGTGAAGCCCTGGTGCTCCATCGTCTTCAGCTCAAATCCGTAGGCTTCCGGGTCGATCCGGTTTCTCAGCATCTTGTGGCCGTAGCCGCGGTGGCGGCAGGCCTTGTTAAGGAACGCCCAGACTTCGTCTGCCAGCGGCCTGTCAAGTTCGCTGCCCCATGTGTTGGTCACGCGGACCTGGGCGATCTTCTCTTCATTTACCTGGCTGGCCTTCGAGACGACCGACGGGAACCAGATCTCGTCCGCATAGAAGCTCGAGAAGCACTCATTGTCGACGTCGTTCTGCTTTTTCCAGTAGGCGCAGACGGCCGCGTTCATGCCGGTATTTCTGCCCCAGGCCATCCAGACCGGGACCTGGACCTTTACCGCGTTGATCGAGAGCTCGGTCTTGCCGGTATTTTCACTGCCCGCGAGCTTCTCCGCATTGAGGAGCGCAGCATCGCTCATCTCTCCGAAGGTTGCGAGGCCGGCCCATTCGCTGCTCATTTTCATCACGGCCTGCTGCGCGATCACCGCGCCGCCGCCGATCCCCATCGCGTAGATGTTGTCCTGCATGGTCACGTAGCCGCGGCGGGACTGGATCGCGCTGTAGACTTTGTTCATGTAGTCGGCGTCCGAGCCGTCCTCGTTCCAGCCGTTTTCGCCGGGGACAAGCACATGCAGGAAGAGTCCGTGCTCTCCGGCAAATGAAAACCAGAACCCATCCTCCAGCCAGGCCGGAACGTCCGCGACGTCCGGCGGCGCCACAACAAGGCAGGGGCTGTTGGAGACGCTGCCCGGCGCGAGATAGGTGTAGAAAATGCGCTCCTTCCCGTCAACCTTCGCGGTCTCCTCAAAGAGCCCGGAAACGAGACATTTCTTCATGTCTTCGCGGTCCACTTCAAATACGCTCATGTCAGCCGGAAAATGCTTTACTTCCTGCATGTCTGCCTCCTTCTTTTTTATCTTAATAAAGCTTTATCTCAATAGAGCGGGAACACCGTCATGATCCAGAACACGGATACCACGCAGAGGATCGCTGCCGGTATAAGAGACTGTTTGATCAGTGATTTCAGGTCGTAGCCGCCGCTCGCCATGCACATCGGGATCGCCGGAGTGGCCATCGGGGTCATGAAGGAGCTCAGGCAGGCAGCCTGGACCAGGATAATGATACCGACCGGGTTGGCGCCCATCGCCTTGCAGGCAAGGATCGCGATCGGGATGAAGATGATCATGACCGTGCGGTTCATCATGATCTGCGTCAGGAAGAACGGTACGACGAAGAACACCATGCCGATGAGATACGGGTTGCTGAGCTTGTCGGCAAAGTTCGCGAGGATGGAGCCGACCACTTCGCCGGCGCCGGTCTCAGTCAGGGCACCGCCCATGGACAGCGCGCCGACGAACAGGAAGGCCATCGGCCAGTTGATCGCGCCGATCGCTTCCTTCTCGGAGAGAACGCCGAAGAGGACCATCATGAGCGCGCCGGTGATGCAGATGACCCAGATCGGGAGCTTCAGCTGCGGCTGGAAGATCAGGGCTGCGGTCGTCAGGATGAAGATGATGTAGCCGGCCTTCTCCTTGAACGGGGAGAGCGGCTCGCGGTTGTCCTTGCGGGACTCGACGCCGGCCATCGCGACGACGGGCTCATCGGGAGCGAACTTCGGAGCCAGGAAAATGCAGTAAACCGCAATCGCGATCAGCATCGGCAGACGGGCCTTCATCGGGTCGGTGAGACCTACGACGAATGAGGTGTATTCATTTGCCTCAAGATATCCGTTCAGCTCTGCGAACTGTGTGGCGCCGGAGCCGAGCGGCAGGGTGGAGATGGTCGCGATACAGACCATGGCCAGCGGGAAGAGCACCTTGGACGGCTTGATCTTCAGCTCTTCGCAGCTCGCGATGAGCATCGGGGCCATGATGCCGTAGACGATGACGGAGCTCTGGATGAACTGAGCCAGGAGAGCCGTGATGAGCACGTAGCCGAACATAACCCTGGTCAGCGAGCCTTTGGCGATGCGGTTGACGCTGGATGCGCATTTCTTGACGAACTGCGTGCGGTTGAAGCCGGCCGCGAC
>DFFD01000109.1 GCA_002369495.1 Lachnospiraceae bacterium UBA3785 | reverse complement strand
GCGGACCGGGACTGCCTCTCCTTAAAGGATCTTGCGATCAACGGCTACGACCTCATGGAGATGGGTATCCGCGGACGCGAGATCGGCGACATTCTGGATGCCGCGCTCAGGGCAGTCCTCGACGAGCCGGCGCTGAATGAGCGGGAGACACTGCTTGAATTTGCCGCAAAACGGCACCGGATCGGCGGAAGGAGCAGTCAGTAACCGGAAATATTTTCCCGAAAACAGGGAAATAGCGGCTTTTCCTTGACAAGGAAGGGCAAAAGGCATATATATAGTAAGGCTGGATAAGATCATAAGGAGGATAACAATATGAACAAAAATGAACTGGCACTGGCCATCGAGGGAAGAACAGGTCTGGCAAAAGAGGATATCGACAAGGTCCTCAAGGCATTTACGGAAGTGGTCGCTGAGGAGCTCGCCGGGGACGGCAAGGTCCAGATGATCGGTTTCGGCACCTTTGAGACCGCCAAGAGAGCGGCTCACGAGGGCAGAAACCCGATGACCGGCGAAAAGATCCAGGTTCCGGCGTCCCGGACCCCGAAGTTCAAACCCGGGAGAAGCCTGAAGGAGCGGGTAGACTTAAGCGAGTGAAGGTTTTGACAGAATCGGCCGCTGACGCAAAAGCGGCCGGTTTTTGTTAAAAGGAGGGAGTATGCGCCTCGACAAATTTCTGAAAGTATCGCGGCTCATCAAGAGACGCACGATCGCCAACGAGGCCTGCGACGCGGGACGCGTTGAGGTCAACGGGAAGCCCGCAAAGGCGTCCTATGATGTGAAGCCCGGCGATGTCATCGAGATCCGGTTCGGAGAGCGGACCGTGAAGGCAGAAGTGACCGCGGTCATGGAGACCGTGAAAAAGGAAAACGCGGCGGAGATGTACCGCTATCTGTGAGGAAAGCAAATGAGCGGGAATCGTGAAAGGGAAAAGGAGAGCAGAAGGCGGGCGAGAGTGCGCTTTTATGTGCTTGTCATGGCACTGGTTCTCGCCGCGGCGCTTCTTTTCGCCGGCGCCCGTCTCTACCGGCAGACGCAGGACAACGAGGCGGTCATCGAGGCCCTTACGGAGGAGGCCCTCACCGAGTCCGCGAGGGCGGAAAGCCTGCGCGACCGGCTCGAGGAGGGCGTCACGGAGTCCTACATCCGGGAGGAAGCGCGCAAGGCGGGCCTTGCGGATTCCGGCGACACGATTTACCGGCTGGAACCTCAGAAATAAGGGCGGAGGTGCTTCATGCTCTCAAAAGTGAGATCATTTGCAGATGAACATCGCATTCTCATGCGCGGGGACAGAATCGTTGCCGGAGTTTCGGGCGGCGCTGATTCCACCGCGCTTTTTTATGTGCTTTGCGCGCTCCGTAAGGAGAGAGGGTTTTCATTTTCCGTCCTGCACGTCCACCACGGGATCCGCGGGGCGGAGGCGGACCGCGACGAGGCATTTGTCCTTGCGCTGGCGGAAAAATACGGCGTCCCGGCGCGCTCGGTGCGGATCGACGTGCCGGGAAGAGCCCGGGAGATGGGCCTCGGATACGAGGAGGCCGGCCGGATCCTGAGAAGGGATGCGCTCGAGCGCGAGATGGAGGCGCGCGGCGCGAACCGGATCGCGCTGGCCCATCACAGGGACGATCTTGCGGAGACCGTGCTCATGAACCTCGCGCGCGGGACCGGCCTGGCGGGGCTTGCGGGCATAAGGCCGGCGGCCGGACCGTATGTGCGCCCGCTCCTTGGCGTCGGCCGGGCGGAGATCGAGGCTTACCTGGCCGGACTTGGGGCGGACTATGTCACGGACTCGACCAATCTTGAAAATGCATACACGAGAAACCGGATGCGGAATGAGATCCTGCCGGCACTGGAGAATTATGTAAACCGCCGCGCCGGCGAGCACATCGCCTCGGCAGCGGAGGAGGCGGCGGAGGCATTTTCTTACATAAGTCGGGAGGCGGAGCGAAAGTTTGAGGAGCAGGCGGCCGTCACGGCCGGGCCGGACGGGAGGAAGGAGATCCTGCTGCCGGAGAGCCTCCTTGCCGGGGAGGAGCCGCTTCTTGCGGGGCTTTGTGTGAGGTTTTCATTTTTAAGACTAAAAGGGACGCTCAAGGACGTCACCCGGGAGCATGCGGGGAGCGTCACAGGGCTTCTCGGGAAGGAAACCGGAAAGGAAGTGCACCTTCCGTACGGCCTTTGCGCGGTCAGGACCGCGGAGGGGATTCGGATCGGGGAGCGCGGGAAGGCGGATAAAAAAGCGGAGGAGATCCCTCTTGCGGTCCCGGGGCGCACGGTTTTCGGCGAATGGACCTTTACGGCGGAATTTCTGCCCGGAACCGGCCGAATCCGTGAAGAAAATAAGTGTACGAAATGGATTGATTATGATAAAATAAAGGGTAATCTTGTTGTCAGGACGCGGAGAGACGGCGATTTCATCGTGATCCACCCGGACGGCAGGAAAAAAAGCATTTCGAATCTGATGACTGACAGCAAAACAGCCCGCCCGGAGCGGGACCGCCTGCCGCTTCTGGCGGCCGGACCGGAGGTGCTCCTGGTGCCCGGAATACGGACAGGGGAGTCCCTGCGGGTCGGCGCGGAGACGGTCAGGGCTCTCAGGATCGAGGCGGTAAGAGACGGAGGAAAAGCGACAAATGAGTGAAAAGATCAGAGTGATGATCCCGGAAGAGGAGATCGACAGGAGAACGAGGGAACTTGCCGAGATGATCGGACGCGACTACGCGGGCAAGACCGTGCATATGGTGACGGTGCTGAAGGGCGGCGTGTATTTCATGACCATGCTCTCGAAGCGCATCGCCGAGAGCGTGCCGGTCGAGCTGGATTTCATGTCCGTCTCAAGCTACGGGGACGATACGAAGTCCTCGGGCGTCGTCCGGATCGTCAAGGACCTGGATGAGCCGCTTCTCGACAAGGACGTTCTTGTCATCGAGGATATCATCGACTCCGGCAGGACTCTCTACTACCTGCTGGACCTTCTGCGCGCGCGCCATCCGGCTTCGCTGAAGCTGTGCACGCTGCTCGACAAGCCCGACCGCCGCGTCAGGGACGTCAAGGTCGATTACACCGGCTTTGAGATCGAGGACCGCTTCGTGGTCGGCTGCGGCATGGACTATGCGCAGAAATACAGGAATCTTCCTTATATCGGAGAGGTCGTTTTCGAAGAGGAGCAGGCATGAGAAGTCCCGGCAGAACCATAGTTTTTTACCTCATCATCATTGGGGCGATGGTGAGCATGTATTATTATATATCCCATGCCAGAGCGCCGCAGGAGACCTTCACCTACGCGAAGTTCGAGGAAGCTCTTGAGGCGGGCAAGGTGACGGAGGTCGACATCCGGCCGAGCGCCGGGAGCGCCGCCGGCGAGGTCATCGTCATGCTGGAGGACAAGACCGTGCACTCCTTCTATGTGACGGACGTGACGGAGGCGGATATGCTCGCGCGGAGCTACGAGGACGTGGTGGTGAACGTTGCGGGGGTGCCCCAGTCGGGCACATTTGCGACGATGATCCTGCCGATCCTGCTCGTCGGCGTCCTGATGGTCTTCTTCTTCATCATGATGAACCGGCAGGCCGGGGGCGGTGCGAACTCGCAGATGATGAATTTCGGCAAGAGCCGGGCGCGCATGACGTCCGGCAGTGACCAGCGCGTGACCTTCAAGGATGTGGCCGGGCTTGTGGAGGAGAAGCAGGAGCTGGAGGAGATCGTTGATTTCCTGAAGGATCCCGCGCGCTACACATCCGTCGGCGCGCGCATCCCGAAGGGCGTGATCCTGGTCGGTTCGCCGGGCACCGGCAAGACGCTGATCGCCAAGGCGGTGGCCGGGGAGGCGGGCGTTCCGTTCTTCTCGATCTCCGGCTCGGATTTCGTGGAAATGTTCGTCGGCGTCGGCGCATCCAGAGTGCGCGATCTGTTTAATGACGCCAAAAACAATGCGCCCTGCATCGTGTTTATCG
>DFFD01000245.1 GCA_002369495.1 Lachnospiraceae bacterium UBA3785 | reverse complement strand
CCAACACGAAGATCGGCCGCGGCCGCCCCTATGAGCTGTGCCTGATCGGCATGTGGGTCACCACCGTGCTGATGTTCTGCGTGCCGGAGAGCGCGACCACACTGGTCAAGAGCATCTGGATCCTGGTCATGTACCTGTTCGCGAACTCGATCTTCTACACCTTCCTCAACGCCAACAGCACCGTTTACATGGTCCGCGCATTTTCCTCCCAGAAGGAATACGTGCAGCTGTCCACCTACGGCGGCGTCGTGCCGATGCTGATCGTCCTGATCTTCAACGTCCTGTTCCCGACCCTGATGGGCACGATGGCCACGAGCCAGGGAGGCTGGATCAAACTGGTCATGATTTTCGCCGTGCCGCTGACGGTTCTCGGCATGCTCCGCTTCTTCGTCATCAAGGAGACCCACGATGTCGACGTCAGTGCGGAAGGCGAGAAGGTGGATTTCAAGGAAGTCCTGCTCGTCCTCAGAAAAAACCGCTATATCTACATTCTCGCGCTGGCCTCCCTGGTTATGAACCTGCTCACCAACATGGGCGTCGGCGTCTTCTACTTCACCGAGATCGTCGGCAACGTCGGACTCATGAGTGTTCTGGCGCTCAGCCAGGTCGTGGTCCTGCCCCTGATGTTCGTCTTCCCGCAGCTTCTTAAGAAGATGTCCGTGGCAAAGCTGGTCCGGATCGGCCTGCTGGTGGGCGTTCTCGCCGGTATCGTGAACTTCATTGCCGGCAGCAATATGCCGCTCCTGATCCTCGGTGCCATCCTCACCGGTGCGAGCTCCGTCCCGGTCTCGATGCTCGGCGCTCTGCTGATCATCGAATGCGCTGACTACAACGAGCACATCGGTCTCCGCCGCATGGAAGGTTCCCTCGGCGCGGTGAACGGTTTCGCCACCAAGGTCGGTGCAGGCCTCGGCGCGGGCATCCTCGGCATCCTGATCGGCCTTGCCGGCTACGACGGAAAACTGGCTGTCCAGCCCGCCTCCGCGATCACGATGATCCGCCTCCTTTACTCGCTGATCCCGTCGGCTTTCGACTTCGCCGTGTATCTGGTCTTCCGCCTGTATACGCTTGACAAGGAGATCCCGCAGATCCGCGCCGAAAACGAAGCGAGACGTGCTGAAGCGGAAGCTGCAGCGCACGAATCCTGATATATACCCTTTCGGGAAATGCGGCGGGCGGGAGTCCGCCGCATTCTCTTTACGCGGGCCTGAAAAAAGGATATACTGGAGACAGAGGAGGCGTTTCATCATGAAAAAAGCGCTGAAAAATGTCGAAACCAATCTGGTTATCCTTCAGGGGCAGATCTTCGCTGCCTGCCGCCTCGGAGCCTGGTGTTTCAGCCGGGAAGGGGAGCTTTTCTTCTCCACGGCACCGCATCAGGAGGAATACCACCTCTTCCTGCGTCTGGGAGGCGCCCTTAAGACCGGGATCGGCTTTGCGGACGAGGAGCCCGTCCCGCACATCGTGAACGGGAGCCTGGGCCTTGCCTGGATCTCGGAATGGGTGCACCTTGAGAGCGGCGGCCAGTTCATGATCGTCCTGGGTCCCGCTTACCTGAAAAATACCCCGGTGGACCGAAGCCTTGAAGTGCTGGACCGCCATGGGATCTCCCAGCATCTGCGCCGCGGGTACATGAACGTGCTGGGGGATGTGCCGGTGCTCGGCTTTGATATGCTGCGCCAGTACGCCTGCATGCTGCACTACACCTGCTACCAGGAATCTGTGAACCCGGTGACGGACGAGCCGGAACCGGCTCCGGCCGCAAAGAAAAACGGGGAAGAAGCCGGGAATCCGGCCGACCGCAACGACTATGAGCGGATGGCGGCCTTTGAACAGCTTCTGCTCCGCCACCTCGCGGAAGGGACGGCTCCCCAGGAAAGCGCGAACGCCTACACCGGCGAGCTGCAGAACTTCGGACTGGATTCCCTGAGGCAGATCAAGGACAATCTTATCATTTTCACGGGGCTGTGCGCCCGCACCGCGGCGAAATGCGGCGTTCCGCTCTACACGGCGAAAAATCTGGAAAATGAATGGATCCGCCGCCTCGAAGCAGCCCGCGGATTCTCGGAGGCGAGGAAGATCCGGTCGTCCATGTACAACGCCTTCCTCCGGGAGGTCCAGCAGAGCCGCAGCTCGATGGGACTCTCGAAGGCCGTCCGGGACTGCAGGAGCTATATCCAGACAAACTATATGAACGATCTCACGCTGGAGATGATCGCGCGCCACTGCGGCTACGCGGAGTACTATCTCTCCCGGAAATTTTCAAAAGAGACCGGCATGAAGATCGGCGAATACATTCACAGCGTCCGCATCGATGCGGCGAAGATCATGCTCCTGACCACGTCCCGGGAGATCCAGGAGATCAGCGATTATCTGCATTTCGGCAACCGGAGCCATTTTGACAGAGTGTTCCGGCAGCTGACCGGCGTTTCGCCCGCCGCGTTCCGGGACAATGGCGGAAGCACAGCAAGACAGGTTATGATGAAAGGAGAAACAGCATGGCAGAAGAAATGAAGATCCCCGAAGAGCTGATGAAAAGCATCGCCGCCGGCATGATGGAGCGCATGAAGAAGGAGCAGGCGGACAAGGTGAAGAACTACCGCATCCTGAACGCCTGCGCGAAGAAGGGCGGCATCCTGTTCACGGGCTCGTCCCTCATGGAATTATTCCCGGTCACGGAACTGGCCATATCCGCCGGCATAACGGAGCCGGTCTACAACCGCGGCATCGGCGGCACGACGACCGATGATTTCCTCCGTGAGATCGACACGGTCCTTCTGGACCTTGAGCCGGCAAAAGTCTTTATCAACATCGGCACGAACGATATGACCGACCGGGTCTACGGCGATAAGTGGATGGACCACCTGGCGGACAACTATGAGGAGATCCTTAAGATCGCCCGGGAGAAGCTGCCGGACACGAAGATCTACTGCATGGCCTACTACCCGACGAACCGCCATCTGCCGAACCAGAATCCGATCCAGGCGGGGATGCTGAAGGACCGCACGCCGGAAAATATCGCAGCCTGCAGCGCCCGCGTGAAAGCCCTGGCTGAAAAATACGGTTACGAGTACATCGACGTCAACGACGGACTTTACGACGAGAACGGGGAGCAGAGGGCGGAATTCGCCATCGACGGCGTCCACATGTACGCGAACGCCTACCGCATCGTCTTTGAGAATCTGAAGCCCTATCTTATGTGACTGCGCTCCGCCTTGCGTGCGGAAAATGAATAGATAATCAGGAGAACCACCATGACAGACTATATGGATACCTCGCTCACGGCCCGGGAGAGGGCGGAGCTGCTGCTTAAGGAAATGACGCTGGACGAAAAGCTCGCCCAGCTGACAGGCGTCTTCTCCGGGTTTGCCGGGGAGGATGAGATGGCTGCATTTTTCAAAAACGGGATCGGCCAGATCAGCACCCTTGCCTTCCGCATGTGCGGGAGCGCCGAAGAGGGCGCCGAAGAGCAGCGCAGGCTGCAGAAGCTGGTCATGGAATCGAGCCGCCTGCACATCCCGGCCGTCTTCCACATGGAAGGCGTGAACGGGGCGCTGCTTAAGGATACCACGCCGTTCCCGTCGGGCGTGAACCGCGGCGCCGCCTTCGACACGGAAAATGAGCGGAAGATCGCTGAGATCGTCTCCCGCCAGGAGGCGGCGGTTGGCCTCACCCAGATCCTGGCTCCGGTCTTGGACATCTCCCGTGACTCGCGCTTCGGCCGCCAGTCCGAGACCTACGGCGAGGATCCGACCCTGGCCGCGGCGCTCGGGGCCGCCTACACGAAGGGAATCCAGCAGACGAAGACAGCCGGCAGGCAGCCGGAGTCGGCGGCGAAGCATTTTCTGGGCTTCCACCGCAGCTCGGCGGGGATCCACGGCGCGGACATGGACTGCAGCGAGAGCCTGCTGCGCGAAGTCTACGCGAAGCCTTTCCAGGCGGCGATCACCGAGGCCGGCCTTCGCGGCGTCATGCCCTGCTACTGCTCCGTCAACGGCCTGCCGACCCACGCGAGCCGGAAGATCCTGACGGGCCTGCTCCGGCAGGAGATGGGCTTTAACGGCGTCACGGTCTCGGACTACAGCGGGGCGGAGAACACCTACAATGTGCAGGGCGTCGGCGAGACCCTTGGCGAGGCAGGTTACCGCTGCCTGAAGGCGGGGCTTGACGTGGAGCTGCCCATGCCGGCGACATTTGCGGCGATGAAGGAGCTCTTCGAGAAGGGTGAGGCGGACGAGGCTTACCTCGATACCGCAGTTCTCCGCGTGCTCACGGCCAAGTTCCGAATGGGACTCTTTGAAAATCCGTATGCGCTCGAAGGCTCGGACCTTGAGAGCGCGCTGCACCATGAGGAAGACGAGGAGGTCTCCTTCCGCGCGGCGCAGGAGAGCATCATCCTCCTCAAAAATGACGGTGTCCTGCCGCTCTCCGGCCGTGAGAAGACGATCGCGGTCATCGGGCCGCACGCGGCGAACGCCCGCTACTATTTCGGCGGCTACACGCACCTCAGCATGGTGGAGGCTGTCTACGCGGCGATGAGCTCCATGGCCGGCGTCGGCGCGGGCGGCGACAGCTCCGCGGCCGAGATGGTCCGCGTCCCGGGCACCAACGTGCAGGACGACGAGACGGAGGAGTTCAATCAGGTCCTTAGGAAGCTTGAGCCGGACTGCAGAAATCTCCTCGAGGTGCTCCGCGAAAAGCTGCCGGAGGCGAAGATCCTCTGGGCGCAGGGCTACCACAAGGCCGGGGCGGATGAGTCGCTGTTCGCCGAAGCGCTCAAGATCGCAGAGGAGGCCGACGTCGTGATCCTGACGCTGGGCGGCAAGAACGGCTCCGGCTCCGTCGCGACGATGGCCGAGGGCGTGGACGGCACGGACATCAACCTGCCGGCCTGCCAGGACGCTTTCATCCGGGCGGCTAAGAAGCTCGGGAAGCCGATGATCGGCGTGCATTTCGACGGCCGGCCGGTATCCTCCGACGCGGCGGACACGCTTAACGCCCTCATCGAGGCCTTCACGCCGGCGCGCTACGGGGCGGAGGCAGTGGCCAACGTCCTCACCGGGGCTTACAACCCCTCCGGCAGACTGCCCCTCACGGTGGCTTACAACGCCGGACAGATCCCGATCTATTACAACCATCCGATGGGCTCGGGCTGGCACCAGGGTCCCAGCATCGGATTTGCGGACTATGTTGACTGCCCGCATAAGCCTCGCTACTGCTTCGGGCACGGGCTCAGTTATACGGGGTTTGCATTTTCAGACCTCACGATCGACAAAAATGAAGTCGCCCCGTTCGAAAATGTGACTATTTCCATGAAGCTCAGAAACACGGGAGCCGCCTCCGGAACCGAGGTCGTGCAGCTCTATCTCAGGGATGTGCACGCCTCCATGACCCGGCCGGTGAAGGAGCTTGCCGGCTTCGCCCGCGTTGAACTTCAGCCCGGCGAGGAGAAGGAGGTTGTCTTCACGGTGGCGCCGAGCCAGATGGCGTTCGTGGACGAGGATATGAAGTGGAAGATCGAGAAGGGCGAGATCCGGGTCATGATCGGGGCCTCGTCCGAGGATATCCGGCTCACCGGGAGCTATACGGTCACGAAGGACGCCTTCATCGAGGGCAGGGACCGGGCGTTTTGTGCGGGGGCTGAGGTGAAAGGCTAAAGGGACGGTTCCTGGGGGACGGTTCTTAAGAAAAAAACGAGCTGCAAACGCAGCTCGCTTTTTTCTAAGAACTGTCCCCCAGGAACCGTCCCCGAGACCCTCAGTCCTTCTTCACCTTCTGCAGCATGTCGTTGATCTGGCGGATCTGCTCCGGGGAGATCACGTTCGCGCCGGCCTTCTTTAAGAGGCTCTCGAAGCTCATGCCGGCCATCATCTGCTGGAGGGCCTTGTTGCCCTTCGTGCCCTCGGCCACCTCGCCGCGGCTCG
The DNA here is from genome assembly GCA_002369495.1 of Lachnospiraceae bacterium UBA3785. GTDB lineage: Bacteria > Bacillota > Clostridia > Lachnospirales > Lachnospiraceae > Chordicoccus. Next base: position 3,494 of record DFFD01000245.1, on the reverse strand, counting down.
CGGAGGCCTTCGCCATGATCGCGCCGACGACCTTCGAGGTGCCCGGGTTCGCCATCAGCGCCCCGAACTTGTCCTTAATCGAGAAGAATGCCGGGTCGATCTCGATCTGATCGAACCAGTTGACGACATTTCCCGCACCGCCGAAGCAGTAGTCGGGGTTCATTTTCTCAACGCGGCGGACCGTCATCTCATCCGAGAGGTCCCCGGCGACGGCCTTCACGGTGTGTTCGCCGCTGATCGGCACCCGGAAAATGAAGACCCTGTCGGCGCTCGCCGTACCGAATTCATTTCCGTCGACGAAGAGGGTGACGGTCCCGCAGTTGGAGTAGACCTTGATCTGCGTCTCCGCCTCGGCGCGGTCGACGTAGCGCTTTCCGCAAAGGTGCACAAATTTCTCCCTGCTCCAGGCTGCCTTGTAGAGGTAGAACGCGTCCTTTTTGGTCTTGTGGTCGAATTCCACAAGGCCTTTCTGGTTCTGGCCGTCCTTGCCGCCCTCGTTGCGGCCGTCCGCGGCGAAGTCGAAGAGGTTCCAGACGTGGGTCGCCCAGAGGTAGGGGCGCTCCTCAATGCATTTCAGGATGTGCTCGTGGTAGACGCACTGGTACTCCTCGGTGTAATCGCCCTGATCCGGACGGGAGGAGTGGAAGGCCGGGTTCGCGTCCGCGCCGTACTCGGAGAAGCCGATGACGCGGTCCGGGAACATCCGGTGGTACTCGTCGAAGAACTCGTCGTTCTGCTCAAGTTCGCCGAGATACCAGCCGAAGTAGAGATTGTAGCTCGCGAGATCCGCGATCGGGATGAGCGGGGAGTCCTTCTCCAGCATGAATGCGTGCGCCATGACCGTCGGGCGGGTCGGATCCATGCGCTTTGCGAGCGCGTTGAGCTCGCGGTGGTCAGCAAGAAGCTCTTCCGTGACCTGGGAGGACGCGGTGATCTCGTTGGAGAGGCCCCAGCAGACGATGGACGGATGGTTATAGCACTGGGTGATGAGCTCGCGCATCTGGGAGAGGGCATTTTCCTTTCCGTTCGTCATGTGGCGGGTGATGTAGGGAATCTCCGCCCAGACGACGATGCCGTTCTCGTCGCAGAGGTCGAAGAACTCCTGCGCGTGCTGGTAATGCGCAAGGCGCAGCGTGTTCGCGCCGAGCTCGCGGACAACCGCCATGTCCTCCTGGTGCTCCTTCAGGGTGAGGGCATTGCCGAGGCCGATGCGGTCCTGGTGGCGGCTCACGCCGCGAAGCGGGTAGGAGCGGCCGTTTAAGAAAAAGCCCTCGTTCGGGTCGATATGGAACTCACGGCACCCGAAGCGGGCGGAGATGCAGTCGCAAGTCTCGCTGCCCTTCGTGAGCCTGGCGGCAGCCGTGTAGAGGAACGGGTCGTCAAGGCCGTCCCAGAGATGCACATTTTCTAAAATGAACTCCGCCAAAGCGTGCCCGCCTTCTGCCGGAGCCGCTTTCGTGAGGATCCCGCCCTCGGTCTCGATCTCGAAGACGACCTCTTCGCCGCCGCACTGCCAGGTCTCGACGGTCACGCGGGCTTCCTTCTTTGCAAGGTCGACGACGGGGGTCACCTTGATCCCCGGGGTGCCGTCCTTAAGAAGCTCGAAATGCTCCTCCGGGACGATGATGAGGTTTACGTCGCGGTAGATGCCGCCGTAGAAGGTGAAGTCGGCCATCTGCGGGTAGACGCGGTCGTTCGCCGAGTTGTCGACGGAGACGGTGAGGGTGTTTTCATTTTCAAGAAAGTCGGTGAGGTCCGCGCGGAACGTCGAATAACCGCCCTCGTGGCGGACGAGCGCGTGCCCGTTCAGGGAGACCTCCGCGGTCATGGCCGCGCCGGCGAACTCGATAAAGCAGCGGGAACCGACGGCAAGCGCGGGCTTCTCAAATGTCTTCGTGTAGACTGCGGTGCCGCGCCAGTAGTCGTTCCCGCCGTCCTGGCCGTCGACGGCGTTCCAGGTGTGGGGAAGCGTCACGGGGACGGGCGCCTCGCCGGGTTTCGCGAACTGCCAGCTGTCGTTGAAGTTTAAGATGGTTCTCATAAGCAGGCCTCCTTATTATAATGATAAAACGGTATTCACTGTCTTTATCGTACAGGAAACCGGGAAAAATGAAAAGACGCAAATTAGCGAAAACAGCAACCAATTCGTCATGTCGGAAAATAAAAACGGACTTGCAAGGAGTAATTGAATCATGTATAACTACATAGGTCCCGTCCGGGCGGATGGGATGTCTGCATTTTTAGGAAATAGAAAGGAAACGAAGATGCGTATCATCACGATCAGCCGGCAGTTCGGCAGCGGCGGCCGTGAGCTGGGCGAGCGCCTGGCCAGGCAGCTGGGATGGGATTACTACGACAAGGAAATCATAGAGACACTCGCGGAAAAGCACGACATGGACGCGGATTTCATCCGGGACGTGCTCTCGCGCCACGGCTGGCACCATATCCGCCTTACCTACAGCCACAGCTTCTCACAGCTGATGGTCAATCCGGCGATGCACACGCGGGTGCTGCTCCTGCAGAGCGAGATCATCCGGGAGATCGCGGAGGCGGGAAATGACTGCGTGATCGTCGGCCGCGACGCGGACGTGATCCTGCACGATCACGACCCGTTCCGCCTGCTGATCTGCGCCGACACGGAAGCGCGGCTTCAGCGCTGCATGCGCTATGAAATGAAAAAAGCCCCGGAAGACCGCCTTCCGGAGAAGACAGTGCTCAAAAATATCCGCAGGATCGACAAAAACCGGATGCGCACCCGGGAGATCCTGACCGGCAAGAGCCGCAGCGACAACAGCGCATTTGACCTGGTCGTCAATTCCACCGGCAGAGATCCGGAGAAGCTGGCGGCGGCCCTGGCGGAATTTTCATTACACTGGTTCGAGGACAAAACTCATGAAGACTAAACAGAAGACACTGCTGACCGAGGGGGTCATCTGGAAACAGCTGCTCCTCTTTTTCCTCCCGATCGCTGCGGGGACCTGCATCCAGCAGCTCTACAACACCGTCGACGGCCTGATCGTCGGCCGTTTCGTCGGCACGGAAGCGCTGGCGGCGGTCGGCGGCAGCTCCGCGCAGATCATCAACCTGCTCATCGGCTTCTTTGTGGCCGCGACGGCCGGATCCTCTGTCGTGATCGCGCAGATCTACGGAGCCGGACGCACGGAGGACGTGAGAAATGCCGCCGGCAACGCCATCGCGGTCTTCGGCCTCCTGGGCGTCGTGCTGGCGGCGGGCGGCCTTATTGCCGCCCCGGCCATGCTGACCGTGCTTCAGACCCCGGCGGACACCATCGAGGGGGCGGCCCTGTACCTCAGGATTGTATTCCTGGGCGTCCCGTTCGTCCTCATCCTGAACATGGAGTCCAATATTCTCCGCGCTGTCGGGGATTCTTTCGGGCCTTTTATTTTCATGGTCGTCGGGTGCGCCACCAATATCGTTCTGGACCTCCTCTTCGTCATCCTGTTTCAGCGGGGGATCGCCGGTGTCGCGGCGGC
>DFFD01000219.1 GCA_002369495.1 Lachnospiraceae bacterium UBA3785 | reverse complement strand
GTCATCGACGGGGTCGTGAACGTAGTGATGAACTATGCGGATTACCTGATGAGCGATCACGGGGCGAAGATCATTGTCGGGACGCCGAAGTACCCGGATGCGGATTACTCGAAGTATCCCTATCCGGTCGTGCCTTACCAGAGCTTCGATACGACCGGGATGGGCACGGGCTACCGGACCGGCAACCCGTTTGAGAGCAAGGCGGTCAGCGAGCTGGCGGCCTTCATGCCGGACATCATTCATTCGCACTGTCCGGCGTCCGCGAACGTGATCGCACGTCTTCTCCGCGAGGAGACGGATGCGCCGATCGTGTTCACCTACCACACCAAATACGATATCGACATCGCCCGCATGATGAAGTGGGAGCCCGCTGTCAGCGCGACCGTGAAGGCGATGGTCAAGAACATCGAGGCCTGCGACGAGGTCTGGACCGTGAGCCGCGGCGCGGGCGAGAGCCTGAAGGCGCTCGGCTACCGCGGCGAGTACCGGGTCATGGACAACGGGGTCGATTTCGAGAAAGGCCGCGTTGAAGCGGATAAAGTGCGCGAGGCGGTGAAGGATTACGATCTGCCGGAGGGTGTGCCGATGTTTTTATTTGTCGGCAGGATCATGACCTACAAGGGGATCCCGATCATCCTGGACGCGATGAAGATCCTGGATCAGGACGGGCTTGATTTCCGCATGCTTTTTGTCGGCAAGGGCCCGGATATGGAAGCGATGCAGGAGAAGGCGCGCGAGTACGGCCTCATGGGAAATGAAACCCGCCCGGATAAATGCATCTTCGCCGGCCCGGTCTACGACCGCGAGGTGCTCCGCGCGATCAACACGCGCGCGGATCTCTTCCTTTTCCCGTCCACGTTCGACACGAACGGACTGGTCGTCAGGGAGGCAGCGGCCTGCGGGCTCGCGAGCGTCCTCATCGAGGGTTCCTGCGCGGCCGAGGGGATCACGCCGGGACGCAACGGTTTTACGATCAAGGAGAATGCGGAGTCGATGGCAGCCCTCCTTAAGGAGGTATCCGGAGACCTGGGTCACCTGCACGAGGTCGGGCAGCACGCGATGGACGAGATCTACCTCTCCTGGAAGCAATGCGTCGCGAAGGCCTACCGCCGCTACGAGTACGTGCTGGCCGCCCGGAAAGTAGGGCTTGTTCCGGAGCGCAAGAAGCAGCTGACGGACTATATGCTGGAGCTCACCGCGAGGAGCATGGAGGAGTGGGAGCATTCGAGGCGCGTCCGTAAGGAGATCTTCGATGACTTTAAGGAGAGCGCGGTCGGCATGATGGAGAACTTCGAGGAAGCCGGCGACACGATCGAGGAGAAGCTGGAGGGCTTCGGGAAGAAGGCGGAGAAGAGTCTTCGGTCGATCCGGGTGAAGGTCGAACAGAAGAGGGAAGAGCTGAAGAAAGGGACGGACGAGATCAGGGAGTATTTTGCCGGGACGGATGAGGAGTAAGATGGAGAAGGATTTCAGGAGGTGTTCATTTTACCAGATCTGGATCCGGAGCTTTAAGGACGGAAACGGAGACGGCATCGGTGACCTGCAGGGTGTCTATGAGAAGCTGCCGTATATCAGATCGCTCGGCGTGGACGGGATCTGGTTCAGCCCGATCTACCCCTCGCCGAACGCGGACTACGGCTACGATATCTCGGATTACCGGGATATCCATCCGGATTACGGGACGCTGGAGGATTTTAAACGCGTGCTGGCCAGGGCCCATGAGCTGGGGCTCTGGGTCATCATGGACCTCGTGATCAACCACACATCGGACGAGCATCCCTGGTTCATCGAGAGCTGCAAGGGGAAGGATAACCCCTACAGCGACTATTACATCTGGCGGGATCCGCGCTGGATCGAAGGAAAAATGCTCCCGCCGAACAACTGGTTCTCCCAGTTCGAGGGTCTCGCCTGGGAGTACTGCGAGAGCCGGCAGCAGTATTACCTGCATGTGTTCGCCCGGAAGCAGCCGGATCTCAACATGGACAACCCGCGCGTGCGCGAGGAAGTGAAGCAGATCATGCGCTTCTGGCTCGACATGGGTGTGGACGGGTTCCGCGAGGATGTGATCACGTACATCTCGAAGCAGGAGGATCTGCCGGACGGGATCTCATTTCTGCCGGCGATCAACGGGCTGCCGTTCTACAAGGACGGACCGCACATCATGGAATACCTGACCGAGTTCCGCGAGGTCGCGAAGGAGTACGGGGCGGTGCAGATCGGGGAGGCCCCGATGACGCCGGTGAAGACCGCGCTCACGTACATGGCCGGCGAAAACCGCGTACTCGATATGATGATCCAGTTCGATACGATGATGGCGGACTGCTTCCTCACGGAGTACGTCTATCACAAGTTTTCTCTCAGGAAGCTGAAGCGGGCTTTCACAAAATGGCAGAACGCGCTTGAAGGAAAGGCCTGGAACGCGCTCTATCTGGAAAATCACGACCACCCGCGCGTTGTAAACCGCTACGGGAGCCTCAAATTCTGGAAGGAGTCCGCAAAAATGCTGGCGGCCTGTTACATTTTCCAGAAAGGGACGCCGTTTATCTACCAGGGGCAGGAGATCGGGATGACGAACATCCGGCTTGGGTCGATTGACCAGTACCTGGACGTCGCCTCGAAGAATGCCTACAATTCCTTCCACCTGAGGGAGAAGGTTGAGAAGCGCCTTCTCCGGATCCATATCGCAAGCCGGGATTCGGCGAGGACGCCGGTCCAGTGGAGCAGGGAGGAGAACGCGGGCTTCACGGAAGGCACCCCCTGGTTCTACGTGAACCGGGACTATAAGAGGATCAATGTGGAGGCGGAGGAGCAGGATCCGGAGAGCATCCTTAATTTTTACAGGAAATGCCTCGCGCTCAGGAAGTCGAGCGAGACGCTGATCTGGGGGACTTACCGGGAGTATTTCCCGCTGAGCGATAAGATCTACATGTATGAGCGCGCGTACGAGGGCGAGAGGGTGCTGGTGGTGTGTTCATTTTCGAGAAATGACGTCCGCTTCCGCCTGCCGAAGGGGTTTTCGGGGAGCGGCGAACTGCTGCTCGGGAACTATGCTTCGCCGGGGCAGGAGCGGGTGCTCCGGCCTTATGAGGTGAGGGTGATGAGGTTTTAGGGACACAGGGACGGTTCCCACCGGCCGCCTTCGGCGGCCTCCCAGGAACCGTCCCCGGAACGAGTTCGGCATTGCCTGCCGGACCATTTTATAGTATACTGAAACTAACCGATAAATCAAAGACGGAGGACTGAATTATGATAACCAACGATTCCGGTATTAATGTATTAAGACGCAAGGTCGGCAGCGAAGTCTGTCGTATGGAATGGGACGGCAATCTCGATCAGGAGCATGTTGAGGAGCTGGTTTACGAGATCAGCCCGGGCCCGAAGCCGCTCTACCGCTGCTGCGTTTACAAGGAGCGCGAGATCGTGCGCGGCCGCGTCCGCCTCGCGAGCGGGCTCAACGCTGTACCCGGCAGCACGACGAAGAATGTCGTCCAGGTCATCAAGGCCGCCTGCGACGACTGCCCGGTCGCATCCTACTCCGTGACCGACAACTGCCGTTTCTGTCTCGGCAAGGCATGTCTCAGCGCGTGCAAGTTCGGCGCTATTTCCCCGGGCGCTACCCGCATGTACATTGATCCGAACAAGTGCAAGGAGTGCGGCATGTGCGCGAACGCCTGCCCGTTCGGCGCGATCGTGCATCTCGAGAGGCCCTGCAAGAAGGCCTGCCCGGTCAACGCTATTTCCTACGACGAGTACGGATTCTGCGTGATCGATGAAGAAAAATGCATCCACTGCGGACACTGCATCCACAACTGCCCGTTCGGCGCGATCGGCGCAAAATCCTTCCTGACCAATATCATCCGCGATATCAAGGCCGGCAAGGAAGTCTACGCGATGTGCGCGCCGGCGTCCGAAGGCCAGTTCGGCAAGGACATCGGCATGGCGGCGATCAAGGCCGCGCTGAAGAAGATCGGCTTTACCGACATGGTCGAGGTCGGCCTCGGCGGCGACATGACGGCGGCTTACGAGGCGAAGGAGTGGATCGAGGCGAAGAAGGAAGGCCGGAAAATGACGACCTCCTGCTGCCCGGCATTCATCAGCATGCTGCGTCATAATTTCCCGAAGCAGTATGAGGAAAACAAATCCTCGACGGTCTCCCCGATGGTCGCGGTCTCCCGTTACCTGAAGGCGATCCATCCGGGCTGCGTGACGGTCTTCGTCGGTCCCTGCATCGCGAAGAAGGGCGAGACGCTGAACGAGTTCATCGCGGACCGTCCGGATTACGCGATCACCTTCAATGAGATGAGCGACCTTATGAAATCGAAGGGCGTGGAGTTCGAGCCGGTTCCGGAGGATTATCAGGAGTCCTCGGTCTACGGCAAGAAGTT
>DFFD01000190.1:2547-4047 GCA_002369495.1 Lachnospiraceae bacterium UBA3785 | reverse complement strand
AGAGAGGCAAAAGATTCGGCCAGGACCTCGATCTCGTCATCTGTGCGGTAGGTGTCCTCCATCTCGAAGGCCGTATCGTTTCCGCTGAGCGCGTTGATGCGTTTCGTCATGTGCTCCAGCGGCTTTACCACCCGGCCGGCCACGGCCAGGGCTCCGGTAATCGCCAGCAGCAGGATCGCGGCGGTCAGCACCGCGATCGTCCTTGCCGACTGTTTCGCTCCGGTCTCATAGGCTGATAGAGCGTCACTGCTGATTGTTTCATACTGGTCCAGCATCACGGTCGTCGGCTGGCCGGTGATCTCCTTTTCCACAACGGAGATGACTGCCCAGCCGAGAGTCTCCATGGGTGCGCCCGTCAGGTAATACTCCCTGCCGTCGATCTCCAGCAGGGTCAGCGGCGTTCTTTCACGGAGCGAGAGCGTCACAAAGTCGGCAAGCTTCTCATTTCCGATCCGGCGAAGATCCCGGGCACGGTCCGAGGTTTCCGCCTTGAATACGCCGTCCTGCTGCGGGGAAAAGAGCACCTGTCCGTGCTCATTGAGCACGCAGAGGAAGCTGCCCTCGGAGGCCGTAGTCTCCACATATTCGCTGATGGAAGTCAGGAAAATATCCGCGCCGACCACAGCGGCAAGCTCGCCGTTGCAGTAGACGGGAGCCGCGCAGACCAGGCCCGGGATATTTGTGAAGGCATCCAGCTCCACGCCGGTGAAAATGAGACGTCCCGCCGCGGCCGCCTGCGTGTACCAGGGGCGCTCGCGCACCTCAAAGGGACAGACTTCTCCGCTTTCGGTCACATAGGAGCCGGCGCGGTCGTCCACAAAGAGAATGCAGCCGTCCGTGGTGGCGATGAAGCAGGAGTTCAGCTTGTCGGAGCTTTCAAACATTGCGAGCATGACCTCGCTCATGTTGGCGACAAGCCCCAGATCCCCGGAGTCGGCGGGATCGACCGCCGCCTCATGCTGGATCTGCGCGGACGGGATCCCGTCATTGGCCGGATCCGGTTCGGCATAAGGGTGGTCAGGGAAGCTGTCCCTGTGAAGAAAAAGCTCCTCGGCAAAGGCCTTAAGGGTGAGCACGTCCGTCTGCACATCGTTAAAGAGGTCATTGGCGATGTAGGCCTGCAGAGCCGTCTGGCGGGTCATGGATGTTTCCAGAACAGCTTTCATCGTCTGCTCCGAGACCTCCGTGATGGACGCCTGCTGCCCGGCATTTGCCTCCTGCACGACAGCGGTCAGGTTCCTTTGCTGATACACGGCCACAGCGGTATAGGCGGCGATCAGCGCGATGATGAAGACCAGCATCAGGTTGAAGATCTTCTGCTGAAGCCCGCCGATTTTAAGTCCCCGTATGATTTTCATCTGATCACCACAATATCCGTAAAGCCGGTGACCTCAAAGATCTCCACGATCGTCTGCATGTTCATTCCTCCTTTTTGCTGTTCGGATCAGGCTTTTGCCTCTGCGGCCGCCGTCCGGTGCAGATCCGGATATAGTCGGATAT
>DFFD01000190.1:0-2455 GCA_002369495.1 Lachnospiraceae bacterium UBA3785 | reverse complement strand
TTTTCAAGCCGCCGGGTCCGCAGAGTGGAGACTGCGGTGCATGGCGAAGCATAAAAAATGCGGGATGCCGCGCACATTCCGTGTGCGGCATCCCGCCTGCCGTTTAAGTCCCTTTATTCTCTTCTCAGCGCATCGATCGGGTTCAGGTTGGAAGCCTGGATCGACGGCAGCAGGCCGAAGACGATGCCGATCAGCATCGAGAAGCCGACCGAGAGGATGATCGCCGGCACGGAGATCGCGACCGGCGTCCCGCTCATCCTGGAAATGACCTGCGAGAGCACCAGCCCCGCAATCACCCCGATGACGCCGCCCAGGGAGGTCAGCACCGCCGACTCCGTGAGGAACTGGGTCAGGATCGCGCTCTTTCTCGCGCCGAGCGCCTTTTTGAGGCCGATCTCCGCCGTGCGCTCCGTGACCGACACCAGCATGATGTTCATGACGCCGATGCCGCCGACCAGGAGCGCGATCGAGGCGACCCACAGAAGCAGGCTGTTCGTGCTCGAGGCCAGCTCCTGCTGGTTCCTCGCCCGCTCAAGCAGGTCCTCCGCCTTGTAGGAGATGTCCTGCACGTTCGGCCCGATCGACTGATTCATGATCTCCGCTGCCTCACGGCCTGCCGTGCTCATCTGCTCGGTCGAGGCCGCCCGGACGACGCAGTTCTCCGGCTCGTCGTAGATGAAGGAGATCGGCCAGACCGCCGAGGGGATCATCACGGTCCCGTACTCCTCCTGGCTGTAATTGAGGTAATCCTCAAAGGAGTTGATCACCGGCTTGAAATTGTCCGCCTTCCGGACGATGCCGACGACCATGTAGGGCTCGCCGCGGATCTCCATCATGTTTCCGATCGGATCCTGCTCCGGGTAGAGCGCGCTCGCCGCGATCTCATCGAGCAGAACGACCTTGTGGAAATCCGTGTAGTCTTTCTCGATGAAAGGCCGGCCCTTGGAGACCACGTAGCCCACCGTGTCGAGGTAATGCGTATCGATCCCGTAGAGGGAACCGTTGCTGAATGTTCCGTAGAGGGAGCTCACTCCGTCGACCCAGCTCCTGGACTGGTAGAAGGATGCGTCGAGCACCGAATCGAGCGCCCTGATTTCCTCGCGCTGCTCGTCGGAGACGACCGAGACCCCCGCGGGCGCGCCGCCGTCCATCCAGTAGCTGCCGCCGCCCTGCTGAAGGGAGATCGTCACCGAGTTGTTGCCCGCGCCGATCAGGTTCTGCATGATCTGCTGGTTCGTCCCGGCGATCGTCGAGACGATCGCGATGATCGAGGCGATGCCGATGATGACGCCCAGCATCGTCAGGAAGGAACGCATCTTGTGGGCCCAGATGCCGGAAAATGCAAGTCTTATATTCTCTATCACTTCACCCACCTCACATTCCGCTGTAGATATCGGAGATCGTGCCCTCGCGGGTCTTCGCTCCTTCTTTCACGTTCTTCCCGTAGGGGAAGGCCACATAATCCTCCGGCGTGATGCCGCTGATCACCTCGTAACCGTCGCCCGAAAGCGAGCCCAGGACGACCTCCTGCTTGTGGAGCTTCCCGTCCTCGCCGCGCTTGTAGACGAACTTGCCGCCGTCCTCATCGAGGACAAACGCTTTCCAGATGTAAAGCATCATGTCTCCGCTCATGCCGGCGCTGTTGTCGGGCATCAGGGTCACCTGGACCCAGTCGCCGTTGGTCAGGTTTGCATTTCCGACGCTGATCGTGATCGGATAGCTCGAATCGCTGCCCCCCTCGGAGAACATCCCGGTCGTGTCCGGATACGGGGAAATGTCCCGGATCGTCCCGTCGTACGTCATGCCGTTGGACCAGGAGACGACCTGGACCGTGTCGCCCGACTTGATCTTCCCGAGCAGGCGCTCGTTCAGGGCGCTTCTGATGTAAAAGCCCTCCGCCGCGGTGACCGAGAGGAACGGCGAACCGTCTGTCGGCGGCTCCTCGGGGCTGCAGGCCTTTTTGACCACGCCGTTCATCCTGGCGCGGACGACGCCGCTCTCCACCGCTCTCTCCGCGGACGCGATTCGAAGCTCCGACTCGCGGAGATCCAGGTTCAGGGACTTCAGGTTGATCTCTTCCTCCTCCTTCGCGCGGTTGATCTCCTCCCGCGTCATCTGGGCGTTCCCGTCGATGAGGCCGATTGCCGAGGCGATTGCTCCGGAGTAATCCATCGCGGTCATGAGGTAACCGTCGGTCATATTCGCATTGGCAAGCTTTAAGTCGGCAAATGAAACCCCTCCGCGGAACTCCGCCGGACGGGCGGCAAGCCCCTCCGGTCCGTCCGGCACGGATTCATCCGGCCCGGGGACGTCGGTCGTGCCGGGCTTGTCGGAAGTGCTCTCGTCGGGCTTTTCGGTCGGTTCCGGGATGTCTGTCACAGCCGGGGTCGGCTCTTCCGTCGGAGCCGGCGTCACCTCCGGATCTTCCGCCGGGGTCGGCGTCGCTTCCGGATCT
>DFFD01000005.1 GCA_002369495.1 Lachnospiraceae bacterium UBA3785 | reverse complement strand
GCCGGAGACCGTGACGATGATGATCCTGTCCTTACCCATCTGCGGCGCGATTTTGACCGCGTGGGCGAGCGCATGGGCGCTCTCGATGGCCGGAATGATGCCTTCCGTGCGCGAGAGGTACTCGAAGGCGCATACGGCCTCCTCGTCCGTCACCGCGACATACTCCGCGCGGCCGATGTCGTGGAGATAGGCGTGCTCCGGGCCGATCCCCGGGTAGTCGAGCCCTGCCGAGATCGAGTAGACCGGGGCGATCTGCCCGTACTCGTTCTGGCAGAACCAGGACTTCATCCCGTGGAAAATGCCGACCCTGCCCGTGTTCAGCGTCGCGGCGGTCTCGAAGGTGTCGATCCCGCGGCCGGCAGCCTCGCAGCCAATGAGCCTGACTCCCTCATCCGGGATAAAATGATAGAAGGACCCGATCGCGTTGGAGCCTCCGCCCACGCAGGCGATCACCGCGTCCGGAAGCCGCCCCTCCTTTTCAAGGATCTGCTCCCGGGCCTCCTTTGAGATCACCGCCTGAAAGTCCCGCACGATCGTCGGGAAGGGATGCGGCCCCATGACCGAGCCTAAGCAGTAGTGGGTGTCCGCGATCCGGCTCGTCCACTCCCGCATGGCCTGGGAGACCGCGTCCTTGAGCGTCGCCGTGCCGGTTGTGACAGGCACCACCTCGGCTCCCAGGAGCTTCATTTTATAGACATTGAGCGCCTGGCGGTCGCAGTCCACCTTGCCCATGAAGACCACACACTCCATGCCGAGGAGGGCCGCCGCGGTCGCAGTCGCGACTCCGTGCTGGCCCGCGCCCGTCTCCGCGATGAGGCGGGTCTTGCCCATCTTCTTTGCGAGGAGCGCCTGGCCTAAGACATTGTTGATCTTGTGGGCCCCCGTGTGGTTTAAGTCCTCGCGCTTAAGGTAAATCTTTGCGCCGCCGAGGTCCTCCGTCATTTTTTTAGCGAAATAAAGCCTGCTCGGCCGCCCCGCGTACTCGTCAAAGAGCTCCTTAAGTTCCGCATTGAAGGCCGGATCATTTTTATAATGATTGTAGGCCTCCTCAAGCTCGATGACCGCGTTCATCAGGGTCTCCGGGATGTAGCGGCCGCCATATTCTCCGAATCTTCCGTTCGTCTCCGTCATAGTGTCCCCCTTGCATTTATCATAAAGTGTCTTATTTTTTCAGGATCCTTTCTGCCGCCCGTCTCGACGCCGGAGCTCACGTCCACCCCGTAGGGGTGCAGCTTTCCGATCGCCGCGCGGACATTTTCGGGCCTCAGGCCTCCGGCCAGGAAATACGGCCTCTCCATATCGCCGATGAGCTGCCAGTCGAAGGTCTTTCCGCCTCCAGCCCCGGCATCGAGAAGGATGAGATCCGCCTCGGAATGCCTCGCCGGTTCAAGATCCTCCTGCTCCACAACGCGGAAGGCTTTTATAATGAGATACTCCGCTCCCGGGAATTTCCCGGAAAGGCATTTCCTGAGTTCCCTGATGCAGGCATTGCTCTCCTCCCCGTGGAGCTGGATCACATCGAGGTTCACCGCCTCGAGCACGGAGAGGATCATTTCAATCGGGGCGTTTAAGAAGACGCCGACCGACCGTATCCCCGGGCTGAGATGCCGGCGGATCCGCTCCGCCTCCCCGGGTTCGATATAGCGCCTTCTCCCCGGCACGAAAATAAACCCCGCGTAATCCGGCATGGCCCGATTCACCGCCTCGACATCCGCGATCGTCTGCAGTCCGCAGATCTTCACCTTAACCATACTGTTCACCTCCAAGCTCTTTAAGAACCCTGCGCTTGTCAGAAGCGCGCATGAGCGTCTCCCCGATGAGGACGCCGTTTACTCCGTTTTCCTTAAGCTCCGCGATGTCCGCCGCCGTCCGTATCCCGCTCTCGGCGACGAACAGCGTGTCGGCCGGAGCCAGCTTCCGAAGCCGGATGCTGTTATGTATGTCAACCGTAAAATCCTTCAGGTTCCGGTTGTTGACCCCGATCACGCGGGCGCCCGCCGCGACCGCCTTCCGAAGCTCCTCCTCATCGTGGGCTTCGACCAGGGCCGACATACCGAGGGAATCGGCAATTCTTATGTAAACCTCGATTTCTTCCGCGGTAAGCAGCGAGCAGATGAGAAGGACCGCGCCCGCTCCGAGCACTTTCGCCTCGTAGATCATGTAGGGATCCACGGTGAAATCCTTCCGAAGCACCGGAACGGAAACCGTCTCCGCGATCTCCCGAAGGTACCGGTCGCTCCCGAGGAACCATTTCGGCTCGGTGAGCACCGAAATTGCCGCCGCTCCCGCCTTCTCGTACTCCTTTGCAATCTGAAGATACGGAAAATCCGGCGCGATGAGCCCCTTTGAAGGGCTCGCCTTCTTGCACTCACAGATAAAGTTCATGCCCGGCCGGGCAAGCCGCCGCTCAAATAAAAACCGCATATCCTGCCGCTCCGCCCGGGCGCGCTCAAAGGCCGCCTCTCTCATTTTTTCGGGCGGACACACCGCCTTCGCCGCTTCGGCACGCTCCCGGGCGTGCGCCGCCAATGCATCAAGGATCGTTCCCATGGCTTCACCCTTCGTTTGATACCTCAATCACTCTGTTTAAGGTTTCCATCGCCTTGCCGCTGTCGATAAGGTCTGCAGCCAGCGCCACGCCCTCCGCGATCGACTCCGCCTTGCCGCCGATGTAGAGAGCCGCACCGGCATTTAAGAGGACCGCCGTCCGCTTGGTGCCGTGCACCTCCCCGGCTAGGATGCCGCGGGTGATGGCCGCGTTGTCCGCGGGAGTCCCGCCGACGACGTCCGACTTTGCGCCGCGGATGAGGCCGAAATCCTCCGGCTTGATCTCGATCGTCCGGTAGAAGCCGTCCCGGATCTCGCAGAGGGTCGTCGGGGCGCTCGCGGAGATCTCGTCCATCTTGTCCTGCCCGTAGACGATGAAGCCGCGCTTTACGCCGAGGTCCGTGAGAACCTTGGCAAGGGGCTCGACCAGGTACTCATCGTAGACGCCGAGAAGGAAATATTCCGGTCTCGCCGGATTGGTCAGCGGTCCTAAGATATTGAAGACCGTGCGGATGCCGAGCTCCTTTCTGATCGGGCCGACATACTTCATCGCGGAGTGATACTTCTGCGCAAACATGAAGCAGAAGCCGGTCTCCGCAAGCATCTTCCGGCAGAGGTCCGGGGACATATTGATGTTGACACCCAGAGCCTCAAGGCAGTCCGCCGTCCCGGAGAGGGAGGAAGCCGCCCGGTTGCCGTGCTTTGCGACCTTGACGCCGCCCGCGGCGATGACCATGGCCGATGTCGTCGAGATATTGAAGGTCTTTGCGTGGTCGCCGCCCGTACCGACGATCTCGAGGACCTCCATGCCGGGGTGCTCGACCGGGGTCGCAAGCTCCCGCATCGCGTAAGCGCAGCCCGCGATCTCGTCCTTGGTCTCCGCCTTCGCGCTCTTGGTCGAAAGGGCCGCCAGAAATGCCGCGTTCTGGGTCGACGTAGTCTGCCCGTTCATGATCTCGTTCATGACGGTCCTGGCCTCCTCATAGGTTAAGTCTTCCTTGCCCACGATCTTAAAAATAGCTTCTTTTATCATAACTCCTCCTTTAAATAAAAAACGCCCCTGACAGATAATCTGTCAGGGACGATAAAATCGCGGTGCCACCCTGCTTCACGGCAAACGCCGTGCGCTCATACGGAATACCAGCATATTCCCGGCACTTAACGCGTGCCCAACGTCACGTATACTGAAAATGAAACCATCTCGTTCCCCGTGCCCTCAGCGGCCCATTTGCAGGCAGGTATACTGCCGGGCTCTCAGCTTCCCCGGCTCTCTGTGAGTTCCGTCACCAGCGTTACTTCCGCTTCATCGGTTTAACACTCTAAAGTTTTAATTATAATAATTGAATTTTTGAGTGTTGTCAAGTACTACATTCATACCATTGAAAAATCCACCCCGGCGGGTTATACTTAACTAAGGAACCGACTCTACTCTTTCCGAAGGAGCATCTTCGTCATGCAGGATGATAAAAAACAATCCTCCCTTATCATTCATAAATATGTCCCGGCTGCTCTTCTGGTGATCCTGTTTTACTTCCTGATCAACCGTTTCACCGGGTTTCTCTCCATCGTCTCGGCGTTCCTCAACATCCTGCAGCCGGTCTTCGTCGGGATGGCGACCGCGTTTCTCGCAAACCCGGTCATGATGTTTTTTGACCGCCTGCTCGCAAAATTCCTGATCCGGTCCGGCGAGAAGCCCAACCGCTGGAAGCTCCGCCGCAGGAAGGAATTCATCCGCGGCGTCAGCGCGGTGCTCGGCGTCGCGTTCCTCGTGGCGATCGTCGCCGCCTTCGCGGTGCAGATCCTCCCGCAGTTCATCGAAACCGTCCGCTACCTGATGAACCACCTCTACGAGAAGATCGTCGGCGTCATCGACTGGGCGGACGAGCTGACCGGCTACGCCTTCGCGGACACCATGGAGGCCGCGCGGACGGACGGCCGCATCTACGTCTGGATCGACACCGCCGAGCGCTGGATCCTCGACTACCTGAACCTCACCGAGGACAATCTCGCGGCCACGGTCACGGAGTATTCCCTCCATTTCGGCCGGGTCCTCGTCAACATCCTCATCGGCATCTTCATCGCGATCTATGTCCTCATCAGCAAGGAGAACTTCAGGGGCTACGGCAAGCGCTTCGTCGCAGCCGTCTTCCCGGCCGACGTCGCGGAGTTCATCCTGGACACCTGCCGCAAGGGCAACCAGATCTTCTACGGCTTCATCGTCGGCAAGATCATCGACTCCGCCATCATCGGCGTCATCTGCTGGATCAGCATGAAGATTCTGGGCCTCAACTACG
>DFFD01000013.1:3417-5354 GCA_002369495.1 Lachnospiraceae bacterium UBA3785 | reverse complement strand
CACTGTTCAGTTATCAATGTGCTCGGCCTCATCGGCCGCAACTCCCTTAAGATATCACCGGCGCTTTCATTTGTCAAGCACTTTTTTGATTTTTTTCGGAAGTTTTTTCTGCACCGCTTTTTTCGCGTCCCCCGCTTTTGCGGTGCAGATGGAATATTATCAGATGTTCAGACTTTTTGCAAGCACTTTTTTCACTTTTTTTCAAGTTTTTTTTCGGCAGCCGAAATCGCCTCTCTGACGCTCCCGACCGGCGCGATCTCGATACCCTCGATCTTCCTGAGGCTCCCCATATTGGCCTTCGGAACGATCACTTTTGCGAAGCCGAGTCTCCTGGCTTCCCGCACGCGGTTCTCCGCCTGCCCTACGGCCCTGACTTCACCTGCGAGGCCGACTTCCCCGAATGCGCAGACATTTTCCGGGATCTCGATATCACGGAAGCTGGACGCCGCCGCCAGTATGATCCCGAGATCCAGCGCCGGCTCCGTGAGCCGGATCCCGCCCGCAATATTGATGTAAGCGTCGCAGGAGCTCATGTCGATCCCGCAGCGCTTCTCAAGGACCGCCAGAAGCAGGTTCACCCGGTTGTAGTCGGTGCCCGCCGCCGTCCGCCGCGGCACCCCGAAGGATGTCCGCGCGACCAGCGCCTGAATCTCGACAAGGATCGGGCGCGTCCCCTCGACCGTGCAGGCCGCCACCGAACCGGAAGCGTGCTCCGGCCGGCCGCTCAGCATGTATTCGGAAGGGTTCGGGACTTCGACAAGTCCCGCGCCTCTCATTTCAAAGACGCCGATCTCGTTCGTCGACCCGAAACGGTTCTTCACCGCCCTGAGGATACGGTAAGAGGCATAGCGGTCCCCCTCGAAATAGAGGACCGTGTCCACCATATGCTCGAGCACGCGCGGGCCGGCGACCGCGCCTTCCTTGGTGACGTGCCCGACGATGAAAATAGAAACCCCCAGCCCCTTCGCGAGCATCATGAGCACGTTCGTGGACTCCCGTACCTGGGATACAGAGCCCGGTGCGGAGGCTACCTCCTCGTTGTACATGGTCTGGATCGAATCCACCACGCACATGTCGGGCTTCTCCGTCTCGATCACCTCCCGGATATCCCCGAGATTGGTCTCGCAGTAGAGGAACAGCCCCTCCGGGATCTCCCCAAGACGCTCCGCGCGCATGCGGATCTGCGCGAGACTCTCCTCACCCGATATATAGAGGATCTTTTTTCCCCTCTGCGCGAGCAGCTTCGCCGCCTGCAGGAGGATCGTGGATTTTCCGATACCCGGATCGCCGCCGATCAGGACAAGCGAGCCTTTCACGATGCCGCCGCCAAGCACCCGGTCGAATTCCGGCATGCCGATCGCCGTTCTTTCATTTTCCTCCGCGGAGACGTCGCGCAGAAGGACAGGTTTCGAAGAGAGAACTCTTCTCTTCGATCCGCCCGCCGCGCTCTTCTCCTTCGGTTCCTCGACAAATGAATTCCACTCATGGCAGGCAGGGCACTGCCCCATCCATTTTGCGGACTCAAATCCGCAGTTCTGGCAGAAAAAAACCGTTTTCTTCTTGACAGCCATAGTTCCTCCGGCAGCCGGGCCCGATCAGTCTGTGATCTCCTGATCGTCCCTGAAAAATGCAATTCTCTCACCGCGGATCCGCACCTGCACGGTGTCTCCCCGCGCGATCTTTCCGCCGATCAGGAAATCCGACAGCGGATTCTCGATCTTCTCCTGGATCGCACGGCGGAGCGGCCGCGCGCCGTATTTCTCGGAGAATCCGTTCTTCGCCAGGTATTTTCTGACCGGGGGCGTAATCTTGAGCGTCATGTCGAGCTCCTTTGCAGCCCGGTCGGTGAGCTCCTTCAGCATAAGTCCGGCGATCTTCTCCACCTCCTCGGTGCCGAGGGTGTGGAAAACGATGATCTCGTCGATACGGTTCAGGAA
>DFFD01000013.1:0-3371 GCA_002369495.1 Lachnospiraceae bacterium UBA3785 | reverse complement strand
TCGATACGGTTCAGGAATTCCGGCCTGAAGAGCCGCTGCACCTCGTTCATGACGCTGCTCTTCATGCGTTCATAATCCTTCTGGGCGTCGCCGCGCGCGCCAAAGCCCAGCCGTTTCGGATCCACGATCGCCTTGGCGCCCGCATTGGACGTCATGATGATGCAGGTGTTCTTGAAATCGACCTTGCGCCCGTGCGCCTCGGTGATATGACCCTCGTCCAGCACCTGCAGGAGGACGTTGAAAACGTCCGGATGCGCCTTCTCGATCTCGTCGAACAGGACGACGCTGTAGGGGTTCCGCCTCACCTGCTCCGAGAGCTGGCCGCCCTCGTCGTAGCCGACATAGCCAGGCGGAGAACCGATCATCCTGGAGACGCTGTATTTTTCCATATATTCGGACATATCGACCCGGATCATGTTCTTCTCCGAGCCGAAGACCGCCTCGGCGACCGCCTTCGAGAGCTCGGTCTTGCCGACACCGGTCGGTCCCAGGAATAAAAATGAACCGATCGGCCTCTTCGGATCCTTAAGGCCGGCCCTGCCGCGCTTCACCGCGGAGGCGACTGCCTTCACCGCTTCGTCCTGCCCAATCACGCGCTCGTGCAGCCTGTCCTCCAGCCTCGCCAGACGTTTCGATTCAGCCTCCGTGAGCTTCGACACCGGGATCCTGGTCCAGTCTGCAACGACAGCCGCGACGGCCTGGGCGTCCACGACGCGCTTTTTATTGCCCGGGACGGACTTTTTCTTCTCTTTCGCCAGTTCCGCCTCGAGGGCAGCCTGCTCTTCCTGCAGTTTTCTTGCCCCGGCGATATCGCCGGCCATGATGAGGTCTTCCTTCTCCCGTTTCAGGTCGTGGAGTTTCATTTCCAGGTCCGCAGCGCCCTGCGCCCTGCCGTAATCCCCCAGCTGCACCTTGGAAGCCGCCTCATCGACCAGGTCGATCGCCTTGTCGGGCAGCCGGCGGTCGTTCAGGTAGCGCTCCGCGAGGTCGACCGCCGCCGTCAGCGCCTCATCCGATATCACAACGCCGTGATGATGCTCATAGAGCGGCCGGATCCCTTCCAGTATCTTAACGGTCTCCTCCGTCGTCGGTTCCTCGACCGTCACCGGCTGGAAGCGCCGCTCCAGAGCCGCGTCCTTCTCGATATATTTCCGGTATTCGTCGGCGGTCGTCGCGCCGATCAGCTGAATCTCGCCTCTCGAGAGCGACGGCTTCAGGATATTGGAGGCGTCGAGCGCTCCCTCCGCGCCGCCGGCCCCGATGATCGTGTGCAGCTCGTCGATAAATAAAAGGATATTGTGGCTCTCCGCCGCCTCGCGCACGATGTTCTTGATGCGCTCCTCGAACTCGCCCCGGTATTTGGAGCCCGCGACCATGCCGGCAAGGTCCAGCATGAGCACTCGCTTGCCTCTGACATTTTCCGGCACAAGTCCCATGGAAATGCGCTGCGCCAGCCCCTCCACGATCGCAGACTTGCCGACGCCGGGTTCCCCGACGAGGCAAGGGTTATTTTTGGTGCGGCGGCTCAGGATCTGCATGATGCGGCTGATCTCGCTCTCGCGCCCGATGACCGGATCAAGTCTTCCCTCCGCCGCAAGGCGGGTCAGGTCGCAGCTGTAGGCGTCGATCGTCGGCGTCGCCCCGGCGGAGCTCCTCATGGCGCGACCGCTGAAGAGATCCTTCTCATCGAACATGCCTTCCATGCCCATCGCGACGATCGTATCCCCGTACATTCTGCGGACATCGATCCCCATCGTGTGCAGGAGCCTTGCCGCGACGCAGTCGGTATCGCGGAGCAGGGCCAGCAGGATGTGCTCGGTCCCGATTTCCGCGGCGCCGAAGGAGCCTGCCAGCATCTCGCTCTCCGCGAGTACATTTTCCGCACGCGGCGTAAGGCCGCTCTTCTCCTTCGTGAGGACCGCGTCCCCGGAGGAGACCAGCTTCTCGATCAGCTCGGAAAGCCTTTCCGGCGTGATCCCCGCATCTGAAAGAAGCGACGAAGCTGTTCCCTTCGTCGCTTTTAAAAGTCCCATCAGAAGATGTTCCGTCCCCACACCGGAGCTCTGCGCATAAGCGGCTTCTCT
Organism: Lachnospiraceae bacterium UBA3785; assembly: GCA_002369495.1. Lineage (GTDB taxonomy): Bacteria > Bacillota > Clostridia > Lachnospirales > Lachnospiraceae > Chordicoccus. The sequence goes on along the minus strand of DFFD01000013.1, from coordinate 1,287 downwards.
CTCCGCGATCTCAAGGGCCTTCGCTGCTTCTTTTGTCAGTTTTCGATTCATTGACACTCCTTATCCCATCATCCGAGTCCGACAGAAGATATCGTGTAGTAGTATTCGACCCCGAGCAGGCTGTTGACGCCCGTCTTGGGCACAAGATGGAAGCTCTCCACGCACAGCGAGCGTCCGTTGGTGTCGCAGAGTCTTGCGACGATGTCGCAGGTGCCGTCCGAATTCACGATGCCGCTTACCAGCTCCGGCACAGACTGCGGACGGGGATCCATCTTGATGTAATAGTATCCGTCCTCATGCAGGCTGATGCGATGAATGGTCTCCGGAATCTCCGGCATCGCCGTCGTCTCCCCGAAGACGACCCTGCCCGCCTCGCGGATCGCGTCCACGCCGAGGACCAGGTACTGCCCGTCCTCGAGCTCCGCGTAGGAGCCGCCGGAAGTCAGCGGTCCGTAAACGGACAGATAATAATACAGAGTCGTCCAGTAAGTGACCGCGTCCGCCGGGTCGTAGTAAAGCCTCGTCAGGTACTCCGTGAGCAGGATCGCGTCAGCCGGCTTCAGCATGGACGTCTGCGTCTCATCAAAAATAATCTGCGGGACCTCCGCCGCCGGGAACACGGTTTCCTCCGGCTGCGCGGAAGGCTCCGGCGTGCTCTCGAGGTTCTCTGCAGCCTGGCTCTCCACAGCCGTGCTCTCCGCGGGCGGCTCATGCGAGCTCTCCCCGGAAGCGCCTCCGCATGCAATCAGGGATGCTGCCGTCAAAAATGAAAGAACCAAGACTCCTGCCTTCTTCATAACAATCTCCTCATAAATCCTCACAATGTAAAATGAAGCCGTAAAAGCCTGAAATTCAGGCAGGCCGTTCTCCGGCCTGCCTTCCTTTACGATCATTCTTCAGCGGTAAAATCATCCTTACCGACGCCGCACAGCGGGCAGACCCAGTCTTCCGGAACATCTTCCCAGGCAGTGCCCGGTTCGATGCCGTTGTCCGGATCGCCGATCTCGGGATCGTACTCGTAGCCGCAGACATTACATACGTACTTCATAGCAACCTCCAAATGTGAAATTTTCATCCGGCACCGCCTGCCGGCAAGGCCGCTCCGCCTCCCTCCCGGGAAGCCCTTTCTGAGCGATATGGTCATTATACAATACATTATTGAAAAATAAAAGAAGAAAAAGCGTCTTGACACCATCTTTTATATTTGATACAATCTAATTGCATTAAATGTTTTATCCTGAAGCGGAGGTTATATCTTATGAGTATTTATGATTATTCTGTAACGAC
>DFFD01000128.1 GCA_002369495.1 Lachnospiraceae bacterium UBA3785 | reverse complement strand
AACTATATCTTGTTGTTTCCCGGCGTATATGCCGGGTTTTTTTGTTTTTAACCAGATACTTGCATTTCCGGGATTTGTGTCGTAGAATGTAAGCATGTGGGAGGAAGTGGTAGATTACCCCCACAAAGTGGGAGAAAGTGATGTTCATTGGGTCGTTCAGACATTCGGTAGACGGAAAGGGGAGACTGATCATTCCTTCGAAGTTTCGGGAAATGATCGGCAGGGAGACGCTGTATGTGACCAGCGCTTTCTCTGATAATTTATCCGTCTATCCGGAGTCGGCGTTCCGGGAACACACGAAGTCTCTGACCGAAATCAGCAGTACGGATGAAGAACTGATGGATCTCAAGAACTACATTCTCTCATCGACACGGGAAGTGAGCATCGACCCTCAGGGGAGGATCCTGCTGCCGCAGGATCTGAGGGAAGAAGCCGCTATCGGCAAGGAGGCGGTCGTGGTCGGATCGGACGATTATTTTACGATCTGGGGCGCGGAGCGCTGGGATGAGGAGTGCCGCCGCAAGTTCCGCTCGAAGGAGGAAATGCGGAAGAAGGCGAAAGCTCTTGGCGTAAGATTCTGACAGGAAAGGAGTTTTATGGAATTCCATCATGTAACTGTGCTGCGCGATGCGGTGATCGAGAACCTTCTCATACGCCCGGAAGGCATTTATGCGGACGGGACCCTGGGCGGAGGAGGCCATTCGGAGGCGATACTGGCTCACCTTTCATCTACCGGCAGACTTATCGGGATCGACAGGGATCAGGCTGCAATTGAGGCTGCTGGGGAGCGCCTTAAGCCTTACGGTGACAGAGTCACGATCGTGAGGGGCAATTACAGCGAGATGCCGGAGATCCTGCGCGCACTGTCGATCAGCCGGGTCGACGGGATCGTTCTCGACCTCGGCGTATCCTCGTACCAGCTGGACACGGCGGAGCGGGGGTTTTCCTACATGGCGGATGCGCCGCTTGACATGCGGATGGACCAGCGGGAGACGCGCACAGCCGCGGATCTGGTCAATGAAGCATCGGAGGCGGAGCTGTACCGGATCATCCGGGACTATGGGGAAGACCGGTTCGCAAAGAACATCGCGAAGCACATCGTGCAGGAGCGCAGCCGAAAGAAAATCGAGACGACTGGGGAGTTAGCCTCGATCATAAAGGCGGCGATTCCGATGAAGGTCCAGAAGACGGGGGGACATCCGGCGAAGAGGACATTCCAGGCACTGAGGATCGAGCTGAACGGGGAACTGACAGCCCTGTCTGACAGTCTGGACGCCATGATCGACCTTCTTTCCGACGGAGGAAGGCTGTGCGTGATCACGTTTCATTCGCTGGAGGACCGCATTGTGAAGGCGGCTTTCCGGAGAAATGAAAACCCCTGCACCTGCCCGCCGGATTTTCCGGTCTGCGTGTGCGGGAAGAAGTCCAAAGGACGCGTGATCACCCGCAAACCGATCCTGCCTTCGGAGGAGGAAATGGAGGCGAACCCGCGGTCGAAGAGCGCGAAGCTCAGAGTGTTCGAGAAACACTTTGGGTAAATAAGGGATGCAGGGGAGTGCATTCCTTTAAAAGGGGGACTCGTGATGAAACGGGATGCTGTAAATTTCGGCGGGAAATCTTCCGCCGCACGGATGGGGAGAGACGGCTACTATGTTGAAGGCAGTGCCGTCAGACGTGCGGAAGAGGTTTCCCGCCCGATAAAAAAGAGAGATAACAGGGCTGCTCAGAAGAAGCGGGCCGCTGAAAATGCAGTCAGGGAACGTGAGAACCGTGCGGATATCCTTGTGCTGGCTTTATCCTGTGTGCTGATCATGGGGGCGGCGGCATTTTTCCTGACGATGAAACACACTGTTTCGGAGCAGGGAAGCGAGATCAGGAAACTCGAGACACAGGTCCTGAACTGCAGAAATACAAGTGAAGCGCTGGCGGATGAACTGTATTCACAGATTCCCATGGAGGAGATTATCCGCAGGGCGCAGGATGATTACGGGATGCGGTACCCGGAAGCGCGGCAGATCGTCCGCCTGGGTACCGCAGCAGCCGGTACGGACGGGAGAGAAGAGAATGCGGCATAAACGCGGTGGCTTTCTGAGCCGGAGCGGAAAACCCGGAAGAATACTGAAGATCAAGCTGGCAGGATCCTTTTTGGCGGTCCTGCTTGTTTTCATTTGTCTCATCGGCAGGATCTTCTATATCGACGTCGTAAAGGGACGGGAGTATCAGAGCAGGGTCCTGGAAAATACAAGAAACATGTTCGTGCAGTCCGCCATCGCGGCGAGCCGGGGAGAGATCCTGGATGCGAACGGCAATATCCTGGCGAACTCCGTCAAGAAGTACAGGCTGATCATTGACATAAAACTCATCGGCCAGACCGTGAAGGACGGCGATACGGAGACGACGCCCTATATCGAGCCGACGCTCCGGGCGCTCGGGGGCGTCTACGGGGCGGATACCGAGGAACTCCGGAAGCTTTTTACGGATGAGCAGAAGAAAAATCTCCACTACTATTCCGTGCTGGGCAGGCAGCTGCTCACGGTGAGCGAGGCGGATAAGTTCAGCCTCTATAAGGCGGTCCTGGATGAGCAGATCAAGGTCCAGCAGGACGCGCTGGAGGAGATCCCGGACGACGAGGAGCACGCCGCGGAGCGCATGGCGGCTGAGCTTAAGCTCTCCGGCGTGCAGCGGGAGCGCAGGGGGATCGTCGGCGTCTCCTTTGAGGAAGTCTACGTCCGCTATTACCCGTTCGGCGCGCTGGGTGCCGGCGTCATCGGGATCCCGTCGGGCAGCGGAGAACCGTCCGGCTACGGCCTCGAGAGTTATTACAACGACGAGCTTTCCGGGCAGGAAGGGCGGCGCTACTCCTACTGGAGCGAAAATGCCTCCGACTATATCCAAAGGAGCATCATCGAGCCGGAAGCCGGGAACACGCTGGTCACTTCCCTGGACATCAATATCGAGCGGGCCGTGCAGGGGGAGATCGACCGCTTCATGGAACTTTACGACAATTATGCGGAGGAAAGGGCGGCAGCCGACCATGTCGGAGCGATCGTGATGAATCCGCAGAACGGCCGGATCCTTGCGATGGCGGCGGACGGCTCCTACGATCCGAACACCATGGCGGAAACGAAGGAAGGCGATACGGAGATGCTGCAGGTGCTGGCCAATTACTGCATTTCCGCGGGCTATGAGCCCGGATCCACGATCAAGCCCGTCACGGTCGCGGCGGCTCTCGAGACCGGGAGCGTCTCCGAGGATGACCATTTCATGTGCGACGGCTTCGAGATGTTCGACGAGACGAAGATCAAATGCGCCGAGGAGGACGGCCACGGCCTTTTGGCTCTCCGGCAGGCGATCAGCTACTCCTGCAACGACAGCATCATGCAGATCGCCGCAAAGACCGGCAAGGAGAATCTGTGCCGCTACCAGCATGTGTTCGGGTTCGGAGCCAGGACCGGGATCGATCTCTCCGGCGAGGCCTCCGGCATCCTCTTCAGGGAGGATGAGATGAGCAATATGGAGCTCGCAACCGCATCGTTCGGCCAGGGCATCAACTGCACGATGATCCAGGAGGCGGCCGCCATCGCATCGATCGCAAACGGCGGCAGCTGGTACCGGCCTTCGGTCGTTCAGGAGATCCGCAGCGCGGACGGCGCGGTCCTTTCCGCAAACGGCGGCGTCCTGGAGAAGAAAACCGTCTCCTCCGCCAACGCGGAGATCATCCGCGAGGCGATGCGCGATGCCGTGGAGACGGGTACCGCCCGCTACGCGAAGGTAAACGGCTACTCTATGGGCGGAAAGACCGGCACGGCAGAAAAACTTCCGCGCGGCCAGGGTGATTACCTGGTATCCTTTATCGGGTTCGTCCCCTACGAGGATCCGCAGGTCCTCATCTACGTCGTCGTGGACGAGCCGAACCTCGCGGCCCAGGATGACAGCCGTTTTCCGCAGTGGATCGCGAGAAATATCCTGAAACAGATCCTGCCCTATCTGGAGATCGAGCCGGATGAGGAGCTCATGCCGGAAAATGAGATCCTTCTTTCAGATATTGATCACCCGTAAGGGATTGCATAAAAACTCTTTTCGTAGTAAACTAAATGGCTGCATATCATCGAAAGAGGGGTTAGAATATGTCATTTCTGTTTGACCTTGTTCCTGCTTTTATCGCGTTCGCGATCACCGCGGCGATGGGACCGGTCCTGATACCGTTCCTCATCCGCTTAAAAGCGGGGCAGACCGAGAGAGAGCTGGGCGTCGAAGCACACAAGAAAAAAGCGGGGACGCCGACCATGGGCGGCATCATGTTTCTTCTGGCAATCACGGTGACCGGGCTGCTTTTTATTTCCCGCTATCCCAGGACGGGACCGGTGCTTTTCCTCACGCTGGCCTACGGCCTGCTGGGTTTCCTGGACGATTACCTGAAGGTCGTGAAACGGCGTTCTGACGGCCTGCTGCCGTGGCAGAAGTTTGCGCTCGAGCTGGTCATCATAGTCGTTTTCGGGCTTTACATTTCGCGCTTCACAGACGTCTCGATGGCGCTCCGCATCCCGTTTACGGGCGGAAAGACGCTTGAGATCGGGATCCTGAAATGGCCGCTGCTGGTCTTTGCTATCGCCGGCACTGTGAACGGGGTTAATTTCACCGACGGCGTGGACGGGCTTGCCTCGTCGGTCACGGCGGTCGTGGCGGCATTTTTCACGATCGCATCGATCTTGCTTCACGGCGGGGTCGCGCCGATCTCCTCGGCGGTCGGCGGCGCGCTGCTGGGCTTCCTCGTCTACAATGCGCATCCGGCGAAAGTCTTCATGGGCGACACCGGTTCGCTCGCGCTCGGCGGGTTCGTCATCGGGACCGCCTACATGCTGGAGATGCCGCTCTATGTGCTGATCGTCGGCCTCATCTATGTCGTCGAGGTGCTCTCGGTCATGATGCAGGTCGGGTATTTCAAGCTGACGCACGGGAAGCGCATTTTCAAGATGGCTCCGATCCATCACCACTTTGAGCTGTCGGGCTGGTCGGAGACGCAGGTCGTCGCGAACTTCACGATCGTGACGGTACTTCTCGCAATCCTGGCGATCATCGCCATCTGAGAAAGGCATTCTGATATGGAACTTAAAGGAAAAAACGTACTTGTATTCGGAGCGGGAAAGAGCGGGATCGGCGCCGCCGAGCTGCTGCTTTACCTCGGGGCATGTCCGGTGCTCTATGACGGAAATAAAAACCTCGACCCGCAGAAAATGAAGGAAGGCCTCAGCTGCCCCGAAAAGGCAGCCGCCTTCACGGGCAGCCTGCCGGAGGAGGTGATCGCGACGCTTGCGCTCGCGGTCCTGAGCCCGGGCGTGCCGACCGACTGCGCGGACGTGCTGGCGCTTAAGGCGGCCGGCGTTCCGGTCATCGGAGAGATCGAGCTGGCATGGCTGGCGAGAAGCGGGAGAGTGCTCGGCGTGACCGGCACCAACGGGAAGACAACGACGACGTCGCTGCTCGGCGCGATCATGCAGGACGCCTGCCCGGAGGTCTATATCGTCGGCAATATCGGCAATTCATTTGCCGGAGCTGTCCCGGGCAGCACGAAGGACGCCGTCTTCGTCGCGGAGCTCTCGAGCTTCCAGCTGGAGACCTGCGACACCTTCCATCCGGCGGTCTCCTCGATCCTCAACATCACCGAGGACCACATGAACCGCCACCACACGATGGCGGAGTACATCCGGTGCAAGGAGCTTATTACGAAAAACCAGACGAAGGACGACGTCTGCGTCCTGAACTACGAGGATCCGGTCCTCCGTGAGTTCGGCGTGAAGGAATGTCCGGCCGACGTCTTCTGGTTCTCCTCGGCGCGCTATATCCCGGACGGGATCTGCATGGACGGGACGAAGATCCTCGTCACCCGGGGCGGCCGGCACGAGATCCTGCTCGATACCGACGATCTCATGCTTCCGGGCACCCACAACCATGAAAATGTGATGGCCGCCGCCGCGATGGCGATCGCCGCGGGCGTATCCTTACAGAGCATCGCTGCCACCTGCCTCCGCTTCAAGCCGGTCCCGCACAGAATCGAGTTCGTCGCGGAGAAGCGCGGTGTGGCCTGGTACAACGATTCCAAGGGCACGAACCCGGACGCCGCAATCAAGGGCATCCTTGCCATGAAGCGGCCGACCCTGCTCATCGGGGGCGGCTACGACAAGGGCTCCGATTACCGCGACTGGATCCGCTGTTTCGGGGATAAGGTCAAATGGTTCGTCCTCGAGGGCAAGACCCGCTTCGATATCCGCGACGCGGCCCTTGAGGTGGGCTTCCCGGAGGAGAAGATCGTCCTTCTTCCGACGATGCGGGAGGCGATGGATTTCTGCCGCGACCACGCGGAGGCGGGCGATGCGGTCCTGCTCTCGCCGGCCTGCGCTTCATGGGGCGAGTTCCCGAATTATGAAGTGAGGGGAGACGATTTCAAGAAATATGTCAGGGAAGAGCTTGCGGAGTAAGAAAAAGAAGCGGAAGGGTGCCGGATATGTGCCGGCACTCCGTTTTATTGTGCTGCTCCTCATCCTTCTCTTCGTATCGGCGGTCGCGTTCCTGCCGGTGGAACGCATTGAGATCTCCGGAAATGCCCACGAGAGCGCGGAGGAAGTCAGAGACACCGTTCTTAAGAGGGCTCCGGGAAACAGCATCGTCCTGGCCTGTCTTTTAAACAACGGCAGGGCTCCGGGCGAGCTTCCTTTTGTGAGGTCGCTTGCGTGTTCATTTTCCGATGCGAAGACCCTCAGGGTCCGTGTGAACGAGAAGGACATCACGGGCTGCATGGAGGCGGGCGATGCCTGCTGGTATTTCAACCGCAGCGGGACGCTCATGTTCTCCCGGGAGCAGGCCGAGGAGAAAAATGAACGGAATTTCATCCCGCTCTGCGAAGGCATCCCCCTTCCGGAGGATCCGAAGACGCACGAGGTGAAGGAGCCTTCACGCGGCCTGAGCCTCGGGATCCGGAAGACATTTTTTGAGGATATCGCGGCGGTGCGGGACTGGTGCAAAGAGGAGGGCGTTTACGCCGACCGCATCGTATTTGATGAAAATGAGAACATGACGATCATTTTCGGCGAACTTGAAGCAGAGATGGGCAGTTTCGACGATCTTTCGGAAAAACTGGCGGCGCTTTCAAGGATCATGCCCGAGGTGAAGGGGAAAAGCGGCACGCTGGACCTTAAAAACATCGTCGGATCGCAAAAAGATGTTCATTTCCATGAAAAAAAATCTTGATAAAACGCGTCAAAACTCTTATCATAGTATTGATGCGTTTTGTTTTGATGAAGAAGTATATGCTTCGCCCGGGAGGGCGGTTATAAGGAGGAATTTGTTTTGTTAGAGATCACTACGAATGAAGCGGAAGCAGCTGCAAGAATTATTGTCGTGGGCGTCGGCGGCGGCGGAAACAATGCCGTGAACCGCATGGTGGACGAGACCATCGGCGGCGTGGAGTTCGTCGGTGCGAACACCGATAAGCAGGCCCTTTCCATCTGCAAGGC
>DFFD01000102.1:19240-24822 GCA_002369495.1 Lachnospiraceae bacterium UBA3785 | reverse complement strand
TCGATGCCCATCTGGCTTTTCGGCAAGTCCCGCACATGACCCATGGACGCGATGACCTCGTAATTCGAGCCGAGAAATTTCTTGATCGTCTTCACCTTGGCCGGTGACTCAACGATGACCAGGTTCTTTGCCACTTCAGATTCCTCCCGAAAAAATGGACGCGGCAGTCCGCGTCCGGCGTATCGTCAAAGACTATACAATAAACTGATTTTTCTGGCAAGAGGCAAATACGGTATTTTTTGACATTTTGATATCATTTCCAAATTGGCAAGGCTGATTTTGGGCAATTGTTACAAATTATTGGCAAGATACAGGGACGGTTCCTTGGGGACGGTTCTCAGCTGATCGATTTTCTCCGGAAAATCGATCAGCAGGAACCGTCCCTCGGGAACCGGTCCCCGGAACCCGTCACTTCGTCCTCACAAACCGCCCCCTCCCGAGCTCCTCCGCATACCCCGAGAGCGCGAGCTCGATGAGCCCGTCCATGATCCGCGCCGGCTCGAGCCCGGTCTCGGCGTTCAGTTCCTCAGCCCCCTTCGGGTCCGCGGACAGGTGCGGCAGGAGAAGCTTTGCATTTTCAGAAAGGTCCGCCTCCGAATCCGGCAGCTTAAAAAGCTCCGCCTGCTTATAATGCAGCACCCCGTCCTTCCCGGTGAGGCTCGCGTCCAGCCCGGGGAGAGCGTCCTTCAGGAGCTTCGCATGCTCAGCCCGCGCACGCCTCGCGTAGGAGGCCATCGTCTCCTTCACTGCCAGCTCCTCGAGCAGGGCTTCCGGTGACCAGGCGATGCCGGCCCCCTGCGCGATCAGGTAGTTGCAGCCGTCCGAGAGTGCGTCCCCGACGCGGCCCGGGAGTGCGAAGACCGTCCGCCCCTGGTCCAGCGCAAAATCCACCGTGATGAGCGAGCCCGACTTCTTTCTGGCCTCCACGACCAGGACAATGTCCGAAAGGGCGCTGATCAGCCGATTCCGCTGCGGAAAATTGTAGGAATACGGCTGTGTCCCCGGCGGAAACTCGGAAATGAGCCCGCCCTGCACCGCCAGATCCCTGTAAAGCTTCCGGTTGGACCTCGGATAGCAGATATCAACGCCGGAGCCCAGGACGGCGAATGATTTTCCGCCCGCCGTGAGCGCCCCTCGCTGGGCGTACCCGTCGATCCCGAGCGCCATCCCGCTCACGATCTGGACCCCGTGCTCCGCGAGCACCCGCCCGAAGGCGTCCGCCTGCGTGTGCCCGTAGGCGCTGCAGAGCCGGGAGCCGACGATCGCCGCGGACGGCACGTCGTCCCGCGGCAGCTCCCCGATCACATAGAGTTCCTCCGGCATCCCGGCGAGATCCTTAAGTCTTGCCGGCCACTCTGCCGTCCCCTTCCTGATGATGCGGACAGGCGGCAGCCCGGCCTCCGGGGCCAGGTTTTTATTTTCCTTATGTTCTCCGCCCATGCTCACAGCCTCCAGTACTTCTTGTCGATCATCCGGTAGCAGATGGCTTCGCTCACATGGACGGAGCGGATCTCACGGCTCCCGTCAAGGTCCGCGATCGTCCTCGCGACCTTCACGATCCGGTGGTAGCCGCGCGCGGAGAGGCCCATGCGGCGGTAGGCATTTTCGAGGAGGCGGCTTGCGCGCTCCTCCATCGGGCAGTATTCATCGATCCTGCTGGCCGGGATCTCCGAGTTGAACGCGATCCCGGTGCCGCGAAACCGTTCCTGCTGGATCGCCTGCACCCGCGTCACATCCTCCCGGATCTCCGCCGAGCTCTTCTCATTGCCGCCGCGCCTCGTGAGTTCCTCGTAGCTCACGGCCGGGGCCTCCACGCAGAGGTCGATCCGGTCGAGCAGCGGCTGCGAGATCTTGTTCATATACCGGGAAATGTCCCCCGGCTGGCACACGCACCGGTTCATATCCGGAAAATAGCCGCAGGGGCACGGGTTCATCGCCGCAAGCAGCAGAAAATTTGCCGGGAACCGGAAGGTGCCGGCCGTCCTCGAAATGATGATCTCCCGGTCCTCGAGGGGCTGCCGGAGGATCTCGAGGGCATTTCGGGAAAATTCCGGCATCTCGTCGAGAAACAGGATCCCCCGGTGGGCCAGCGTGAGCTCCCCGGGTTTCGGGATCGCACCGCCCCCCGCGAGCGCCTGCGGCGACATCGTGTGGTGGGGCGAGCGGAACGGGCGGGTCCCCATAACAGGGTTCTCCGGCGTGAGCAGGCCTGCGATTGAATAAATCTGGGAAATTTCAAGACTCTCCTCCGGCGTGAGCGGCGGCATGATCGTCGGGATCCGCCGCGCGAGCATGGTCTTGCCCGATCCGGGAGGTCCGATGAGGAGCAGGTTGTGGAAGCCTGAAACCGCGACGACGGCGGCCCTCTTCACGGCTTCCTGCCCGTGAATGTCGGAAAAATCGTACTGGTACCGGTTCAGCTCCGTGCCGAACACCGGCAGTTCCGGTTCTTCCGGAAGAGTTCCTTCCTTTAAAAATGTGATCACATCCGTGAGCGTGGAAAACCCGATCACATTGAGGCCGGCGACCGTGCGCGCCTCGGCGAGATTCTCCGCGGGCACGAGCAGGGCCTTGATGCCGATTTCCTTGGCCCTGACCGCGATCGGCAGCACGCCGGTCACGCCCGAGAGCTCGCCGGACAGGCTCAGCTCGCCAACCGCCATGACGCCCTCGAGCGAATGCTCCGGCAGGAAGCCCGACGCGGTGAGCACGCTGAGCGCGACCGGCAGGTCGAATCTCGAGCCTGTCTTTAAGATGTCCGCCGGCGACATGTTGATCGTGATCCGTTTGGGCGGCATCGCCACCCCGATGTTCCTGAGAGAAGTGCGGACGCGGTCCTCCGCCTCACGCACCTGGCCGGTCAGGCACCCGACCATGGAAAATGTCGGCAGGCCGTCCGCGACGTCCGCCTCCACATTCACCGGGATCACCTCGATCCCGATGATCGCAGCCGATAGTATTCTGCTGAACATATGCCCCTCCTTGGCATTTTTATTTCCCTCTCAAGGCACACATTACTGGATTGATGTTCATTTTGCAAGATGAAAATGATGCAGGCGGGCTATATTTTTCCCCTTTACTTTCCCCTTTCAAAGTGATATCCTTCATAGGATGACTTGTTCACATCTCAACTAATGAGGAGGGAATACTATGGGTGAATTTGAACAGAAGAAGGATGCCATCTACGACGCATCCACTCTGGGCATGCCGAAGATGCTGATCCTCGGTCTTCAGCACATGTTCGCGATGTTCGGGGCAACGATTCTCGTACCGATCCTGGTCAACAACTATTTCCACGGCGAAGGCCTCTCCGTCTCGGTGACGCTCTTCATGGCAGGCGTGGGCACACTGTTTTTCCATTTATGCGCCAAGTTCAAGGTCCCGGCATTCCTCGGCTCCTCCTTCGCGTTCCTCGGCGGATTCGCGACGGTGGCTGAGCTGAATACCGGCATTTTTGCGGATATGACCTACGGGGAGAAGCTTCCCTACGCCTGCGGCGGTGTGGTCATCGCGGGTCTCTTCTATCTTGTCCTCGCGGTCGTCATCCGTCTGATCGGCGTCCACAAGGTCATGCGCTTCCTGCCGCCGGTCGTCACCGGCCCGATCATCATCTGCATCGGCCTGTCGCTGGCTCCGTCCGCGATCTCCAACGCATCCACCAACTGGTTCATCGCGCTCGTCGCGCTCGTGACCATCATCGCCTTCAACGTCTGGGGCAAGGGCATGTTCAAGATCATTCCGATCCTGATGGGCGTTGTGATCTCCTACCTGGTCGCGTTGCTCATGCAAGTGTTCGGGATGACCAACCCGGACGGCTCCGCGATCCTCGACTTCACAGCTTCCGCGCAGGCTTCCTGGATCGGCTTCCCGGACTTCCAGATCTGCAAGTTCAACATCACTTCGATCCTGGTCATGGCCCCGATCGCGCTCGCAACCATGATGGAGCACGTCGGCGACATCTCCGCGATCTCCGCGACGGTCGGCAAAAACTTCCTTGAGGATCCGGGCCTGCACCGCACGCTCGTCGGCGACGGCCTTGCGACGTCTCTCTCCGCCTTCTTCGGCGGCCCGGCCAACACGACCTACGGCGAGAACACCGGCGTCCTGGAGCTCTCCCGCGTCTTCGACCCCAAGGTCATCCGCCTTGCGGCTGTCTACGCGATCGTGCTCTCCTTCGTTCCGAAGTTCTCCGGTCTCATCTCCTCGCTTCCGTCTTCGCTGATCGGCGGCGTCAGCTTCATCCTCTACGGTATGATCTCCGCGATCGGCGTACGCAACATCGTCGAGAACAAGGTCGACCTCACGAAGAGCCGCAACCTGATCATCGCGGCGGTTATCCTGGTCTGCGGCCTCGGGTTCTCTAACGGCCTCACCTTCACGGTCGGCGGCACCTCGATCACACTGACCAGCCTCGCGATCGCCTCGATCATCGGCATCGTCATGAACGCGGTCCTTCCGGGCAACGACTACGAGTTCGGCAGGAACCCGAAGGGCGACCAGCACAGGGGCGTGAGCGTCCGCTGAGCAAGCAAAAATCAACTGCAGGGACGGTTCTTGTACAAAAAAAGTTCTCGCACAGTGCGAGAACTTTTTTTGTGCCTAGAACCGTCCCCCAGGAACCGTCCCCATCAACCTCCAAACGACGCCATCAGAAACTCCGCAACCTCCCCCAGCTGCTCCTCCGTATAGAGCCGGTCGTCCGCATGCTTGCACTCCGGAACGAGCTTGAGCGTCACATCCTCCCCGTTCTCCCTGAGCACGTCATAGAGGTCCACCGACTGAAGGTGCGAGACCGTGATGTCCGCGTCCCCGTGGATGAGCAAGGCTCTCAGGGAGGGGTTTTCATTTTCCTGCCTTTCGGCGCGGCGAAGCGGGCTCGCCTCGATCTTCTCCTCGTCGCCCCAGTCTGCATGGTTTTTGCGCATCCACAGCTCCTCGAGGCTGTCATACTCGCCGAGAACCTCATTTGCCCAGCCGTTCGCGAGCGTCGGGATCCAGGTGATGAGCCCTTCCTCGGCAAAATCGGTGCGCTGCGTCTCGAAATCGATGACACCGTAAAAATCCACCACCGCGTCAAACGCCGGCATCGGGAAACGGTTCTCCTCCGTCTCGCCGATCGCAAGCGTGCCGGAGTAGGCCTCCGGCGCGGAATACGCGCTCATCACGGCCAGGTAGCCGCCGGCTGATTCGCCCCAGACCGCGATGCGTTCGGCGTCATAACCGTACTCGTCCGCATTCTGGCAGAGGAAGCGCACAGCCGCCTTAACGTCGCAGATTGAAGCCGGATAGCCTGCCTCCGGCGAAAGCCGGTAGTTCACGCTCGCGCAGGCAAACCCGTGGTCGCGGAAATAGCGGTACATGAACTGCGCCTGACGCGACTGCGCGTCGTTGAACGCGAATCCGCCGCCGTGGATCAGGACGAAGAGCGGCGCCGGCTCATCCGTATGCGGCACATAGAGGTCGATATACTGGGCCTCCGAATCCTCCGCGTAGGGCAGGCGCTCATAACTCTCGCCGCCGGCCCACTCCGTCGACTCATCGAGCGGCAGCGTCGGCGAGAAAATGTTGCACCAGACCTGCCG
>DFFD01000102.1:18849-19093 GCA_002369495.1 Lachnospiraceae bacterium UBA3785 | reverse complement strand
TTTTCCATAAATAATCCCTCAAAAAACTTTCAGCAGGAAATTGTACAGCGAGAGATGCCAGTGCCCGATCGAATGATACCGCATCGGGAAGAGGTCGAAGCTGGTGTTGATCCCCTCGATGAGCCTCGGCTCGATCCCGCAGAGCATCCGGTAGCCGGGAAGCATGTAAGGCGTCGCAAAATCGAAGTTGCCCGTGGTCGCGTAGATGTAGTGGATCGGCAGCTCCCGCCACTCCTCCGACTGG
>DFFD01000102.1:15226-18759 GCA_002369495.1 Lachnospiraceae bacterium UBA3785 | reverse complement strand
CCGTGGTGCGGAAGGAGCTGAACAGCCCGAAATACGAGAAATAATCAAGGCAGCCGCAGAGCGCCGCGTTCGCCGTGGTCACCGCGCCGCGGGAGAGGCCCGCAAACGCCCTGTGATCGCGCGACGCGGAAAATCCCTCAGCGTCCGCTGTCTCCGCCCAGGTGGAATACTTCGACTCCACAGCCGGCATCAGGTCGTTTCTGAGCTCGTCCCGGAAGGAAAATGTCAGCGCATCCAGCCCGTCCGCACAGTCATCCTCCACGTAGAAGGTCGGCGTCACCACGATGAGCGGCTCGATCTCCCCCATCGCGATCATGCGGTCCAGCATGATCTTGTTGCTCGGATGCGTGCTGAGCCAGTAGTTTTCATCGTCGCCGGTCCCGTGCATCAGATAGAGGATATTGTAATGATTTCCTGCATCATACCCGTACGGCAGGTAGACAAGCGCCCGCTTGGTCACCGCGCGCCCGTCCGTGGCGTAGGCGTGCGTCTCGTAGACGAGCTCCTCCACCGTGCCCGCTTCCTCGATCTCGCCGGTATCGAACTTCTCGGGCACCGCCCACACCATGTGCTTCGCGTGCCCGTCCCACTGCCGGTCACGGTCCGCATTGCTCTTCCAGACGCCGCCGACGGCCGCGAGGATGAGCAGGATCAGGATTGCCTGGACCCACGGCAGACGTCCGGGTTTCATTTTCTTCCGGATCATGAAAATGCTGCCGAGGACCGCCCAGCAGCCCCCGACCAGCCCCTGGATCATGAAAAATGAAGCAAATTTCGTCGTCTCGGCATAATTCAGGAAACTGTTCAGGACAAATCCGACAGCCAGGACCAGCAGGAGCAGGAAAGGCATTTTGCCGGACCAGGCCGCCCAGGCCAGGAGCACGATGAGCAGCTCCAGCGTGACCGCGGTCAGGGCCATGTCCGCTTCGGCGAGGGTCAGGTATTTCGCGGCCTGCCAGACGCCGAGCAGCGTTATGACAAGGAAGACCCCGAGCGAGATCCTGTCGAATAAAATGTTATCCTTCTTTTCTGTCATGTTTAAACCTCAGTGTACACGTTTATCATAGAAAAATACGGCGGCGGTATGGCGCCGCCGCCGTAACACAGGATGGATCAGGCTTCCTTTTTAGTGATGCCCATAAACGATGCCACGACTGCGATCACCCAGGCGATGCAGGCGCATACCGCAAATGTGATGTACCCGGACAGGTTTGTCTGCGGGTTGAGGCCGGCAAACACAAGGCCGAACTCATTGACCATCGGTGCGGCAGAGATGCCGATTGCAGCCATGATGAGGACCGCGTGCGCGATCAGGCAGATGTTCGGGAGCTCCTTGCCGACCGCGAAGGCCAGCACGAGCGCGATGACGCCTGCCGCAGCGGCGGCGATCAGCAGCGCGTTGGTCATGCCGTCCTTCATCAGGGCGGATCCGTACAGGAAAATGCACACAACGGAAAGCACGGTCGAGACGGCAGCGAGGACAAAGCCCAGGGTAATTTTCTTATTGTTCATGGTTCAGTCCTCCTTCACTGATTTTTCCTGACAGGTGTTTTGCTCTTGCCGAAGGCCGCCATAAGATACCAGGCGCAGGCCGCCGCCGCCAGGATACCGGTGACCCAGTTCACAGCGAGCAGGGTCTTCTCCCACCACGGATACACGCGGACGACGCGGGTGTCGGTGGTGACGCCGTTCATGGTGTTGGAGTTGACGAAGGTGTAGAGGTCATACTTCAGCATCTTCTTGAGCTCCTGCTGGAAGGCGGTGTCCTTCTCGATGAGCTTCATGTTGTCCGGCGAGTTCGGGTCGCCGATGATCGAAGAATCGTAAGCGTTCTCCGTCAGGCAGCCGCCGCCGCCCGCCAGCGTGACGTCGCGCCAGTTCATGTACTCGGCGCCGTTGATCATGTCGGTGACGACGTAGCCGGTGTAGCCCCACTCGTCGCGGAGGATACCGGTCAGCAGGCCGCGGTGCGCACCGGCGTAGACAGTGCCGAGGCGGTTGAACGCGGTCATGACGCCCTGCGCGTAGTTGCCTTCCAGGCAGCCCTGGAAGCCTCTCAGCTCGATCTCGCGGGCGCCCTGCTCGGAGATGAACGTCGATGTGCCGGAGCGGTTTGCTTCCTGATGGTTCAGCGCGAAATGCTTCGGCTCCATCATGAGGCCCTTGGACTTGCCGCCCTTGCAGGCCGCAACGCCCAGGATGTTGGTGAGCATCGAATCCTCAGAATAGTACTCGTGGTTGCGCGAGCAGTAGGTGGCGCGATGGTTGTTGAGGCCCGGGCCGAAGATCGAGCAGGCGTTGGACCACAGGGAATCCTCGCCGAACAGTTCGCCTTCGCGCTCGACCAGCTCCACATTGAAGGTGGCGGCGACGACCGGCTCGGTCGGCATGGTGGGCATCTGCCAGTTTGCATACTCGCTGTCCGGACCGACATAGGTCGGCTCGTCGGACTCGGAGGACGACCAGTTCGCGGTGTAGCCCGGCACCTGGTCGGAGACGAAACCGACCGGTCCGTCGTAAGCCGTGACCATGTGCAGGCCGATGGAGTTGATCGGCTCAAAGTTGCCGCCGGCGCCCTTCATGAAGGCGACCGCTTCGTCGAGGGTGACATTTTCAAGAAGCGTATCCCACAGCGGGTCATCGAAAGCCACGCTGCCGCCGTAATTGCCGTTATCGTCGACAATGAGCATGTCGATAAGACGCATGCCGTTGCCGGCACCCCAGGTCTCGCCGTCGCCGTTCTCGGTGATCTCAAACACCTGATTCTTGAGGTTCTTCAGCATCTCGTCGGTCGGGGAAATGCCCCAGACCGGCTCCCAGCCCTTCGACCAGTCGGAGCGGGTCACGAACTCGACGCCGCGCTCCGGAAGAAGCTTTCTGATATCGCCGTCCTGCAGCTGGTTCTGCACGCCTGCGGAGTAGGTCTCGATGTCTTTCGCGGCGACATTGACCATCTTTGCATTTTCTGCGTTGATGACTTCGTCGTCGTTGATCTTCACGAGCTTCTCGTCGCTGCCGAGCTTGGCGGCGAGGACATTGTTCAGGGCCTCATGCGCACCGTTGCCGATCGCGAAATAGTAATCGCCCGCGTCGAGAATCCAGGCGCCTTCCGTGCCGTCCGCCTTGACAGCGGTCTCGTCGTAGGAGGCGACATATTTGGCGTCGAAATCAACCGCCACGGTCTCGCTCGCGCCAGGCTCAAGGACAGCCGTCTTGCCGAAGCCGACGAGCTGGATCGCAGCCTTCTCAACGCCGCCCGCGATGTACGGGGCCTGCGCATAGAGCTGGACAACACTTTTGCCCGCGACGTCGCCGGTGTTGGTGACCTTCACCTCGGCCTTGCTCTCGCCGCCGATATTGAATTCAACGTTCGTGAGCTCCTGCTCGAAGGTGGTGTAGGACTTGCCGTAGCCGAACGGGTAAGCGACCTCGGAGGCGTAGTCCCAGTTTCCGGCGGAAGCGAAGACGCCCGCCGCGCCGTCGGCGTTGCCCTGCCCGAGGACCGCGTCCTCATAGCGGGTCTCATAGTACTT
>DFFD01000102.1:0-15177 GCA_002369495.1 Lachnospiraceae bacterium UBA3785 | reverse complement strand
CGGGTCTCATAGTACTTGTAGCCGACATAGATGCCTTCGGTCTCGATGATGTACCAGTTGCCCTTGTCGTTGGCCGGATCGATCGTGCCGTCCGGAACGTCATAGAAGAACAGGCCGAAGTTCTGCATCGACGGAGCGGATGTGGAGTTGACCGCATAGGTATCGGAAATGTGGCCGGACGGGTTCACCGCGCCGGTCAGGACGTCCGCCACGCCGCGGAAACCGTAGGCGCCCGGAAGGCCTGCCCAGACGATCGCGCTGATGGCCGGATCGTTCTTTAAATCCGCGATCTCCATCGTGACGTCGGAGTTCAGGACAACGATGACCTTGCCGTTGGAGTTGGCCTTGGCCAGCTCGATCATGGCCTTCTCATTGTCGGAGAGAGCCATCGGGCGCTCGAAGTTGTCGCCGTTGGGATCCTTCATCGTGGAGACCGCATAGTCGGATGCCTCGGAACTGTCGCGGGACAGGAACACGATCGCGGTCGTATCCTTCGCGGCAGCCAGCACGTCCGCCGTGTAGAAGTCCGCGGGCGGCTCGCCGATCATGTAGCTGTCAGCCGTCTCGAACATCGGCCAGAAGACCGGGATCAGGGAGTGGCCGGGAACTTCCTGGCCGAAAAATGCCGCCTTGCGGCGATACGTGTCGGCGCTGCTGCTGCCGTAGAGGGCAAGCAGTTCCTCATTCAGGGAGACCCCGTTCTCCTTCAGCGCGTCGATCAGGGTGACCGTGGTCTGGCCCGCATCATAGTTGACGGATGTGGTGGACCCGATCAGGCCGCCGAATGTCGGTGCGAGCGCGTTGAGGCCCCAGATCGTGACCTTCTCGCTGGCTGCGTCGATCGGAAGCGCGCCGTCGTTCTTGAAGAGAACAGTGCCTTCCTGGGAGATCTCGCGCGCAAGAGCTTCCTTGGCATCGATTACTTCTTTCACAGTTGAAAATTCAGAATCGAAGTAGATGCCGTCGCCGCTGCTTTCGCCGGTTTTCTCCGTCTTGAAACTGGTGGTTCCGAAGTAAGTGTTGATCTTACCCGACCACGTCTGCGCGATGCTTGTGACAAACATGGACAGCACGAACAGTGATGCCAGAATGACCGCAAGACCGCGCTTTGCTCCGGTTTTTTTGGTTTTCATCTTGCCCTCCTGGTATGATAATGAAATGTTCAGCGCAAAGCGTTGCTGCTACATGTTATAATGTAACATTTTGTTCTTTGTTTGTCTATATTTTTGTACATAATAACTGATATCAATTTCTTCTGCGCAGGATGTCCCAGTCCTCCGCCTCCGCGGAGAGGGCCACATGGATCTCCTGCTTCGCGTGCGGGGCTGAGGGCATTTCATTTCCCTCGCTGTCGCGGATCGAAAGGACTTTCGCCTGCACGTCTCTGCCGTCCGGCTTCATGATCTCAACCGTCTCGCCGACCGAGAATTTGTTCTTCTGAATGAGCCTCACGCGTCCATCCGCCTCCCTCTCCACGATGCCGAGGTAGGTGTAGGGGCTCTTATAAGTCAGCCCGTCGTAGATCTGGTCCTCCTCCGACGGCTTCCCGTAGAAGAAGCCCGTCGTGAACTCCCGGTAGGTGCATGCCGCGATCTCCTCCTTATAATGAGGAATGTTCGCCTGATAGAGCGCCGGATCCGTCTCGTAATCCCGCATCGCGAGGGAGTAGGTCCTGGCCGCCGTCGCGACGTAGAGGGCGGCCTTCATGCGGCCTTCCACCTTGAAGCTGTCGATCCCGGCCTCGTAGAGGTCCGGCAGGCGGTCGATCATTGAGAGGTCCTTCGAGTTGAAAATGAAAGTCCCCCTCTCATTCTCCTCCACCGGCATGTACTCGCCCGGCCGGGTCTCCTCGACGAGGGCGTATTTCCAGCGGCAGGGGTGCGTGCAGAGGCCCCGGTTCGCGTCGCGGCCCGCCAGATAGCTGGACAGCAGGCACCTGCCGGAGTAGGAAATGCACATCGCCCCGTGCACGAAAGCCTCGATCTCGAGATCCTCCGGGATCTTCGCCTTCAGCTCCCGGATCTCGGCGAGCGAGAGCTCCCGCGCGGTCACGATCCGCTTCGCCCCGAGATCGTGCCAGAAGCGGCAGGAGACGTAGTTGGTCGTGTTGGCCTGCGTGCTGATATGCAGGTCGATGTCCGGCATGACGCGGCGCGCAAGCGCGAACATGCCCGGGTCGGCGACGAGGACCGCGTCGGGCCGAAGCTCCCGCAGCTCCTTAAAATACGCCTCCGCCTCCTCAATATCGCGGTTGTGGGCGAAGATGTTGGCGGTCACGTAGACCTTTACGCCCCGCGCGTGGGCAAATGCAATGCCCTCCCGCATCTCCTCCGCCGTAAAATTCTGCGCTTTCGCCCTGAGGCCGAAGGCTTCGCCGCCCAGGTAGACCGCGTCCGCCCCGTAGAGCACCGCGACCTTCAGGAGCTCAAGGCTGCCCGCAGGGATCAGCAGTTCCGGATGTCTCATATCATTTACCTCCAAAAAAAGGCAGCGGTCCGTCCGCTGCCTGACTCAGTTCTTCACACTGACTGCCGTGCCGTCGCCGGCCGGCAGGATCGTCGTCGTGAGCGCCTCATCGTGCGTGATCGCCCACAGGTACTCCCGCATCCGCTTATAGATCGTGCGGTCGCGCCGCTCCACCGCGTAGTGGGAATCCAATATACAGCCCTCCTGAAGGACATTGTCGGTGACCAGCACGCCGCCCGGGGCGAGAAGTCTCCTGATCTCCGGCAGGAAATGCACATACTGGCCCTTGGCCGCATCAAGGAAAATGAACGGCCACTCCCCCTGAAGATACGGCAGCACGTCTGCCGCGTCGCCCAAAATGAGCTCCGCCCGCTCTCCCGCGCCCCAGCGCGCAAAATTCTCTTCCGCCTCGCGCGCTCTTTTCTCATCGAGCTCGATCGTCGTGAGATGCGCCCCGCATAAGTCCAGCATAAAAAGCCCGGAGAAGCCTGTTCCCGCGCCGATCTCGAGGATCCGGCCGGGGTTTTTCATTTTGAGAAGGACGCGAAGAAGGCTCCCTGTCTCCGGCCTGATCACCGGGACGTTCTCATCCAGCGCTCTTTTATATAGTTCCGCAAGATGCGGCGGAAGCTCCTGCTCCATCGAGAGCAGGAAAGACCGCAGCCTCACAGGGTCGATGTCCGCCGGTCTTCTCTCCTCCATCCGCTACTCCTCCGCGCCGGGCTGGCCTTCCGTGTCCTCGCCGGAGAGGATCGCGAAGATCTCGGCGGAGGTCTGGGACGTGTTCAGGATGTAGGTCCCCGGCTTGAGCTTCCCGTGCGCCTCGGACAGGCGCTCCTGGACGATGAACACCGGCACATCCGCGATGACGCCCTTGTCCCTGAGCTCGGCTCCTATGTCGCGCACCGACCAGCCGTTCTGGATCGTCACGGTGACGTCGGTCCCCGGGGCAGCCTCCATCGGCTGCTCGTTGAAGATCCGGTAGCCGAACGAGTAGGCGGTCCGCGCCGCAAGAACGAGGATCACGGCGAGCAGCACGATGATCAGGATCTTCAGCAGGCCGCTTACCGCGGCAAGGAGCATGTCCAGGCCGCCGCTTTCCGATTCATTTTTTCCCATAACTTACCCCGTCAGACGCCGGGCATCCGGATCCCGATCGCTTCGATCAGGGTCCGGTACACGCGCCTCACCTCGTGGCAGAGTTCCGCTTCGGCCTCGATGTAGGCGTTGACTTCCGGAATTTTCTGCATTTCCTGATGCCGGCGGGAGAGCTCGTCGCAGTGCGCGAGCAGCTCGTCGCCGCTCATTGTGGAGTACATCGTCACGGTGTCGCGCCTCAGCTCGTCGAGCTGCTTCTCAAGCTCCGGGTATACCCGGAGAGCCTTCTCGCATTCGACATAGTGCTGATAGGCCTCGCCCCGCTTGATGCTCTCAATCAGTTTTGCGGTACTTTGATCTATTTCATTCATTGTAAATCCTCCTGCCATGCGTATGCGCATTCCCCGGATCAAAGGCAGGCCGGGGCATTATCTCAGTCAGGCATCCGCCTCCATGATGATCGGCAGGATCATCGGCCGCCTCTGCGTGCGCTTCCAGATAAAGTCCGAGAGAGCGTCCTTGATTTCCGCCTTGATCTTCGACCAGTCCGAAACGTTCCGGTCGAGACAGGAAAATACAGCGTCCGCCGTCACCTGGTTCGCCTCCTCCATCAGGCTCTCCGCCTCGCGCACATAGACAAATCCGCGCGAGATGATGTCCGGCCCGGCGAGCAGACGGTTGGTGTAAGCCTCCAGCGTCAGCACGACTACGACGATGCCGTCCTCCGCCAGCCTCTGCCGGTCGCGGATGACGATGTTGCCGACGTCGCCGACGCCCAGGCCGTCGACCAGAATCTCCCCGGTCGGCACCTTCCCGATGATCCGGCAGGACTGCTCAGAGAGTTCCAGGACGTCGCCCGAATGTAAAATGAAAATATTTTCCCGCGGGATCCCCAGCGACTCGCAGACCGCTGCGTGGGCGCGGAGATGACGCATTTCCCCATGGACCGGGATCGCGTACTTCGGATGCACGAGCGAGTAGATCAGCTTGATCTCCTCCTGGCAGGCATGTCCGGAAACATGCACATCCTGGAAAATGACATCTGCGCCCTTTTCACTCAGCTCATTGATCACATGCGATACCGCCTTCTCATTTCCGGGGATCGGATGGGAGCTGAAGATGATCAGGTCGCCGGGCTTGATGCTGACACGCTTGTGGATATCAGCCGCCATGCGGGACAGCGCAGCCATCGATTCGCCCTGGCTTCCGGTGGTTACCAGGACCATCTGATCGTCTGTGTAATTTTTCATCTCGTTGATGTCGATCAGCGTATGCTCCGGAATATCCAGATACCCGAGTTCCCCCGCGATGCTGATGATATTCACCATGCTGCGCCCTTCGACCACGACCTTCCGTCCGTAACGGTATGCCGAATTGATGATCTGCTGCACACGGTCCACGTTGGATGCAAAGGTCGCAATGATCAGCCTCTGGTTTCTGTGCTCGGCAAAAATGCTGTCAAAGGTCTTGCCCACGGTCCGCTCAGACATCGTAAATCCGGGCCGCTCGGCATTTGTACTGTCGCACATCAATGCCAGGACACCCTTCTTTCCGATCTCCGCAAACCGCTGCAGATCGATGGCATCACCGAAAACAGGCGTATAATCGACCTTAAAATCACCGGTATGGACAACGGTTCCTGCCGGAGAATAGATCGCCAGCGCCGCTGCGTCCTGAATACTGTGATTGGTCTTGATAAACTCGATCCGGAAACAGCCCAGACTGATGGACTGTCCAAAACGGATCACCTTTCTCTTTGTCGTACCCAGCAGATCATGCTCCTCGAGCTTGTGCTCGATCAGGGCAATGGTCAGCTTTGTCGCATAAATGGGCACATTAATATCTCTGAGAATATACGGCAGCGCGCCGATATGATCCTCATGCCCGTGAGTAATGACAAAGCCCTTGACTTTGTCGATATTTTCCTTCAGATAGGATACATCCGGTATCACAAGATCAATTCCCAGCATGTCATCATCCGGGAAGGCCAGACCGCAGTCGACAACAACAATACTGTCCTCGTATTCGAAGGCAGTTATGTTCATGCCGATCTCCTCCAGGCCGCCCAGGGGAATTATCTTGAGCTTACCCTCCATATTTGTATCTTTCAAATTTTTCAGAATTGTCCTCCTGTTCTTTTACAGGCTGTGTCCCCCCGATCATGCACAGCAGTCATCGTGTTATTATATTCTTCAGCTGAAGTCTGTATCCTCCAGCATCTGTTCAAAGATCTTTGCGATCGCCTCGAACTCAACATCGTCCTCGACCATCACAAACTCAGCCATGGGCTCGCCATCCCCGGAAATATCCTTGAGGATATAGGCATTTGCCTCATCGGCATCAGAATCCGTGACAAGAATATAATCGGTTCCCCCGACTCTTGTCTCTTCCTCTATGAACAATTCAAGCTTTTCCCCGTCGTCTGTCTCAAAAATGATCTTTTCCATTATTCCTGTCCATTCTCTGCCGGCCTGCAGAGGGTCTCGCCCCTTTCGGACCAGTTCAGCGTTCTTCTCCTTTAAAGGCAAGCGAATCCAGATATCCCTGCAGAATAAAAACAGCAGCGATCTCGTCCACCAGCTGCCGTCTTGCCCTGCCCCGGATATTCAGTTCATTCATTGTGCGGTCTGCAGCGACCGTCGTCAGCCGCTCATCCCACATGACAACATCCAGACCTGTCCTCTTCCTGAGCATTTCCTGAAACTCAAGCGTGCGGACAGCCCTGTCACCCATGTCATTATTCATATGCTTCGGCAGACCCAAAACGATCTTTTCCACGCCATACTGGGCGATCAGTTCATCGATCCTGGCCATCGTCTGCCTGAGCTTATTCTCTCGTTCGCGCCGAATGATCTCAACACCCTGTGCCGTCAGCCCCAGAGGGTCGCTGACCGCAACACCAACCGTTTTTGATCCATAATCCAGTCCGAGAATCCTCATCCGTACTCCTTACTCACCTGTTCCGGCTGTCTGCCACATCTATGTGTAATCCTTACTCAGCCTTCCAGGATTCATTGTTGATGTACTCTTTGAGAAGCTCCTCGACCAGCTCGTCCCGCTCGACCTTCATGATCATGCTTCGTGCGCCGTTATGGCTCGTGATATATGTCGGATCTCCGGACATGATATAACCCACGATCTGACTGACCGGATTATATCCTTTTTCAGCCATCGCATGATACACGACATCCAGCACGTGCTTTACCGAGATCTCGTTCTCGATATTCACCTGGAAAAACTGAGTATTGCTTAAATCTGACATCTTCATCACTTCCTTAGCCTTGCAGTCTGTTCAAGAATAACCCGCATACTGCACCATTCTCTTAACTGTTTCAGTATATCCCATATTTTGCGGTTATGCAAGGGCAAGACTACAACTAAGGCCGGTACACCGGCGTTGTGAACATATAGGGGGCTGTCGCATCGAGCAAAAGGTACATAAATATTCTGAAGGGAACATCCCAAGTGCTGGCACTTGGAGGAATCTTCTGATTCCGACTTAGTGCCACTGCACGAGGACCGAGCGGGAGCGCTTCCCGTAAGAATAATTTATGTACCGATTGCTTCGTGCGGCAGCCCCCAAGCACCATCCAAAACCTAAATCAGGCAGTCCCCGCGCAGACGCAGCGGCATGACGGTCCGGATCTCGCCGGTCAGGTCCTCTGACGAGGACAAAAGCACCTTCTGGTATTCTCTTCCATGGCCGATCCAGTAAGGGATCCCGTCGATCTCTGTCTGCTCTTCAAACAGGACCTCCACCGGTTTTCCGAAATAATACTGCAGGAATTCTTTCTGCTTGTTTCTGTGGAGTTCCAAAAGGACGCTGCTTCGTTCCTTCTTTACCTGCATGGTCACCTGATCCGGCATCACGGCAGCCTTTGTGCCCTCTCTTCTGGAATAGGGGAACACATGGGTCTCAAAAAAGGAGATCTCCTCGGTAAATGCCCGGCAGGCCTCAAAGTCCTCTTCGGTCTCTCCCGGGAATCCCGTGATAATGTCTGCGGTCAGCGCCGGATGCTCGTAATACCGGCGCAGATCCTCGCAGGTCTTCCGGAACATCGCGGTATCATACCTGCGGTTCATCCGCTTCAGGGTCCGGTCACAGCCGCTCTGCAGCGAGAGATGAAAATGGGGGCAGATCTTTTCCATTCCGGCCATACGCCGGATAAAGTCCTCGGTCAAAGTTCCCGGCTCCAGCGAACCCAGACGGATCCTCTCGACGCCTTCAATGGCGTGGATCGCCTCCAGAAGATCCAGAAGGCTGGTGCCGTCCTTGAGATCCTTTCCATAGGAACACAGGTGGATGCCGGTGATCACAAGCTCCCGGATCCCTGCATCCGTCAGCCTCCGGCACTCTGCCGTCACCTCGGGAATTCCCCGGCTTCTGACCCTGCCTCTGGCATAAGGGATGATGCAGTAGGTACAAAACTGGTCACAGCCGTCCTGGACCTTCAGAAATGCCCTGCTGTGCCCTTCTGTGCGGGAGATCTCCATCTCCTCGTACGCCCGGTCCGTTTTCCAGTCGCTGCGGTCGACCATCTTCTCTCCGGTCTGGAAATACCTCTCCAGCTCACGGACAAGCTCGCTCTTGCGGTTGCTGCCGATTACCAGGTCAATAGCCGGATCTTTCTTAAGTTCTTCTCCCTTCACCTGGGCATAACAGCCCACGGCCGCCACGACCGCCTGCGGATTCATCTTCTTCGCGCGGTGTAGCATCTGCCGGGACTTTCTGTCCGCAATATTGGTGACGGTGCAGGTATTGATGACATAAACATCCGCGCCGGGCTCGAAGGGAACGATCTCGTACCCCTCCTTTTCCAGCATCTGCTGCATCGCTTCCAGCTCATATGCATTTACTTTACATCCCAGATTATGAAGGGCTGCCTTTTTTCTCATGTGCTTCTTGACTTTTCCTATTTAAGCAAGTAATATGTCAGTGTCGTTTGAATCTTTGTTCATCACGTGCGTTCTGTATCCAGTCCGCACGCTTCATCACACATACAAACCATATGGAGGCTTACTATGCAGACAGTACAGATTTCACTGAATTCTATCGATAAGGTAAAGAATTTTGTAAACGCCATCTCAAAATTCGATTATGATTTTGACCTGGTCTCCGGCCGTTATGTCATCGACGCAAAGTCCATCATGGGCATTTTCAGCCTGGACCTTTCCAAGCCCATCGATCTGAATATCCACACCGACGGCGCTGATCTTCAGGCCATCCTGGACATCCTTAAGCCCTACCTGATCTGATCCGCATACGGATATGTATTTCAAAGGAACCGCTGAAGCGGTTCCTTTTTTTGTGCGATAAAACCGGGGATCGGCCGCCAGGCCTGCGTGAGCAGCCATTCGGCGGCCATTCAGGAACGCCTCAGTGTTCTTGCTCCGGCGCGCATGGTGCATAAGCAGCTCCCACTGCGGGCAGCTGTACCGAGAGTTGCCTATCCCATCGGATGAGGCGCGTTCCGCCCATCCGGTTTTTTATACCTCTCCTACGATCACGGTCTCAACCGTATCCAGTGCCGTGCGGTACAGGTCTTCGATCACGCCGTCCAGCTTTTTCTCGCAGCGCTCCACAACAGAGAGGATCGGGTGCGTTACCGGATGCTTTGCCACAAAGATCGTGCAGCAGTCCTCATAAGGAAGGATGGATGTCTCATAGGTACCGATCTTCGTCGATACATCAACGATCTCCTGCTTGTCAAAGCCGATGAGCGGCCGGAAGACCGGAAGGGTGCACACCGCGTTGGTGCAGAGCAGGCTCTGTACCGTCTGGCTTGCCACCTGGCCGATGCTCTCGCCTGTGATCAGGGCAAGAGAGCCATCCTGACGGGCGAGATCTTCTGCGATCCGCATCATGTAGCGGCGCATGATGATCGTCAGCTCCTCATGCGGGCATTTCTCGTAGATCGCCAGCTGGATATCGGTGAAATTGACGATGTGCAGGCGGATCTGTCCCGCGTAGCGGGATACCAGCTTTGCCAGGTCGATGACCTTCTGCTTTGCACGCTCGCTGGTGTAGGGCGGCGCATGGAAGTAGACGGCGTCGATCTGCACGCCGCGCTTTGCGACCATGTAGCCTGCCACCGGGGAATCGATCCCGCCGGAAAGCAGCAGCATGGCGCTTCCGTTGGAGCCAACCGGCATGCCGCCGGGTCCCGGAATGGTCTCTGAATAGATGTAGATCCTCTGACGCACCTCGACCGTGATCACAACGTCCGGATTGTGAACATCCACCTTCATCCAGGGGCAGTTCTGCAGCACGGCCTCGCCGAGATCATAGTTCAGCTCCATGGAGTCCTTGGGATAGGCCTTGTTGGAGCGCCGGGCAAAGATCTTGAAGGTACGCTCTTTTCCTTCCGGATAGACCTCCCGGACAAAATCCGCCGTCGCCTGCCTCAGGCTGTCCGGATCCATATCCTCGTGGATCCTGACCGGACAGATCCCGGCAATGCCGAAGACCCGCTGCAGAGCCTCGATGGTCTCCTCATAATCATATTCGCTCTCCGCCTCCACATAGATGCGGCCAAACTCCTTGGTCACCGCAAAGGTTCCCTCGCAGTCCCGAAGGCTCCTCTCGATCTGGCGGACCAGAGCGTTTTCAAACATGTTTCTGTTTTTTCCTTTGATTCCGATCTCTGCATATTTGATCAGAAATGCCTGATACATCGATTGTCCTGCCTTTCTGTTTTTCTTTCTCTGGACATTTTAATGCCGGGTGTATCGCCGGAGCATGGGGACCACCTCCCGCAGATTCTCCAGCGCATAGTCGATCTCCTCTTCTTTTGTCAGCTCCGAAAAGGAAAACCGCACCGAGGACTCCCGCTCCGGCAGACTCGCCCCGATCGCTAGCATGGTTGCACTGCCGTTCCTGTGATGACTGGAGCATGCACTGCCGGAGGATACATAGATATTTCTGTCCTCCAGCGTGTGGAGAAGCACCTCGGCCCGGATGCCGATGATCGAAGCGTTGAGCACATGGGGAGCTCCCTTTCGCAGATCCGAAGGTCCGTGAATGGTGACATCACCAAGGCCCAGCAGACCTTCTGCCAGCCGCTCCTTCAGCTGGTACATATGCTCCGCATTCTCCTCCATCGACGCACACATCCGCGCCGCAGCAACGCCAAGTCCGGCAATTCCCGGTACATTGTCAGTGCCGGAGCGCATGCCGTTCTGCTGTCCGCCGCCGTAGATGATGGGCGACAGCTTTGCGCGCTCATCGATATACAAAAAGCCCACACCCTTGGGCCCGTGGATCTTGTGCCCGCTGACGGAAAGCAGATCGATCTTCATCCGTTTTGGATAGATCCTCAGCTTTCCAAAAGCCTGGATCGCATCCACATGAAACATGGTCTCCGGATAGTGCTCCCGGATATAGCTGCCGATCTCTGCCACCGGCTCGATGGATCCGATCTCATTGTTGACCATCATCACCGAGACCAGAACGGTATCCTTTGTGAGTGCAGCCTTCAGCTCCTCGGGATCGACAACACCTTCCTTTGTGGTCTTCAGGCGGATGATCTCAAAGCCCATCTCCTCCAGCACGGCCATCGGTCTTGCCACGGCTGCATGTTCAACTGCGGAGGTGATGATCCGTTTTCCTCTGCGGCGGTTTGCCGCTGCTGTCCCAAAGATCGCCCAGTTGTTCGACTCTGTGCCTCCGGAGGTAAAGAAGATCTCCTTCTCCTTTACCTTAAGGATCCGGGCGATGGCGGCCGCAGAATCCTTTAGGTACTGTTCTGCCTCAACGCCCCGCCTGTGCATGGCGGAAGGATTTCCATAATCCTCCAGCATGGTCTTTCTGACGATATCGGCGACCTCCTCGTAGCATCTGGTCGTCGCCGCATTATCAAGGTATGCTTCCATATCCTCTTCCTTATCTAAGTTCCTTTTTCACCGCAGATGCAGCAGCCGGCAGCCGCCTGCCGTCTTTCTGCAGAGAATACCCGGACGGTTTCCGGGCACTATCGAAAAAAAATCAAAAGCCCCTCTTCTCAGGAACATCTCTGCGCGCCGGCTCAGTCCTGCTCCAGCAGATACATCAGAACGGAAAGCACGGTCATGCCTGCCGTCTCCGTGCGAAGGATCCGCTTTCCGAGGGTGATCGGCGAAAAGCCTGCCTCTCTGGCCTGCTCGACCTCTGCCGGTTCAAAACCGCCCTCCGGCCCGATGAGGACCGCAATGCTCTGTCCCGGCGTGATGCCGGACAACAGTTCCCTGGTGGCGCTGATACCCTTTTCTACTTCATACGGGATCAGACGGACGTCCAGGCCTGCACCAAATTCCAGGGCCTCTTTCATCGTCATGATGCGGGTAACCTCCGGGATGACCAGACGCTTGGATTGTTTTGCCGCACTCTCAGCGATGGAATTCCATCGGTTCACCTTCTGGATCCCCCGGCGCTCGTCCAGCTTCACCACACAGCGCTTTGAGGATACCGGTACGATACCGGCAGCGCCCAGCTCGACAGCCTTCTGGATCACCGTCTCCATCTTGTCTCCCTTGGGCAGACACTGGAGCAGCCAGATGCGGGAAGGAAGCTCCTTTCCCGGCTTTGCCGCATCCTCCACCAGGGCAGTGACCCTCTCGCTCTCGATGGAATCGATGCTGCAGGTATATTCCCATTCGTCTCCGCAGGAAATGAGGATCTTTTCCCCTTTGCGCATCCGAAGGACCTGGCGGATGTGCCGGACATCCTCTCCGGTGATCACGGCTTTTCCGTCCGCCAGCTGACTTTTATCAATAAAAAAACGGTACATATCGCTTACGCCTCTGCAGACTTCTGTGCCGTCACGGAAAGCCATTCTCCCTGCTTTGTGATCTCCACGACCGCAAGGCCTGCCTCCCTGCAGGCATCCAGAACCTTGTATTCCTGCCCCTCCAGGATACCGGAGGTGATGTAAAGTGCACCCGGCTTCATCTGGTTGACGATCACCGGCGTCAGCGGCGCCAGCACATCTGCCAGGATGTTGGCAGTAACGATGTCGTACTTCTCGTAGCCGGCGACATCCATGATCTTCCGGTCGTCAATGATATTGCCGATCACCAGATCGAACGCATCCTCCGGCACGTCATTTGCCGCCTTGTTGTCGATCACGGCAGGAACGGCACAGGGGTCCAGATCCGTGCCAAGCACATGGGCTGCCCCCAGCTTGACGGCCACGATGGCCAGAATACCGCTGCCGGTGCCGACATCCAGGATCTCCATGCCCGGCTTCACATATTTCTTCAGCTGGCGGATGCAAAGCTGTGTTGTCTCATGCATGCCCGTGCCAAAGGCTGTGCCGGGATCGATGTGGAGGATCATCTTGTCCCGATCCTCCTCCCTGACCGTCTCCCAGGACGGGATGATCAGGATGTCATCGACATAAAACTGCTTGAAATACTGCTTCCAGTTGTTGATCCAGTCCTTGTCCTCGGTCTCGGACACTTCGATCGTGCCCTCGCCGATATCCATAAAGACCCGAAGCTCTTCCAGCGACTGCTTTACACGCTCCAGTGTCTCCTCCTGGCTGTTGTCCTCCTCCAGATAAAAGCTCAGATAGGCGATCCCGTCGTCATCCGGGATATCCGGCAGGATATCCACGAACATCTGCGCCTTCTCCTCCTCGGTAAGGGGGACCTTGTCCTCGATCTCTACACCCTCAATGCCGCAGTCCGCCAATGCGGAGATCACGATATCTTCTGCCTCCTCGGTCGTCTTGAGCCGGTATCTGATCCATTTCATCGCTATCTGTCCTCCAGGTCTTCTGCTTTTTCCGGCATACGCATCGCATTTTAAGCCGGAACATCTTCATGCATCATACTCGATTACACAAAGAAAAGCAAGCACTCCGGGAAACTGTATGACCGCTCTCCTGCCATTGCCATCCTGCGTTCACACCTGCTGCTTCCGTGTGCCTGCTTTTCTATTATTCCCAGAACTTCTTTTTCTTCTTTCCGCCGCCGTTCGTATCGGTGTGCCCGCCGCAGGCCTCGTCGAACTGCTTCAGGGCTTCCTTTGCCTCCTTGCTCAGGTTGGTCGGCGTCTGTATGACCAGGGTGACATACTGGTCACCGCGCACATTCCGGTTGTGCAGGGAGGGAACGCCCTTGCCCTTCAGCCGGATCCTGGTGTTGGTCTGCGTGCCGGGCTTGACCGTATACACGACATCGCCGTCCACTGTGCTGATGCGGATATCTCCGCCAAGCGCCGCCTGGGCAAAAGTGATCGGAGCTGTGGAGAAAATATTCACACCATCTCTCTGGAAGATCGGATGCTGCTCCACCTGCACCTGTACCAGAAGATCTCCCCTCGGTCCGCCGTTTCTGCCCGGCTCACCCTTATCCCGGATACGGATGCTCTGTCCGTCGTCGATACCTGCAGGCACCGTAACCTGGATCCGCTTTTTGCTGGAGGTATAGCCGCTGCCATGGCAGGAGGGACATTTTTCCTTGATGATCTTTCCGGTGCCCTGGCAGTTCGGACAGGTCTCGATATTCTGGACCATGCCAAAGATCGACTGCTGTGTATGGCGGATCTGGCCGCTGCCGTGACAGTTCGGGCAGGTCTCCGGTGAGGTTCCTGCCTTGGCGCCGGAGCCTCCGCAGCTCGTGCAGACGTCCTTCAGTGTAAGCTCGATCTCCTTTGTGCAGCCAAAGACCGCTTCCTCAAAGGTGATGTGGATCAGCGCACGCAGGCTGGCTCCCCGCTGGGGTCCGCTGCTGTTTCCGCCGTATCTGGAGCCGCCGCCAAAGATATCGCCAAAGATATCACCGAAGATATCGTTCATATTCATATTGTTGAAGTCGAATCCGCCAAAGCCTCCGCCGCCGCCGGTCTGGTCAAAGGCGGCAAATCCGAACTGATCATACTGCCGTCTCTTGTCCGGATCACTCAGAATGCCGTAGGCCTCTGTCGCCTCCTTGAACTTTTCTTCGGCGTTCTTATCGCCGGGATTCATATCCGGGTGATATTTTTTTGCAAGCTTGCGGTAAGCCCGTTTCAGCGTCTCGTCGTCCGCATTCTTGTCTACGCCAAGGACCTCGTAGTAATCTCTTTTTTCAGCCATCTGAATCTGCTTCTCCTTCATGCCTAAAGAGGCTGTCAGCCTGACGGATCACGCCGGCGGCAGCCTCCCTGTGCTCATTTACGTATTACGATCATACCTCTTTGTAATCTGCGTCTACGACGTCATCGTCTGCGCCGCCCTGAGGACCTGCACTCTGAGGACCTGCACCCTGCGGACCAGCACCTCCGGCCTGTCCCTGCATGCTCTCATACATCTTGGTAAAGAGGGCCTGAGAATCGTTCATCAGTTTCTCTCTGGCAGCCTTGATGTCAGCGACCTGCGCATCGGTCATTCCCTCTGCCGGGATCTGTGCCAGGAGGTCCTTGAGAGCAGTCAGATCTGCCTCAACGCCTGCCTTATCGGATGCAGATACCTTGTCGCCAACCTCATTCAGAGCCTTCTCGACCTGGAATACAGCAGCGTCAGCATCGTTTCTGGTATCAACAGCCTCTTTGCGCTTCTTGTCCTCTGCCTCGAACTGAGCAGCCTCTTTTACTGCTCTCTCGATCTCATCGTCAGACATGTTGGAGCCTGCGGTGATGGTGATGTGCTGCTC
>DFFD01000107.1:5658-5860 GCA_002369495.1 Lachnospiraceae bacterium UBA3785 | reverse complement strand
CGAAATCGGCGTGGCCCGGCGTGTCGATGATATTGATCTTGACGCCTTTATACTGTACGGCGGTGTTCTTGGAGAGGATTGTGATGCCTCTCTCCCGCTCGATCGCTCCGGAGTCCATGACGCGCTCGCGCACCTCCTGGTTCTCGCGGAACACGCCGCTCTGACGCAGCAGTCCGTCCACGAGCGTGGTCTTGCCGTGGTC
>DFFD01000107.1:0-5583 GCA_002369495.1 Lachnospiraceae bacterium UBA3785 | reverse complement strand
TGCGCGATGATTGCTACATTTCTGATATTTTCTTTCTTAACGATGCTCATAGATATCTCCGGTCAGATTCCTTTCCTGTATAACTAATCAAAAACTATAACACAAACATTTTTTTCTGTAAATGCGCAACTGCAACAAAATAGAGTGTTCACCGCCCGCCGCATCATGAAAAAGAGACGAAACCGCCGGCCGGCAGTTCCGTCTCTTTCAGTTTTCAGCCCGCGTGAGCCGCCCTGATCTCCTCGTTCGGCGACTCCTCCGGATAAAAATGGTAGTATGCATTTCCGGCAGAGGGCTCATACCCGTAGATCCTCGCAAGCTCGGAGACCGTGACCAGCTTGTAGCCGCGGCTCTGGAGCTCCGGCACCAGCTGCCAGACAGCCTGCGCCGACGCGTCGTAGAGATCGTGGATCCGGATGATCGAGCCGTCCCGGACGCCCGCGAGCGTGTTCTCGACGGTCGAGTCCGCGCTCTGCGTCTCCCAGTCATGGGTGTCGACGTCCCACATCACGACCGGCTTGCCCGCCGCCGCGATAATCGTCTCGCTCACGGACTCGGTCGACGGCCGCATGAGGCCCGGTGTGAAGTTTGCGATCCGGGCGATCGTCTCGTCATTTTTCCGGATCTCCTCCGCGATCTCCTCCGCGGTCATGGCGGTGAGCGTCGCGTTGTCGTAGGTGTGGTTCCCGATCTCAAATCCGTCCGTGTACTCCCTGAGGAGTTCCGACGGATAGGCTTCCGCCTGCGTGCCGACCGCAAAAAATGTCGCCTTCGCGTCGTACCGTTCCAGCGCGTCGAGCACGGATCCCGTATACGGGGAAGGCCCGTCGTCAAATGTCAGCGCGCAGTACTTCTGGACCGCCGTCGTATCCAGGATCCCCGCAATGTCGAACCAGGAATCCTTCGCTTCCCCGGTGTTGACCCAGCCGGTCGCAAGATACCCGTTGTCCCTGAAATAGTACCGCTGCCCGCCGATCGTCTTCCAGCCGCTGACGTACTGTGTCTCATCCTCGTTCATGTACCACCAACCGTTCTCATTGACGTTCCAGCCGACGTCTCCCTTCACAGAGTTGGGGATCGTCATGCGGATCGCGGTGTCTCCGGGCGTCTCCGCGGGGAGGACAGCCGGCGTCGGCGCCGCCTCGCTCGTCCCGCCGGACGTTTTCGGTCTCCGCAAAATGAAAACCGTCACAACCACCGCCAGCGCCGCAATAACCGCAAGACCGACAGCCAGACGGCGGATCCGCTGTCTGGCCTTGCGTTTCCGTCTCAGTTCAAAAAGCTGTTTTCTGGTCATAGTATTCTCCTCAGAACAAAGTAAACGGGCTTTTCGCCCGTTTACTATCATACCCTTATTTGCATTTGTGTGCAAGAAGAATTCTCAGATAAAGCGCCGGATGGCGACGATCGGCTTGTAGGACGCCGAGCGGTCATGGCAGATGCCCCAGGCCGCGCCCTTGGCCTCGACGATGCCGCCGTGGCCGTCATAGATCGCGACATGGCCGGAGTAGACGATGACGTCGCCCGCCTGGGCCTCCGCGAGGCTGCCTACCGGTCTTCCGAGGCCGGCCCAGCCGCCGGACGTTGCGTAACCGCCGCCGTAAACGCCGCAGTTCTGCAGGACAAGCCACACAAAATGCGAGCAGTCGCAGCCGTTCGTCAGGGAAGAACCGCCCCAGACGTACGGGCAGCCGATGAACTGGTCCGCATAGGCCACGATCGCGTCGCCGCTCGCGCTCGATGCCGCGGGTGCCGGCGCTGCTGCCGCCGCAGCCGCTGCCGCGGACTTCTGGGCTGCATTTCTGGCTTCCTCTTCCGCCGCCTCTCTCGCAGCTGCCTCCGCTGCCGCTCTCGCCGCCGCTTCCTCAGCCGCGCGCCGCTGTGCCTCGGCCTCCGCCGCCGCACGCTCCTCAGCCTCTCTCGCCTCGTCCGCGTATGCCGCCGCATCCCTCGCCGCCGCCAGGGCTTCCTCGGCGGCTCTCGCCGCCTCCGAGCTCGCCGACGAGCGGGATCTCGCTTCCTCAGCTGCCGCCTGCGCCTGCTGTGCCAGTGCTTGTGCCTGTGCCGCGTCGGCTGCCGCCGCCGCTTCACGGGCTGCCTGTGCAGCTGCCGCCGCTTCCGCCGCCGCGGCTGCCGCCGCCTGCTTCTCCTCCTCAATCTCCGCGAGGCGGGCGTTCTGGCGGTCGATCAGGTCGCTGATGGCCGCCGCCTGGGATCTGGCTTCCGCGATCAGGCTTTCGTGGTTTTCATTTTCCGTTTCCAGAACTGCAAGCTGACGGTCCAGCTCGGCCTTCTGGTCCTCAAGGGAGGACTTCATGAGCTCCAGGCTGTTCTTCTGGTCGACGAGCTCCTCCTTCTGGCTGACGAGCGCGCTCTTGTAATTGGCGATCTCGTTGACGGTCGCCGCATACGCGGCAAGCGCCGTGCGGTCTGCCTCGTGGATCTCGCTCGCGTATTCCGCCTTGTTGATGAACGATGTGAAATCCTTCGCGGTAAAGAGAAGCGAAGCCCATCCGATGCTGCCGCCGTTCTCGTAAATGTACTGGATCCGCTTCTTCATGTCCGCGTACTGGCGCTCGCGCTTCTCCTCCGCGGCCACGAGATTTGCCTGCGTCTCCTCGATCTCGCCGGTTTTGACGGCGATGCTCTGCTCGGTCGCGGCGATATCCTTTCCTGCCTGGTCGATCTGGATCATCAGGTCCACGATATCGCTGTTCGCCGCGGAGATCTGCGACTGGATCTCCTCCTGCTGGATGCGGAGATCCTCCAGTTCAGCCTCCTTGCCGGCAAGTTCGGCCTGGGCTTCAGCCATGCTGTTCTGAAGCTCGGTCTCCTCATCCGCCAGCGCCGGCACGGCCGTGCTGAGCACCATAACGGCGGCAAGAAGCAGGCTGACAAATTTTTTCTTCATATAATACCCTCCGGCAGGCGGACGCGCCGCCTGTTTTGAAATCCCTCTGTTTCTTAACAATTATTTAAAAAATCTCCCACGTTCTGTAATATAGCACAGAGAAAATTCAAAATCAAGGCGTCGGACAAAAATGTTAAGGATTTATTACAAATAGAACGGCCCTCCCGCAAGGGGAGAGCCGCCTGAATACCGTATGTCATTATTCGCCGACCGCTTTCTTTTCGGCTGTTTCCGCTTCCGCAGCGCGTTTTGCCGCCTTCCTGGCCGCGATCTCCTCGGCCATCTGCCGGTCATCCTCGTACTCGTAATCGGTCATGCTGTCCTTGTTCGAGTACCAGTCCGCCGGGTCGGTCTTCGGCCGCCAGTTTTTGAAGTTCTCGTACTTGTGCTCCGGATGCGGCTTCTCCGCCCAGATGCGGTCCGCGATCGGGCCCCATTCCTCGGCGTAGCGCTCGCATTTCGCGCAGAGGTGGGCAGCCGACTCCGGCGAGGTGAGGTCGGTCGAGTGCGCGCCGGCACGCTTGACCATCGCCTGAAGGATCTCCGGGTTCTCGAGCATCGGGCACGGCCGGAGCAGGTTCCTGTTGAACGGCTGCCGGTTCCGGTACTCCTCAAAGAGCGGCTGCTTCAGGCACTCAATCAGGCTCTGCTCGTTGATGTTTGCATTTGAAAAATGAATGAACACGCACGGCTCCACATCCCCGTTCGAGTTGATGTGGATATAGTTCCGGCCGCCCGCGATGCAGCCGCCGACGAACTCGCCGTCATTCTGGAAGTCAAAAGCAAACAGCATCTTGTCGCGGCGGACCTCCCTGATCCGGTGCAGCATGTAGATACGCTGCTCCATCGTCGGAAGCAGGGCTTCGTCCGCGTCGTTGCCGACCGGCATGTAGTGGAAATACCACGCGTAGCGGCAGCCCTTGTCGATGATCATGTCGAGGAACTCGTCCGAGGTGATCGAGGCGATATTGGCCCTCGTGTAGCAGATCGAGACGCCGTAGAGGAGGCCGTATTTCTTCAGAAGTTCGAAGGCGTGCATGACCTTCTCATAGACGCCGGCGCCGCGCCGTCCGTCATTGACCTCCTCGAAGCCTTCGAGAGAGATGCCGAACGCGATGTTGCCGAGCCGCTGCGCCTCCGCGCAGAAAGCCTCGTCAATCAGGGTGCCGTTCGTGAAGATATGGTACATGCAGTCGTTGTGCTCCTCCGCGAGACGAAGGATGTCTTTCTTCCTGACCATCGGCTCGCCGCCGGTCAGCAGATAGAGGTGCGTCCCGAGCTCCTTGCCCTCCCGGACGATCTCCGACATCTTCTCGTAGGAGAGATTCAGCTTGTGGCCGTACTCCGCAGCCCAGCAGCCGGTGCATTTCAGGTTGCAGGCGGATGTCGGGTCAAAGAGGATCAGCCAGGGGATGCTGCAGTCGTATTTTTTACGGTTCTCGCGGATCTTTTTGGTTCCCAGCATGAACGTTTCGTAGCCGAGATTCAGGAGCGACGTCGCCAGGACATTCTCATCCAGATCATCGATCGTACGCGCGGCGAAGCGGGCCCATTTCTCATTGGGATCCGTAAACATCTTCCGGGCTTTCTCGTAGCCTTCCGGCGGGTAATTATCTCCCATCACCTTCTCAACGAGATCGATCAGCTTTCCGATCTGCTCGTTTCTGTCGGCGCCTTCTTTTTTAACGAATTTCACCGCCTGGCGGACAGCCACGCTGACTGCAGCCCGCTGTGCGGCATGTACGACCTGTGCCATAGCTACCTCCTTGCATAAATATCTTTGTACACCTCAACTATAATGCGGATGGACAAAGCGGTAAATCCCCAAAAAGAAGGAAGTGTAACCGGATTAGCTACACTTCCTTCCGTTTGTCGTCCTTATGTAATGTCAATCGATTGAAGCGTTGCGGTAATCTGATTCGATTTCCATGATCATCTCAACTCTGCGGGCATGCCTGCCGCCCTCGAACTCTGTGGTGAAGAACACGTCCGCAATCATCTTCGCCAGTTCCCGGCCGATGACGCGCGCGCCGAGCGCGAGCATGTTTGCGTTATTGTGGGCGCGGGCCATCTTCGCGCTGTAGGGCTCGCTGCAGACGACCGCCCGGATCCCGGGCACCTTGTTTGCCGCCAGCGAAATGCCGACGCCGGTCCCGCAGATAATGACGCCGCGGTCGACCTCGCCGCGCATGACGGCTTCAGCCGCTTTGCGCCCGTAGACCGGATAGTCGTCATTCCGGTCGTCCGGATCATAATTGCCGAAATCTGTGCAGGTGTGTCCCTGCGCCGCGAGATGCTCCATCAGAGCCAGCTTGAGCTCAATGCCGGCGTGATCGCTTGCGAACCCGATCTTCATGCCAGATGCCCTCCTCTTCCTTTAATTATAATATCCGGCACCGTTCCGCGGCCTGCCCTCGGGCGGTCCGGGGTGCTGATTCTAAACAAAAGACGCCGATCAAAGCAACCGGCGCCATAGTGGACGATGCAGGGCTCGAACCTGTAACCCCTCACACGTGAAGCGAGTGCTCTCCCATTGAGCTAATCGTCCAAAAGGAAGTATATCACCGCCGGACATTTTGTGCAAGTCTTATTTTTAAAAAGTTTTGAAACGGCCGCAGAGCGGCCGTAAATGAAGTGCTGAACAGCTGCAGTAAGAAAGACCGGGCTTCCGC
>DFFD01000059.1 GCA_002369495.1 Lachnospiraceae bacterium UBA3785 | reverse complement strand
CTGAACCGCATCAAGCTGATGCTGACGACCGCGGAGAAGCGGCTCGAGGAGCAGCGCAAGGGCGAGGCATAAAAGGGGACGGTTCCTGGGGGACGGTTCTTAGAAAAAAGCGGGCTGCGTTTGCAGCCCGCTTTTTTCAGAGAACCGTCCCTGGGAACCGTCCCTGAGGTTTTGGAACCGTCCCCCAGGAACCGTCCCTGAGGTCTCCCCCTCATTTTCCTCTGTATTTTTATCCGTTTTTGATGTATACTCAGTCCATGAATGTATACAGGATCACCCTCACCGAACTGAACCCCGCCGACGCCCTCCGCTACCTCGGCCTCAAAAACGGGCTCGACGACCCGGCCATGGCCGCACTGTATGAAAAATGCACCCGCGCCCTCCTGCCCGCCATCGACGCCCGCTGCGTCTGCCGCATCTTCCCCTGGCGGGACGGCGTCATCGAAGGCTGCGCCTACCGCCCCGCCGGGCAGTCGATCCGCGAACATCTCGCAGGCTGCGACCGGGTCGCCCTCATCGCCGCAACGCTCGGTCCCTGCGTGGACGCCCTCATACGCAGGGCCTCCCTCTCAGGCATGGCCGAGGCCATGATGACCGACGCGCTCGCCTCCGGGGCGGTTGAGCAGGTGCTGGACGAGGCGGAGACGCTCATTTTCAGTTCGCTTCCCCCGTCAGAGCGGACATTCCGCTACTCGCCCGGCTACGGCGACCTGCCTTTGGGCGGCCAGAAAGAGCTCCTCGAGGTCCTCGACGCGCGCAAACGCATCGGCGTCTACGTGAACGAAAGCCTGCTTCTCTCCCCCTTAAAATCCGTCACCTGCCTCATCGGGCTCGGTCAGAACCTGCCCGCAGCCTCCAGAAAGACATGCCGGGGCTGCACACTTGATGGGAAGTGCATTTTCAGGCAGAACAACACCACCTGTTTTCGCGAAGGAGGTTCAAATGGATATCAGAACGCTTCTCAAAAATGACTACATCCTCCTCGACGGCGCCATGGGCACCATGCTGCAGGCCAAAGGCATGGCTCTCGGCACGATACCCGAGACGCTCAACATCGAAAAGCCCGAATGGATCGAGGACGTGCACCGCCGGTACATTGAAAACGGCAGTCAGATCGTCTACGCGAACACGTTCGGGGCGAACCGCCGGAAGATGGCCGGCACAGGCTGCTCGGTTGCCGAGCTCGTCGCCGCCGCGATCGAAAATGCCCGCCGGGCCGCCCGCGGCACGGACACCCTCGTCGCGCTCGACATCGGCCCGATCGGGGCCCTTCTCGAGCCCACCGGGGCACTGACGTTTGAGGAGGCCTACGATATTTTCGCCGAGACTGTCGAAGCCGGCCGCGGCGCGGATCTCATCGTCATCGAGACCATGACCGACCTCTACGAGACGAAGGCCGCGGTCCTCGCCGCGAAGGAGCATTCTGACCTGCCGGTCTTCGTGACGATGACATTTGAGGAAAATAAAAGAACCTTTACCGGCTGCTCCGTCTCCGCGATGTGCCTGACCCTCGAAGGCCTGGGCGTCGACGCGATCGGTGTCAACTGCTCGCTCGGCCCGGCGGACCTCATCCCGATCGTCGAGGAGATCTCCCGCTGGACTTCTCTCCCGATCATTGTAAAGCCGAACGCCGGCCTGCCGGACCCGGAGACAAACACCTACAGCGTGCTCCCGGAGGAATTTGCCGCCGTCTGCAAAAAAATGCTCGCCTTCGGCGCAAAGATTCTCGGCGGCTGCTGCGGCACGAATCCCGCCTACATCGGAAAATTAAAGGAAATGCTCGTCTCCGCCTCCGCCGACGGCTTCATGAAGCGTCCGGAGCCGGTCCGCACGCTGGCGGTCGCGAGCCCCCTCACGACTGTCACGGTCAGTGAGCCCCGCGTGATCGGCGAGCGGATCAACCCGACCGGCAAGAAACGCTTCCGGGAAGCCCTCGCGGCGGAGGACATGGACTACATCTTAAGCCAGGCGGTCTCCCAGGTCGAGGCGGGCGCGGACATTCTCGACGTCAACGTCGGCGCGCCCGGCATCGACGAACAGTATATGATGGTGAAGACAATCAAGGCGATCCAGTCCGTCACCGACGTGCCGCTCCAGATCGACTCGACAAAGCCCGAGGTTCTCGAGGCCGCCCTCCGCGCGGTGAACGGCAAGCCCCTTGTCAACTCAGTCAACGGCGAGGAGGCCTCGATGAGCCGGATCCTGCCGCTCATCGCCAGATACGGGGCTGCCGTGGTCTGCCTGACGCTGGACGAGAACGGGATCCCGCCCAAAGCCGAGGACCGCTTCGCGATCGCGGAGAAAATCATGAACCGTGCGCTCGCCCTGGGGATCAAAAAGGAAAATATCCTCATCGACTGCCTCGTCCTCACCGTCTCCGCCGAGCAGAAAGCCGCGATGGAGACTCTGAAGGCGGTCCGCATGGTGAAGGAACGCCTCGGGCTCAAGACAGTCCTCGGCGTCTCCAACATCTCCTTCGGCCTGCCGAACCGCCTGAATATCAACACGTCCTTCCTCACGATGGCGCTCCACGCCGGCCTCGACCTGCCGATCATGAACCCCAATGTCTCCGCGATGATGTGGGCGATGAAATCCTACAAGGTGCTTGCGGGGAT
>DFFD01000067.1 GCA_002369495.1 Lachnospiraceae bacterium UBA3785 | reverse complement strand
CCGATGATCTTGATGGAGTTCTTGTTCGCACCGACAGTACCGTCAGCACCGAGACCCCAGAACTTGCAGTTGACCGTGCCGGCCGGAGTCGCGACGAACGGAGCGCCGACTTCGAGGGAGAGGTTCGTCACATCATCGACGATGCCGATCGTGAATCTCTTCTTGTCAAAGTTCTCGAAGACTGCCTTGATCTGGTTCGGAGCGGTGTCCTTGGAACCAAGGCCGTAGCGTCCGCAGTTAATCTTGACATCCTTGAACTTGGAGTCATGCAGAGCAGCCACAACATCGAGATAAAGCGGCTCGCCGTTGGCGCCCGGCTCTTTCGTCCTGTCGAGGACGTTGATGACCTTGACGGTCTCCGGGATCGCAGCGATAAGGGCTTCGTTGGAGAACGGGCGATACAGTCTGACCTT
The DNA here is from genome assembly GCA_002369495.1 of Lachnospiraceae bacterium UBA3785. Taxonomy (GTDB): domain Bacteria; phylum Bacillota; class Clostridia; order Lachnospirales; family Lachnospiraceae; genus Chordicoccus. The sequence goes on along the minus strand of DFFD01000067.1, from coordinate 11,250 downwards.
GATGAGACCGATCTTCGCGCCGGTCTTCTCTCTCAGGTAGTCGATCGTCTCCTCGATGGTCTCGTTGACGGAACCCATCGCGATGATGACGGACTCGGCTTCCGGATCGCCGTAGTAGTTGAAGAGCTTGTAGTCGGTGCCGATCTTGGCATTGACCTTGTCCATGTACATCTGGACGATTTCCGGCATCTTCTCATAGTACGGGTTGGAAGCTTCGCGAGCCTGGAAGAAGATATCCGGGTTCTGGGCAGAACCTCTCTCGCACGGATGGTTCGGGTTCAGGGCGTGATCGCGGAACTTCTTGATCGCGTCATGATTGACCATCTCGTCAAGATCGGCGTAATCCCATGTGCGGATCTTCTGGATCTCGTGGGAAGTACGGAAACCGTCGAAGAAGTTGATGAACGGGAGGCTGCCCTCAAGAGCTGCCATGTGAGCGACCGGAGTGAGGTCCATGACTTCCTGAACGGAAGACTCGCAGAGCATGCAGGCGCCGGCCTGACGGCAGGCATAGACGTCGGAGTGATCGCCGAAAATGGAAAGCGCATGGCTGGCAACGGCACGGGCGGAAACGTCGAAGACGCCCGGGAGCTGCTCGCCGGCTACCTTGTAAATGTTCGGGATCATGAGAAGCAGACCCTGAGACGCCGTGAAGGTCGTTGTCATGGCGCCGGCGGCGAGGGAGCCGTGGAAGGAACCTGAAGCGCCTGCTTCAGACTGCATCTCGGTGACCTGTACAGTCGTGCCGAAGATGTTCTTTCTTCCGGCGGTAGCCCACTCGTCGACATGCTCCGGCATGACGGACGACGGCGTGATCGGGAAGATGGTAGCGACTTCCGTAAATGCGTATGACGCATGAGCGGCAGCCTCGTTACCATCCATGGTTAACCACTTTCTGTTATCCATTTTGATGATACCTCCTTAAAAATTTGAGCATAGAGATGTACTGTAACCATCTGTAAAGAGTATAACACCAAATGCCGCGAAAGTCTATCTTGTTCTAAATATGGTGCACAAAAATTTTGTATTAAATTCAATACGTTCTGTCAATTAGCATCAGCTAACTTGGTTGTATATAAAAAAATGCAGTGCATACCCGACAAACAGGGGCATGCACTGCCGAATTCTTCCATATAATATGTCAGTCGTCCATCTCCTGGTCTTCCGTGGCGACATAGATCTGTCTCTTCTTCGCCATCGCGTCCGAAGCCAGGTACTCGTCGTAGGTGCCGACCTTGTCGATCAGCGTGCCGTCCGGCAGGAACTCCATGATCCGGTTCGCCGTCGTCTCCACGATCTGATGGTCGCGGGAGGTGAACAGGATGACGCCGGGGAATTTCACCATGCCGTTGTTGAGCGCGGTGATCGCTTCCATGTCCAGATGGTTCGTCGGCTCGTCGAAAATGAGAACATTCGCGCCGGAGATCATCATCTTGGACAGCAGGCAGCGCACCTTCTCGCCTCCCGAGAGCACGCGCACGCGCTTGATGCCGTCCTCGCCGGCGAACAGCATGCGGCCGAGGAAGCCGCGGACGTAGGTGGTGTCTTTATTTTCCGAATACTGAGTCAGCCAGTCGGCGATCGTGAGGTCCGAATCGAACTCCGCGTTGTAATCATGCGGGAAATAGGACCGGCTCGTCGTGATCCCCCACTTGTAGTAGCCCTCGTCCGGCTCCATATTGCCGGAAATAATCTCGAACAGCGTCGTCTTCGCCTTCTCGTTGCCGCCGACGAACGCGACCTTGTCGGTGCGGCTGATGATAAAGCTCAGGTCCTTGAAGATCACCTCGCCGTCGATCGTCTTCGAGAGGTGCTCGACGAACAGGACGTCGTTGCCGATGTCGCGGTTCGGGCGGAAGTCGATGTAGGGATATTTGCGGCTCGAGGGGACCATCGCGTCGAGCTGGATCTTCTCGAGCGCGCGCTTTCTGGAGGTCGCCTGCTTGGACTTCGATGCGTTCGCCGAGAAGCGGGAAATGAACTCCTGCAGCTCCTTGATCTTCTCTTCCTTCTTGCGGTTCTCTTCCTTCATCTGCTTCATGAGCAGCTGGCTCGACTCAAACCAGAAATCATAGTTGCCCGCGAAGAGGCGGATCTTGCCGAAGTCAATGTCCGCGGTCTGCGTGCAGACCTTGTTCAGGAAGTAGCGGTCGTGGGAGACCACGATGACGGTGTTCTTGAAGTTGATGAGGAACTCCTCGAGCCACTCGATCGCCTCCATGTCAAGGTGGTTGGTCGGCTCGTCCAGAAGGAGGATGTCCGGGTTGCCGAACAGTGCCTGCGCGAGGAGGACCTTGACCTTGAGCGGGCCTTCCAGGTTCCCCATCAGTTCATGGTGATATTCCGTGCCGATGCCGAGGCCCAGAAGCAGGCTCTCCGCGTCGGACTCGGCTTCCCAGCCGTTCATTTCCGCGAATTCGGCCTCGAGCTCGGATGCCCGGATGCCGTCCTCGTCGGTGAAATCCTCCTTCATGTAGAGGGCATCCTTCTCCTTGCCGATGTCGTAGAGACGGCGGTTGCCCATGATGACGGTGTCGAGGACTTCGTAGTCGTCGTATTTGAAATGGTCCTGCTCGAGGAAGGAAATGCGCTCGCCCGGCGTCACCGTGATGGTGCCGGAGGTGGTTTCAAGCTGTCCGTCGAGAATCTTCAGGAATGTGGACTTGCCGGCTCCGTTCGCTCCGATGAGCCCGTAGCAGTTGCCTTCGGTGAATTTGATGTTGACATCCGAAAACAGGGCCTTCTTGCCCACCCGGTAAGTGACATTGTTTGCTGCGATCATGTTAAGCTCCTCTTTCCTTCTTTATATATAGCCTGTTCCTCTCCGATATGCAGTACCATCGTAACGGGAGAATCTTAAAATGTCAATCGGAATTTCCCTTAAGTCCGCCTCTTCCGCTCTTTCTTCCGCTCATCGTAGCCCTGCCAGCCCGCGTAAATGAAAAGCAGCACCATCACTGCCGCCAGGACGCCGGTCATGTCGACGCAGACGTCCGTCCACTGCCCCGACCGTCCGGCGATCATGGTCTGGTGATACTCGTCCGCGCAGGCGTAGAGGAAAGATACGAAGATCGAGACCGACATAGCCCTCGTCGCCCGCATCATCGCGGCAAATGACAGGAAAAGCAGGAAAAACAGGATCGCGTACTCTCCCATATGCGCCGCCTTGCGGACGAATGGATGCATCAGCGTGACGAGGTCGATCCCTTCGACGCGCCTTCCGGCCAGCCGGACAACGATTGCAGCCAGCTTCTCGGTCACGGTGAGCGAAAGCCCGCCGGACACCTCGCCGACCTGGTCCGAGAATCCGTAGATGAAGTACATCCACAAAAGCGAAGGGACAAACCAGAAATATCTTCTGATAATTTTCACTTAAATCAGCTCCTCTCCGGGTCTATCCGACCCTCCGCCGATAATAATCCCAAAGAAGCGAAATGTCCAGTGAAAAAAGTGTAAACAAAGGGATCATCAGAAGTTCCCGCGCAAAAAAGATGCAGCGGCTCTCCGATACGAAAAAGGTCGGAGAAAATGCCATGACCGCCGCCTCCGAGAGCGCGGCCGCGTAGAAGAACGCCGGAACGATGCTCCTCTCCCGGTAAGTGAGGGCCAGGATGAGGAAAAAGAGCAGGAAGGCGGCAAACAGTCCGATCCCCGTATTGACCAGTTCCGCGCTGTCCGCGGCGAGCACCGGAGGGTTCAGATACCGGTAGAGGGGGCCTGCATTTTCAAAGCCGGCCAGCCCGTAATAGATGAGCGGAACGAGGGTCAGGAGCGTCACGCCCGCGCCTTTCCGCCCCAGCAGCGCATGGACAAAGAGCAGGAGGGAAATGAGAACCATCGGCAGGTTCAGCGACCCGGCAAGATCCCCAAGCGTGTAAAAGAGCCCCATGAAGAACTTGTCCGCCGTCGTAAGGAGCCCGAAATCCGGGTACCAGATGAGGCATTCCTCCTCAAGACGCACCGCGTTGCCGGGCGCCGAGAGGAAAAAGGCGAAGGCTGCCGTCCCGACCGCCCACAGAATGAGGCGGACCGCCCCTGCCTTCTTTCCGGAGAGCCACGCGGCGATGATTGCTGCGCCGCCGAAGACCGCGAACAATGCGCCGGACGCCTCGAAACCGGCCGCATAGAGAGCCCCGAAGAAGGCCGCGGCATAATAAAGCCGCGAAGGTTCCCGGCCGTCATACAGAAGAGAAATGAACGGCAAAAGCGCGGCGAGCGCAAAGAAGAGCCCCCAGATATAGAGGACCGCGGCGGTCTTCCAGAAGACCGTAACGTTCAGGTACTCCGCCGGCGTCGCGAGGTAGAACCAGAGCAGCATGAGGACCGCCAGGAGAAAACGCCTGCCGTATGCCTCCTTCTCCGGCTGGGCGATCTTCGCCATGAGGACGATGAGGCCGGCCGTGACTGCCGCTGAGAGGATATTGACGAGAACCGGAGAGATGCCCATCAGGAAGACAAAGATCGTGTGCGGCAGCACTCTCCCGCTCCAGATCGTCCAGTATTCCTGGGCAAAGCTCAGGAGATTGCCGTCAAAACGGGTGAACATCTGGTCAAAATACAGGTCGTCAAGCCGCATCGGCCGCTCATAGTTGGCCCCGAGCGCCGCTGCAAAGACGATGAGCGCCGCGAGCCACCCTTCCCTCAGGCGGTCAAAAAGCTCCTCCATCATGCTCTTCTCTCTCACGGCAGCACCGCCTTCTCCCCCGTCAGGAAAATGACAGGCCGGCCGTCTCTTCTCAGCGAAACGAGGGCGACGGTCACTTCATTTTCCCCGAAAGGCGCAAAATCTTTCTTCCGGACGGCCGCATGGAGGCCGCAGCGCTCCGGGACGCCGCCCTCCGGCCGCTTCTCAGCCTTAAAGAGCGCGTCCACATCCTCGCGGGGGATACGCTCGCAGCGCAGGACCACGACGGTTTCCCCGTCGGTGAGCGCGAAGGCTGTATTTTCGAGCGTCGCAAAAAACGAGTAGTCCGTCCCGAAATTGTAGCCGTAATAGAGCCGTGTGTCCTTCGCCCAGCCGTCAAGATAGAGGATCCCGGCTTCCGGGTCAGCGGACATGTGATCGAGGCTCGCGAAGAACTCCCCGTCCGCCTCCGCAAAATCCGGGTACGGGCGGCTCTGCACCCTGCCCCCGGCATGCAAAAAAAGCACGACAAGAAGGAGCGCGCACAGCGCGCCCGCAAAAAGCGGCCCGAAAGCCCTGACTTTTGCGTCTTCCTTCTTCATCGTGCTTTTCTTTTCCTTCGAATCCAGCAGGCAATGTAGGCCGCCGCGGCGGCAAACCCGGCCAGGGATATGACGATCCCTGCGGCAAGCCCCGGCACCTTGTAGCGGAATTCGATCCGGTTCTCACCCGCATCGATCCTCACCGCCATGAAACCGCAGACATCCACGATCTCCGCCTTCTCCCCGTTCACAGCCGCGGACCAGCCGCTGTCGTTCGGGATCGAGAAAAATGCGTACTTCGGCGCGTCCGCCCTGATCGTGACCGCGTAGCTCTCCGTGGTCCGCACCACGTCCTCCGCACACTCCGTAAGATGCGCGCGGCTTGCCGCGGGGATCACGGCCGGCTCGCTGCTGCCGTGGACGACCGGGTCGTAGTGGGTGAGCACCTCCGAAACAGTCTCTTCCGCTTCGTCCGGGACCACCAGTGCTTTCAGCATAGCAATAGCCCGGTTCGCTGAGGCGACCTCCTCAAGCTCGGAGGCGGTCATGTAGGTGTCGTAGGTGAAGCCGATCGGCGGCACATCCTCGTCCTCATAGACGTAGAAGGTGGTATATTTGCCTTTCCGGACTTCGACGGGGTCTTCATTTTCACGGGGCTCGTCCTCGATCGCGTACCGCGCGGAGATCAGGTTCATCATGCCCGCCGGCGCGTCCGGGCTCTTCACGTCGCGCTCCAGCCCCAGGGCCTCGTAGAAGCGGAAGATCGATCCTGAGACCGTACTGCAGAAGTTGGCGCTTGCCGGGTAGTTGTGGACCAGCGTCTGGGTGTTGTCCCGGCTTGTAAAGCGGTAGTAAGGAGACGGATCCGTGAGCTCCCCGGAGGTGTTCAGCTTGTCGTAGTGATGCTGCGCGTCGACCCCGTGGACCGCCTGCAGCATCGCGATGTCCGTGATGCAGGTCGCTGCGGAAAATACAAAGACCGCCAGCATGAGATACCGGAGCTGCCTGCTCCGCAGCATGCAGATGATATGCCAGGTGAGCAGCGTTCCCGCGATGCTCACGATCGAGAAGGCCGCGAAGAGCGGCTCGTTGTAGATCTTGCTGGGCTCGGATTTGCTCCATTTGACGAAGACGAGAAACAGGACGAAAGCCGCCGTGATAATGCCCCAGATGACCGCACCTTTCTGCACCGCCCTCTCCACATAGTTGAGAGACCTCTGCGGGTTATTGCCCCGGACGGAGATCCATTCATCGAGGACGACGACACTCGCGCCGGCCATCATGAGGACCGCCATGTAGTACCAGCGGCAGTAGAGGCCCGCGAAGAGCGAGAACGACGCGTTCAGGATCGGCACGACCGCCATCACCAGGCAGAATTTAAGCATCCGGTTCAGCCAGTGCTTTTTGTGCAGGATGAAAAAGGCAATGACCAGCACCATCCCGACCACCGGCAGATACGCGCAGCAGGAGGAAAAATTGTTCTTGATCACCGCGCTCTGGTGGGACATCATCTCCCCCGGGAAGATCAGCCCCTTAAGGATATAGAGGTAGCGCTCCCCCGAGAAGACGAGCGAGTTCGAGCCGGTGTAGTCATTTTCGACGCGCGGGTTCTGGATCGTGAACAGGAAGGACGGGAGCAGCAGGGCCGCCCCGATCATGACGCCCGTCACACTTTCGATGATGATGCGCGGGAGACGGCGGATGTATTTCCCGAATGCCGGCACCAGATACTTCAGCGCGTAATAGGCGACGACGAAGAGCACCTCGCCGACGAAGAAGAAGTAGTTGACGACCGCGTTGATGAAGACCGCGAAAATGAAAGGCCCCCTCTTCCCCTTCTTTACCAGGTCGTCGAAGGTGAGGAGGAGCACCGGGAACCAGACCACCACATCGTGGAAATGGTAAAAGAGCAGCGCCTCGTTCGTGTACCCGGAGAACGCATAGAGCATCGAGCCGATGATGGCCGCCTCCTCGTGCTTCACGAGCCGCTCCAGATAGAGGTACGCGAAGAGTCCTGCAAAGGCGTATTTCAGGAGATAGAGCCAGCCGACCACGTACATGAAATACTTCGCCGGGAAGAGCATGGAGATCCAGAAGGACGGATTGCCCAGTATGTAGAAGCTCATCCCGCCGATAAAGTTCGAGCCTAGGTCCAGCGACCAGTCCCAGATCACATTTCCGGCCTTGATTGCCTCGTTGGCCGCCATCGCGAACGTGATCTGCTGGGAATTGAAATCCCCCGCGAGCGAGAAGAGGCCTCCCTGCTCAACGATCGTCCACACAAACGAGACGAGCCCGGCAGCAAGATTGAATAAAAATGCCGCTGCCGGGCCGCTGATCGGAATATTCGATTGTCTCTGTTTCGTTTTCTTACCTGCCATGATCGTCACTGGTTACGCTGCCGGTTCAAGGATCCAGGGATCAGCCGGGGTGATTTCCGGCTCCGGGATCTCCGATTCGGTGGAACTGCTTTCAGAAATACTCTCGGAGACGCTCTCCTCACCGCTCTCTGCCGCCGTGCTTTCTGCCGGAGCACTCTCCTCCGGGGCGCTTTCGTGCGCGGCGAGAAGGGCGAAGAATTCGTCAAAATCCGGCACCAGAAGTCCTTTTGTCTCCGAGAACATACCCTCGGGCGGAAGGATCTCCGCCTTTGTCTCATAGCCGAAGATTCCCGCCAGGGACGGAACACCCGCGATGACGGTGCCCATCGGCATGTTGTGCGTCATGAAGGGAAGCATTTTCTTGATGAGGGCGCCCGTATCTTTGGCGCTCACCTTTTTGAAAATGCCCTCCGCTGCCGCTGCCAGCATATCGCCGCTGCCCTTATGCAGGCTGACGGCAGCCGCTGCCTGGTAGCCGTTCGCGTCGGCCGCACGGCTCTCCGTGAGATAGAAGGCTTCCGGATCGGCCTCGTCCGCCGAGGCGAGCTCCTTGATCACGACGTTCAGTTTGACGGGATCTTCATTTTCAAGTGCAAGCGGGATCCCGCCGGCCTCGTCGACGATCCTGCGGAGGCCGTCAAGGTCGGTGCACATATAGTAGGTGACCGGAATGCCGTAGGTGTCCGCGAGCGTCCTCACAAGAAGCGGGCACCCGCCGTAGGCTGCCGCGTCTCCCAGGCATCCGACGCCGTGGCCGGGGATCTCCGCATAGAGGTCGGTCCGGAACGCGCGGAAGGTCATCTCCTTCGTATCCGTGTTCATGGAGGCAAGCACGATGCCGTCGGCGCTGCCGTAATAGCCTCCCTCCTCCTTGCCGAGCACGACGAGAAGCAGATTTTTGATGTTTTTATCCGCCTGGTCGGCCGCTTTCTTCCTCGCGGCGGACGCATCCGCCTTCAGTGTCCCGGCCTCCGCGCTGTCCGGAAGCGTCCGGCCTTCGGCGACGAGCATAGCCTCCGCCGAGAGATTCTCCGGCACCTGCCTGTCGGACAGATAATTGGACAGCACGTAGAAGCTGTGGATGTAGAAATAGAACCCGCAGGCGGCCGCCCCTGCCAGGATAAGCAGCGCGGCGGCGAACCGGATGAAACCGTTCTTCTTCTTTTTGCCGGTCCGGCCTTCTTCCGTCTTCCCGCTCTCTTTTTTGTCCTGCTTCGTCTTTTTCGGCGCGGATTCCTCCATCGCGATGTCCTCGAGCAGGTCCTCGATGTCGTCGGGAAGCGGGATCTCCCGCTTCGGCTCCGGCGCGTCGGCGATATGGATCACGACCGAGGAAGCGCTGTCGGAGACGTCCCGGTAAGACGGAGCGCGCTTCTTTTCCTTTGCCGCGGTATCCGGAGCGCCTTCCGGTTTTGCCGCCGTCTTCGCGCCGGCTGTCGGGATCGTGTCGGGAACGGCGTCGGCGGCCTTCCCTTCAGCGGAAGCTTTCCGCTCCGCAAACCGTTCTTCCGCCTCCTCCGCGCGCTTTTTGAGCTGCCGCGCGCGCTCCTCGCCGGCTGCGGAAACTTTTTCGACAGCCTTGCCTGCGTCGGCGGCCTCATACTCCTCGATGCGGCGGTTCGTGATGATCCGGTCCGCGCCTTCCGCCTCCAGCGTGCGCTTCAGCTCCTCGACGGACTGGGCCTCGCAGGCGGCCTGCACCGCCTCGACGCGCTGCATGCGCTTCTGGTTTTCATTCTGCAGGATGCGCAGGAGCATCATCTGGTACGCTTCGTCATACCATTTTTCAAGCTCCTCCTCCGACATGTCCGCGACGTACTCGACGCGGTCCTCGCCGGTCGTATTGTCGGTGCGGATGTTGAAGTTGTGGAGCATGAACTCGATATTGGAGTAGAGCTTTACATTTCCCGGAGCCATGTTGTCGGAGTAGCTCTCGATCGTATCGCCCATGGAGAGCAGGATCTCGCGCTTCCGCTGCATGTTGCCGGCGACCGCAAATGAATTGTACTCAATGATCTTGTCGGTCTCGACGTCGTCCGAGTTGTCGGCGACGGCATCCGCGGCGATATTTCTCGCCACCAGATAGATGATCTCCTTGTCCGGCACGAAACGCACGTCGTAGTCCAGCGCGCGCAGGATCCGGCGGATGCTCGTCAGCAGCTCCGTATAGCGTTTGATATTGAAGTCGCTGCTCCTGCCGTTGTCCTCATTAAATCGGCGGCGGCACAGCTCCGCAATGTTCAGCGTGTACTGCAGGTAGGTCAGGACTTCGTTTTTGCTCGGATTCGGCGTGGACAGAATGCCGTCGATGTTGAGGCCCTGCCGCATCGCGTCGGTATCCGTGCAGTTTTCGCGCCCTTTCCAGGCCCCGAAATACCTCTTGTCGACAAAATTCTCAAGGGAATACTCCTTGTAGCCGACGGAGATCACCGAGCTCTGGAACAGCATCTCGATCTGCAGGATCTCGTCGTGCAGATCGAGGACGCGGCTGTTTTCATTTTTCAATTCGTTTTCTTTAGGGGAACCGGCCGCCATACAAACCTCCCTTTGTTACCTCAAATCACTCTTCCGGCACTGCCACCGCAATTCCCAGCTCGGTGAGCTGTTTCTCCTCGACCGCCGCCGGAGCGCCGATCATAAGGTCCGAAGCGTCCTTCACCTTCGGGAACGCGATCACGTCGCGGATCGAATCCGCTCCGGTGAGCAGCATCGCCATGCGGTCGAGACCGTAGGCCAGTCCCGCATGAGGCGGAACGCCGTACTTGAAGGCCGTGAGCAGGAAACCGAACTGCTCTTCCGCCCTCTCCTTCGTGAAGCCGAGGACTTCGAGCATCTTCTCCTGGACCGTATCGATATGAATTCTGACCGATCCGCCGCCGAGCTCGCAGCCGTTCAGGACGATATCGTAGGCCTCCGCGCGCACCGAACCCGGATCCTCGTCGATATGCTCCCAGTCGGAGAGCACCGGCATCGTGAACGGGTGATGCATCGCCATGAAGCGGCCTTCCTCGTCCGACCACTCAAGAAGCGGGAACTCGGTAATCCACACAAAGCGGAGTTCTCTCTCGTCGTAGAGGCCGAGCTGCTTTCCGAGCTCAAGCCGGAGCGCGCCGAGGGCTGCGCAGACGACCTTGTAGCTGTCCGCTGCAAAGAGCAGGAGGTCGCCCGGCTCGGCGTCCATCGCGGCGATGAGGTCCTTCACTTCCTCCTCGGAGAGGAACTTCGTGAAGGAGGACTTGATCGTGCCGTCCGCGCCGTAAGCCAGGTAGGCCAGGCCCTTCGCGCCGTAGGTCTTCGCGACCTCGGTCAGCCTGTCGATCTTCTTTCTCGGCATGCCGCCCTGGCCCTTCACGGTCAGGCCGCGGACATAGCCGCCGTTTTTGGCTGCGCCGGAAAATACAGAGAACCCGCAGTCCTTCACCAGCTCCGTCACATCCCTGATCGGGAGGTCGAAGCGAAGGTCCGGCTTGTCGGAGCCGTAGAGATCCATCGCGGTCTTCCAGGTCATCTTCTCGATGCCGTGCGCCTCGATCTCCCGGCCTGCCTTCAGCGCCGCATCGGCGAGCGCCCTGTCAAACCCGAGTTCCTCGTAGATGGCCGGAAGGTGCGTGAGCACGTAGCCCAGAAGGCGGGTGTTCACGTCCATGACATCCTCCTGCTCGACGAAGGAGAGCTCCATGTCGATCTGGGTGAACTCCGGCTG
>DFFD01000163.1 GCA_002369495.1 Lachnospiraceae bacterium UBA3785 | reverse complement strand
GGCACGAAGACCATCATGATGATGGAGAACTACCGCTCGCGTCCGCAGATCCTCGCGGCCGCAAACGCGCTGATCGATAAGAACAAAGAGCGCATGAAAAAAGACCTGCTCCCCGTGCGGAACGGCGGGGAACAGGTGATGGCCCACCACGCGGAGACAGCCGCGGACGAGGCGGATCACGTTGTCTCGAAGATCCGGGAGCTTAAGGAGAGCGGCGTGCCCTTAAAGGAGATCACGGTGCTCTACCGGGCGCACTATCTCACGAGGCCGCTCGAGGACGCGCTGATCCGGGAGAAAGTCCCCTACGCGATCTATTCGGGCGTGCCGTTTTTCGGGCGGATGGAGATCCGGGATGCGGTCGCGTACCTTCGGATGATCGCCTTCCGGGACGATCTGTCCTTCCGCCGCATCGCCAATGTCCCGAAGCGCAACCTCGGAAAGCGGCGCATGCAGTTCCTTGAGGAGTATGCGAAGAGCCGGGAAGTGACGCTCTACGAGGCGCTCAGGAGCAATCTCGAGGATCCGATCTTCAGGGGGACAGGTGCGGCGGCATTTGTCTCCATGATCGACCGCTTCGCGGCGGAGCAGGAAGGGCGGCAGATCTCGGAGGTGCTCGCGGATATCTTAAATGCAAGCGGCTACGAGAAAATGCTCCGGACCGAAGGCAGCCAGGAGCGTCTCGACAACCTCGCGGAGTTCAAGCAGAGCGTCTATGAGTACGAGACCGGCTGCGGGGAGGAGACGACGCTGGAACATTACCTGAAGCATATCGCGCTCTTTTCCGGACTGGACGCGGAGACGAAGGGACCCGACCGGGTGCGGCTCATGACGGTCCACACCGCAAAGGGCCTGGAGTTTCCGTATGTGTTCCTCATCGGGATGAACGAAGGGATCTTTCCGTCCCGGAAGACCCGGACGAAGGAGGGCATGGAGGAGGAGAGGCGGCTGGCCTTTGTCGCGCTGACCCGCGCGAAGGAGCGCCTGTACTTAAGCGAAGCCGGAGGTCGGAATTTCGACAATTCGGAGCGTTATCCCTCGCGCTTCCTCTTCGATATCGGGGATGATATCCTTCACTGGGACAAAAAGCCTGCGGAGGGGCTGCTCGCCGAGGCGAAGCAGTACATCGCGTTCACGATGATCAGGATGGGGGATGTACCGGAGGAGTCATTTTTCGAGGCAGGGACGAGGGTCCGCCACCCGGCGTTCGGGGAGGGCACGGTGAAGTCCCTGGACGCGGACCGGCGGGCGTATGTGATCCGGTTCGACAATCTGCCGACCGACCGGGTGATCGCGTGCAGGGCGAAGATGGAGAGGATCGGGTGAAAGTCGAAAAACAAAGGGACGGTTCCTTTGAGACAGTTCCTGAAAGCCGGGCTGCATTTGCAGCCCGGCTTTCGAGAACCGTCTCCGGGAACCGTCCCCTTCCCTTTTTCCGGGGACGGTTCCTGGGAGGCCGCCGAAGGCGGCCGGGGGGAACCGTCCCTGATGTTTCTCACATATACCGGTCAATCACCTCAGTGATCTTCGGCAGGATCTGCTTCTTTCTGGAGAGGAGGTCCTGCTGGAAGGAGTGCTCCTCATTTGCCCGGTTCGGGAATGCCTCCGGGATCCAGGCCGCGCGGTTGCCGCCGGCGTAGACGACGGAACCATTTTCCAGAATGCTGGTGAAGACCAGAACCGAGAGGTCCAGACGCTTCTTTACGGCAAATGACTCGAGCGCCTGCTGGATATCCCGGGAGTCCTCCCCGAGCTCCTTTGTGGAGGTCACGATCACCTGCGAGATCGAGAGCTTGGTCTCCTTGATGTCGTAGATCTTCATGTCCTGGTTGATCATCTCGGAGTAGGTCTTCCCGTCCGTGTTCGCCGTGACCGCGAACATGTCGCGGGCGAACTCATCGATGTCGAGGTCGGCCATGGCCGCGAGGATATTGGCAGTCTGGATGTCCTTCGGGGTCGTCGTCGGCGAGTGGAAATTCATCGTGTCGGAGAGCAGGGCCCCGAGGAGCAGGCCTGCCAGGTTCTGCGGGATCGGGATCTGGTTCTCGCGGAAGATCGTCGAGACGATCGTGGCGGAGGAGCCGACGATCTCATTTCGGAAGGCGACCGGCTGGGTCGTCGAGAAATCGTTGATCCGGTGATGGTCGATGACCTCCAGCACGCGGGCTTTCTCGATCGCGCGGACCGACTGGGAGAACTCGTTGTGGTCCACCAGGATGATCTGCTTGTTGCTGCAGTTCATGATGTGGTAGCGCGCGACGTAGCCGACCAGCTTCTTCGCGGTATCGACGACCGGGTAGATGTGGTAGCGGCTGCGGAGCATTTTCTTTCCGACGTCCTCCGCGAGCTCGATGTCCGTGAAGGTGACGAGCTTCGTCTTCATGATGGTCTCCGCCGAAGGCGCGAAATAGATGTAGCGCGAGGTGTTCATCGCGCCGTGGCCCGAGATAATGATCGGGCAGTGGTGCGCCTTCGCGATCTCGATCACCTCCGGGGCGATCTCGTCCGCCCAGACGACGATGAGGAGGCCGGCGCCGTTTTCAATCACGTGCTTCTGGGCCTCGGCATTGTTGCCGACGATGACGATGCGGCCTTCGATCTGGTAAGCGTCGAGCTGGGAGGCCCCGGTCATCGCGATCAGGCTGACTTTGCCGTTCAGGTGCATCTCATCATCGCGGTAGACGAGCGTACCGTCCAGGGTCTTCACAAAGTTGTCGAGCGGGGTCTTTGAGAGGATGTCGATGTTGTAGTGGGTGTCACCGAGGCCGACCTGGGCGATATCGCCCTTGGTCAGGAGACCCAGGAGGTGCATCTCGTCGTCGACAACCCCGCAGTAGGTGTGGCCGACCTCCTCCATCTGCCTTAAGGACTCGAAGATGGTCGTGTCCGGTTTGATGTAGGTGGGCGGGTCGAGAGCGATGTCAGCGAGGCGCACGCGCGCGTCGGTGAGGAGCATCGGTTCCTCGAAGCCGAAGCGCTTTAAGAGCCAGGCGGATTCCGCGTTCAGCGGGCCGAGGCGGCAGGGGATCGCGCGGATGCCCATGGAGCGCTTGAAAAATGCATAGGCGATCGCCGATGCGATGGAATCGGTATCCGGGTGCTGGTGGCCGGTGATGTAGACCGGGTCGTTGGTGGTCATAGGCATTTCCCTTCCTTAACAGTATTTCCTTAATTTACTCTAACACAGTCCGGGGATATTTCAAGTGAAAAGTTGATAAGCGCCAACGATTTGGATTGACGATTCACGGTTTGGCGATTAAAATGAAGAGCGGGTTAAAAACCGGCATAAAGGACAGGAGTTGTCAAATGATCATCAAGAGATACGATCGGAACGCACCCTGCTGGTGCGGAAGCGGAAGAAAATACAAGAGCTGCCACCTCGCCTTCGACGACAAGATCCGTCGCTTTGAGCTCATGGGCCACATTGTGCCCGGCCATGAGCTCATCAAGAACGAGAAGGACATCGAGGGCATCAAAAAGAGCGCGGTGATCAACATCGCGGTGCTCGACGAGATCGGGGACAAGATCCGCGCGGGCATGTCCACGCAGGAGATCGACGACATCGTCACGGCGACCACGAAGAAGATGGGCGGCATTCCTGCCGACCTCGGCTACCAGGGCTACC
>DFFD01000025.1:1117-4563 GCA_002369495.1 Lachnospiraceae bacterium UBA3785 | reverse complement strand
CCGGGGCTGTGGACGGATCATTTCCATTTCGGCGACTGGCTGGGACTTGACGCCCCGGAGGGCAGCTACAAGGGCTCCACGAGGGATGATTTTATCGCGACGGCGTTCTACGCCTGTTCGACATCGCTCGTTGTCAGGGCCGGAAAGCTGCTCGGACGCGATGTCGCGGAGTACGAAGCGCTCTATCAGAGCATCGTCTCCGCCTTCCGCAGCACCTTCACGGATTACCGGACGCAGACCGAGCATGTGCTGGCGGCGCAGTTTAAGCTGGCGGAAGACCCGCAGAAGACCGCGGATGATCTCGCGGCGATGGTCAGGGCCGACGGCACGCAGCTCAGGACCGGTTTTGTGGGGACGCCCTACATCATGCACGTGCTGACGGATTACGGGCATGCGGACGTCGCCTGGGACCTGCTCCTTCGGCAGCAGTATCCGGGCTGGCTCTACTCGGTCACGCGCGGGGCAACCACGATCTGGGAGCACTGGGACGGCGCGAAGGAGGACGGCTCTTTCTGGAGTACGGACATGAACTCGTTCAACCACTACGCCTACGGCGCGGTGGCGGACTGGGTCTTCGAGAAGGCCGCGGGCGTCCGCCACAGCGAGGAGGCAGCCGGATTCACGGAACTCATCTATGAGCCGCATCCGGATCCGCGCATCGGTTTCCTTGAGGCGCGCCTTGAGACGAGGAGCGGAGCGGTCAGGGCTCTCTGGCGCTTCGAGCCGGAAGGCATCCGCTATGAACTTGAAACGCCGGTGCCGGCGGTCGTCCGCATCGGCGGAACGGAGCGCAGGCTTCAGGCAGGCAGTTATACATTCTGGGAGAAGAAGGAGAAATGACAATGGCAAGAAATATTAATCTCAATAAGGGCTGGCATTTTTGTCCCGGAGGACTCGATGTGGCGAAGCGGATGCGGGGCATGTACGGCGACCGGGTTGTGAATCTGCCGCACGATTACATGCTGGAAAATGACGTCACGAAGAACGCGCCTGCCGGCACGGCATCCGGTTTCTACACGGCCGGCGTCGCCAGCTACATCAAGGAAACGGAGATCCCGGCAGAGTGGGAGGGAGAGCATATCTTCCTGCGCTTCGACGGCTCCATGATGAACACGACCGTGGAGATCAACGGGGCGAAAGCCGCACTGCAGCATTACGGCTACGCGCCGTTTGAGGCGGATCTGACGCAGCTCGTCTATTTCGGAAAAATGAACCGGCTTGTCATCACATGCAATCCGAGCATGCAGCCGAATTCACGCTGGTACAGCGGGGCGGGCATTTTCCGCGGCGTGGAGCTCGTCCATGTGCCGGCAGTCCATCTCGCATGGGGCGGCCTTACCGCGTACACGAAGGCGATTGATTACAGGGCGGACGGGACGCCGGAGACGGCATTTTTAAAGCTCTCCGCGGAAGTGAAAAATGAATTCGCGGAAAACCGCGTCGTCCGGGTCAGCTTCACGCTCATCCGGGAGGATAACGGCGAGGCGGTCAAAACCGTGAAAGCAATCGTGCAGGTCCCGCCGATGGGAACGGCGAAGGCATTTACGACAATGACCGTGGATGAGCCGCGCCTCTGGAGCGCGGATTCGCCGGAGCTCTACCGCCTGAGGGTCGAAGCGCAGTCCGAAGGCACCTACCGGACGAAGATCTGCCCGGTGAAGGAGACTTCCTGCGACGCGGACGAGGTGCTCTTCGGCATCCGCACGATCGAGGCGGACGTGAAGCACGGCCTTCGGATCAACGGCAAATCGGTCAAGCTGCGCGGCGGCTGCCTGCACCATGACAACGGTGTGATCGGTGCGGTGAGCGTCTACGACGCGGAAGCCCGCAAGATCTCCCGCATGAAGGCGAGCGGCTTCAATGCGATCCGCACCACCCACAACCCGCCTTCGTCGGCCCTGATCGAGGCCTGCGACCGGCTGGGAATGTATGTATTTGACGAAGCGTTCGACGCCTGGGGCATGGGCAAGCAGCCGGGCGATTACAACCAGTATTTTGCAGATGACTGGAAGAAGGACCTGACCGCGTTCGTAAGGCGCGACCGCTGCCACCCCTCAGTCACCATCTGGTCCACCGGAAATGAAATCACCGAGCGCGCCGGCCTCGGAGACGGTTACGAGCTTGCGGACGCTCTGGCAGCCCTTGTCAGGAAACTTGACCCGAGCCGCCCGATCTCGAATGGCATCTGCTCCTTCTGGAACGGGCTCGACGACGAGCTGCAGGAGGATGCGCTTCGCAAGTGGAAGGACAGCCTGACCGGCGGTCTCCAGAACGCGGATCTCGGCGGCAAGAAGGACCTTCTGTGGGAGCAGCTCACGGAGCCGTTCGCAAACTCGCTCGACATTGTCGGCTACAACTACCTGGAAGGAAAATACGAGCAGGATCATGAGATGTTCCCGGAGCGGGTCATCATGGGCTCGGAGAACTATCCGAAGGAGATCGGCATGCACTGGCCGATGATCGAGAGCACGCCGTGGGTGATCGGCGACTTCACCTGGACGGCCTGGGATTACATCGGCGAGGCGGGCATCGGCAAGGCCTCCTTCTTTGACCCGGAGGATCCGGCGCTTCAAAACGGTGCGATGTTCCTGCAGATGAACTCCGGCTACCCGTGGCGGCTGGCGAACGACGCGGATTTTGATATCACCGGCGCGATCCTGCCGCAGGGCGTCTACCGCCGGATCGTCTGGGGCAGCGGCGAGACTGCGGTCTTCTCCTACGATCCGGACGTCTTCGGAAAGACGGAGGTCCTCTCGAGCTGGGGCTTCCCGGGCGTTCAGAAGAACTGGAGCTGGAACGGCCGCGAAGGAAAGAACGTGGACGTGCTGGTCATGAGCCTCGCGGAGGAGGTCGAACTCATGGTCAACGGAAAATCAGCCGGCAGGCTGAAAGCCGGAGAGGCGAACGTGCATGAGATGCCTGGGACTTTCATTTTCCACACGGTCTACGAGCCGGGGACAGTCGAGGCAGTCGGTTACTGCGGCGGTGAATGCGTCTCCCGGGATGTGCTCCGCACGGTCGGCGAGGCCGCTTCGGTCCGGCTCGTCCCTGAAAATGAAACCCTCTCCGCGGACGGCGCCTCCCTCGCCTACATCAGGGCGGAGATCGTCGATGCGGAAGGCCGGGTCGTGCCGGACGCAGCAGTGAAGCTCAGCGTGAAGGTGTCCGGAGCGGCGGAGCTGATGGGCTTCGGTTCGGCCAACCCGATCACGGAGCAGAATTACAGCTCCGGGACGTTCACGAGCTACCGCGGCAGCGCGATGGCGGTGCTTCGGGCCGGGTATGAGCCGGGCGAGGCGGTCCTTGCGGTCAGCGCGGAGGGGCTTGGCGAGGCGGAAGTGAAGGTTGTGATTGTGTAAGCTGGCCAGCCGGGGAAGGTTTTAAGGGACGGTTCCCCCCGGCCGCCTTCGGCGGCCTCCCAGGAACCGTCCCCGGGGGACTCGGCG
>DFFD01000025.1:682-1004 GCA_002369495.1 Lachnospiraceae bacterium UBA3785 | reverse complement strand
GGCGGCCTCCCGGGAACCGTCCCCGGGTTTGAGACGGTGAACCGCCCCGCGGAGTTTGTTCTGCGGGGCGGGTTTTTGTCTGTCGCGCAGGTTCCCGGTATGATATACTGTGCCTGTACCGGAAAACGAAAGGGGATGAAGTTTAGAAAATGCTGAACACACTGCTCATAAACAGCGTGCTGATCAACTGGGACAAAATCGCCCCCGACAGCTACCTGCGGGGGATCCCCGCGATCAGCGGGGTGGAGGAGATCGAATTCGCGAACCCGGTCACCTTCTTCGTCGGCGAGAACGGCAGCGGAAAATCAACCCTGCTCGAGGC
>DFFD01000025.1:0-562 GCA_002369495.1 Lachnospiraceae bacterium UBA3785 | reverse complement strand
ACCTATGACTCCCACTCCGAACTCTGCGATGCTGTCCGGCTGTCGAGGGGGTACCGGCGTGCGAGGTACGGCTATTTTCTGCGGGCGGAGAGCTTTTACAATGTGGCCACGAAGGAGGAGGAATACAGCCGGGGGCTGGGCGGGGTGCCGCAGCATTTTCATGAGAAATCCCACGGGGAGAGCTTCCTCGCGCTGGCGCAGGAGAGCTTCCGGCCGAACGGACTGTATCTTCTGGATGAGCCGGAGGCGGCCCTCTCACCGCAGCGGCAGCTGACGCTCCTGGCGGAGATCGACCGCTGCGCGAAAAAGGACTCCCAGTTTATCATCGTCACGCATTCGCCGATCCTTCTGGGGCTGCCCGGCGCGGAGATACTGAGTTTTGACGGAGGACCGATCCATCCGTGCGCCTACAAGGAGACGGACAGCTATATTGTGACGTCCATGTTCATGAGAAACCGGGAGCAGATACTGAGACGGCTGCTTGAATCGGAGGATGAGGGGTGAGGGGATAATACAGGGACGGTTCCCCTGAATCTGCAGGGACGGTTCCCCTAAACCTGCA
>DFFD01000088.1 GCA_002369495.1 Lachnospiraceae bacterium UBA3785 | reverse complement strand
AGCTCCCGGATCAGCTCGTCGCGGTCCTTCTGCATGCCCGGCCGGACGGAGGTCATCATGTTCGCGAAATCGTCCGGCGCACCGATGCCGTAGATGCAGGAGACCGAGGCCACGATGATCACGTCCCGCCGCTCCGAGAGCGAGGACAGCGCGGAGAGCCTCAGCTTGTCGATCTCGTCGTTGACCGCCGAGTCCTTGGCGATGTAGGTGTCCGACGAGGGCACATAGGCCTCCGGCTGATAATAGTCATAGTAGGATACGAAGTATTCCACGGCATTTTCCGGGAAAAACTCCTTGAATTCGCTGTAGAGCTGGCCCGCCAGCGTCTTGTTGTGCGCAATCACGAGCGTGGGCTTCTTAAGCTGCTCGATGATGTTGGCCATCGTGAATGTCTTGCCCGAACCGGTGACGCCGAGCAGCGTCTCCGCCTGGTTGCCCTCCCGGAAGCCCTCCACAAGCTGCCGGATGGCCTCCGGCTGGTCGCCGGTCGGCTGATAATCCGAATGAAGTTTAAATTCCATATCGCTTCCTTTACAGTGTACAAAGAAGGCTGCCCGCCGGGCGGACAGCCTTTTTTAGTTTTGCCTTATACGGACAGATGCTTCCTGACGGTGATGATCGAGCCGAACAGGCCGATGCCGACGCCCAGGATGAGGCCGATCGGCAGCAGGATCCTGAAGACGACCATCGAATCCGGCAGCGACGAGGAGATTGTCGAGAGGATGTCGAAGCGGGCGAGCAGGATGCCCACCAGCCTGTCGTAGGCGAAATACACGACCGCAAGCGGGATCGCGGCGCCGATCGCTCCGAGGAGGATACCCTCCACGATAAACGGAGCCCTGACAAATGCGTCCGTCGCGCCGATGTACTTCATGATCGCGATCTCATGCCGGCGCACCGAGATACCGATGCTGACCGTGTTGGAGATGAGGAAGACCGCTACGACCAGAAGGACCGCGATGATCGCGATGGAGCCGTACGTCATCAGCGTGTTGAACGCCGTGAGGGTACTGACCGCGCTGGCCGACTGGTTGATCTTGCGGACGCCTTCAATCTTCTCGATCCGGGCGACGACCGCGTCCTGGTTCTCGATCTCGTCGACGTGGACCGTGTAGCTCGCGGAATACTCCAGCGGGTTGTCGGAGCGGAAGCTCTCGGCGAGCTCTTCATTTCCCTCAAAATACTCCTCGCAGAACGAGGCCCAGGCCTCCTCCGGAGATGTGTAGGCGATGCTGGTCACGTGATCGAGCTTCTCGATCTCGGTTCCGATCTCCTTGATCCTCTCCTCGCTCGTCCCCTCGTCGAAGAGGACCGAGACGCCGACCTCCTCCTCCAGCGTCCGGATCATGTAATTGACATTGATCAGGATCGAGAAGAAAATGCTGAAGAGGAGAATGCAGGCCGACATGGTCGCAATGGAAGCCATCGAGAACATGCGGTTGCGCCAGATATTCTTAAATCCCTGTTTGATGTTGTAGAAGAGCGAACTAGGCCTCATGGTACTTGCCCTCCTCTACATCGCTGGCGATGATGCCGCGGCGCATCGTGATGACGCGCTTGTGGAACATATCGACCAGTTCCCTGTTGTGCGTGACGACGAGGACCGTCGTCCCGTTGTCGTTGATCTTCTGCAGAAGATTCATGATATCCAGCGAGTTTCTCGGGTCCAGGTTGCCGGTCGGCTCGTCCGCGAGAAGAAGCGCCGGCCGGTTCACGATCGCACGCGCGACCGCCACTCTCTGCTGCTCGCCGCCCGAAAGCTGGCGCGGCAGGCTGCGGTATTTTTCGGCCAGGCCCACCATCTGCAGGACTTCCGGCACACGCTTCCTGATTTTTCTGCCCGGGGTCTCGACGACATGCTGGGCAAAGGCGACATTTTCATAGACGTTGCGGTCGTTCAGCAGGCGGAAATCCTGGAAAACGACGCCGATCTCGCGCCGGTACTTCGGTATATCCTTATGCCGCAGCGTGGACAGCACGTGATCGTTGACGGTGATCTGGCCGCTGGTGGGCGCCAGTTCGTGGAGCAGAAGCTTGATCAGGGTTGATTTGCCCGATCCGCTCTCTCCGACGACAAAGACAAATTCGCCTTTATTGACATGCAGCGTAATGTCGTTGACCGCGGGCTGACCTTTTTCGTAAGATTTGCTTACGTGGTCAAGATCGATCATAATAAAACCTCCTTCTTGTTACTTCCCCTCGCGCTATTATAGGCTGAACAGGAGGTTTTTGTAAAGCATTCTTTCAAAATCCTTCCTTTCGGGGGTCAATAGTCCATCGTCTCCATGTATTTCATGTAGCGGACGACCATGAGCGCGATCTTAAAGGTGATGGCGTCGTCAAAGACGCGCAGGTCCAGTCCCGTGCTCTTCTGGAGCTTGTCGAGACGGTAGACCAGTGTATTGCGGTGAATATAGAGCTGACGGGAAGTCTCCGAGACATTCAGGCTGTTCTCGAAGAACTTGTTGATCGTCGTCAGGGTCTCGTCGTCGAAATCATCCGGCGACTTCTCGGTGAAGATCTCCTTGATGAACATCTTACAGAGCGGGATCGGCAGCTGGTAGATCAGTCTCCCGATACCGAGCTGGCTGTAGGCGATGACGTTCTGGCCGCCGAAGAAGATCTTTCCGACGTCCAGCGCCATCCGCGCCTCCTTGTAGGAGCGGGACACTTCGCGGATCTCGGAGACCGCGTTGCCGTAGGCGACGTGCAGGTTCTCGACATTCTCGCCGCCGGCTTCCAGCGTGCGGACGATGTTGTCGGCGATCTCCTTCATCTCCCTGTGGCCGTCGGTGCCCTTGAGCTCCTTGATCACGATGATGCTGTTCTCGTCGACAGCGGTGATGAAATCATTTTTCGACTTCGCGAACAGGGCCTTGACCGCCTCGAGCGAACCGTAGTCGCGCGGCTGGTTGGACTCCAGGATATAGACGACCCGGCGAACATTGGTCGCGATGTGAAGCTTCACGGCGCGGCTCATGACGTCGACCAGCAGCAGGTTGTCGAGGAGCAGGTTCTTGATGAAATTGTCCTTGTCGAAATGCTCCTTGTAGGCGACCAGCAGGTTGTGCAGCTGGAAGGCCGCCAGCTTGCCGACCATCGCGGTGTCCTCTCCGCCGGAGACGATCACCACATACTCGATGTTGTAGTCGTCGTAGACCTTTAAGTACATGCTGCCGCGTATCTCCTGGGATTCCGCCTGGGATTCCACGAAGCTGACGATATCCGTCCGACTGACGGCGGCGTCATCGACGGTCGAGGCCACGATCCGGCCTTCGAGATCGACAAGGATGAGCTCGCATTTTGAGATGTTCCTGATTCCGTTGATCGTGTCCTGAAGTACGAGATTCGATATCATTTCTTCACCCTCTTATCCTGAAACAACTTGGTTGAAAGGTTCCGTCAGGCCTCCTCAGACCTTGAAGAGCAGGTCGGAATAGGTCGGCATCGGCCAGTAACTGCGCTCCACGAAGCGCTCGGCCTCGTCGACGGGAGCCCTGAGAGCCGCCATTCCCGGCACAACATGATCATGAAAATAAACCGCCTGCGCGCGGCCCGGCTCCATCGCCTCCGCCCGGACCGTGTGGTCCTCGAGGCGGTTGACCGCCGTCTGCGCCTCTGAGAGCAGTCCGGAGAGCTTCCCGAGGAGCTCCTTCTGGACGGAAATGTCGAGACCCGCAGCAGCCGCCGCGTTCGCGGCACCGGAGAGATCGCCGATGTAGCGCATGATGGCCGGAATGATATCCCGCCTCGTCATCTGCATCATCGTGCGGGCTTCTATGTTCATCGCTTTCGCGTAGGCTTCGTATTTTACAGCCGAGCGGGATTCAAGCTCCGTCCTGTTGAATACCTTGAATTCCTCAAAGAGCTTAACGGTCTTCTCCGACGTGAGCGCGGGGATCGCGTCCACCATCGAGTTGATGACCGGAAGGCCGCGCCTTGCCGCCTCCTCGGCCCACTCCTTCGAGTAGCCGTTGCCGCTGTAGACGATGCGGCTGTGCGCCGCCGCGTACTCTTTGATGATGTCGTGGACGCAGTCCATGACATTTTCCGGAGCGCACTTCTCAAGCCGGTCCGAGACGTCCCGGAAGCTCTCCGCGACGATCGTGTTTAAGACCGTGTTCGCGCCGGCGATCGAATCGTGGCTGCCGACCATGCGGAACTCAAACTTGTTGCCGGTGAAGGCGAACGGGCTGGTCCGGTTGCGGTCCGTGGCGTCGCGGTTGACGTCGGAGAGGAAGGAGACGCCGGTCCGGAGGAAGCCTCCGTCGTGGGAGCTCGTCGCCGATCCCGTGGAGACCAGCTGCGTCAGCACATCCTCGAGCTGCTCGCCCAGAAAGACCGAGATAATGACCGGCGGGGCTTCATTTCCGCCGAGACGGACTTCATTTCCGACGTCCGCGGCCGACTCGCGCAGGAGCTCCGCGTGCCTGTCCACCGCCCGGAGGATGCAGACGAGGACCAGCAGGAACTGGATATTGTCGTGCGGGGTCGTGCCGGGATCCAGAAGGTTGGTCCCGTCATCCGTTGTGATCGACCAGTTGTTGTGCTTGCCCGACCCGTTCACCCCTGCGAAGGGTTTCTCGTGCAGAAGGCACCTGAGGCCGTGGCGGTAGGCCGTCCGCTTCAGCGTGTGCATCACGATCTGGTTGTGGTCGACCGCGATGTTGGCCTTCTCAAAGATCGGGGCCAGCTCGTGCTGGGCCGGCGCGACCTCGTTGTGCTGGGTCTTCGCCGGGACGCCGAGCCGCCAGAGTTCTTCATTTACATCTTTCATATATGATGCGATCCGCGGGCGGAGCGTGCCGAAATAGTGATCGTCCAGCTCCTGGCCCTTGGGAGGCATCGCACCGAAGAGGGTCCGGCCGGTGAAGACCAGATCCAGTCTCTTCAGATATTTTTCTCTGTCAACGATAAAATACTCCTGCTCCGCGCCGACGGAAGGCACCGCGGAATGCACGGTCTTGTTGCCCAGCAGGTTGAGGAGCCTCACGGTCTCCTTCTCGAGAGCCTGCATGGAGCGTAGAAGCGGGGTCTTCTGGTCGAGGGCCTCGCCCGTGTAGGAGCAGAATGCCGTGGGAATGCAGAGCGTGGCTCCGCCCTCGTCGTGTCTCACAAAGGCCGGCGATGTGCAGTCCCAGATGGTGTAGCCGCGGGCTTCAAAGGTCGCGCGAAGTCCGCCCGAAGGGAATGAGGACGCATCCGGTTCGCCCTTGATCAGCTCCTTACCCGACAGGCTGAGGAGCACTTTCCCGCTCGGCAGCGGTGCGGAGACGAAGGAATCATGCTTCTCCGCGGTCGCGCCGGTCAGCGGCTGGAACCAGT
>DFFD01000065.1 GCA_002369495.1 Lachnospiraceae bacterium UBA3785 | reverse complement strand
GAGACCGTCGCGTTCGCGAAGGGGCTCAGGGACGGCAGGGATGCGTTTGAGCTGATGCGGGAGCAGATTGGGATGTATTACGAATGATACAGGGACGGTTCCTTCGGAGTGTCGTTTCTCCGTGAGGAGAAACGACACTCCGCCGGGAACCGTCCCCGGAGAAAGCAGGAGAAGGGTATGATTCTTGACGAAAGAGGAAGATGGTTTGCATTTTTCTTTCTGGACGCCCTGAGAGGCGGCCGGGTCAGACAGTATTACGATGAGATCCGCAGAGGCTACCGGCAGGGAACCTCGACGAAGGAGACAGAGGCGAAGATCTGCTCGATCATCAGCCACGCGGTGCGGACGACCGAATACTACCACGATTATCCCGGGGACACCCCGCTTGATAAGATGCCGGTCGTCAACAAGGATACCTACAGGGGCTCCTACGACGCGTTCCTTTCCGGCGAATACCGGGACGCGAAGGGAAGCCGCACCATGTCCACCAGCGGCTCGACCGGGACGCCGCTTACCATCATCCAGGATAAGGACAAGGTGGATCACGATACGGCGGACGGCATTTTCTTCGGCGCGATGGCGGGCTATTACATCGGCATGAAGATGGGTTTCTTACGCGTCTGGGTCCACAACGTGAAGAAGAGCGCGCTGCGCCTCTTTGCGGAAAATATGATCATGGTGGACACCTCCGTGCTCGGCGACGCCGAGATCGCAAAAATGCTCGATATGTTCAGGCGCAGGAAGGTGAAGTGCCTCATCGGCTACGCCTCCTCGCTCGGCGAGATCTCGCGCTACATTGACCGCCGTCACGTGGATACGAGCAGGTTTTCGATCCGCTCGATCATCCCGATCTCGGAGAGCATGCCCTCCGTGGTGAGGCAGAGGCTCTCGGAGCAGTTCTCCTGCCCGGTCCAGGCCTGGTACTCCAACGAGGAGAACGGGATCATGGGCATCCAGTCCGCGAACGGGACCGCCTACTACATCGACAGTGAGAATTTCCACATCGAAATCCTGAAGATGGATGCCGACGAGCCCGCGAAGGACGGGGAGCTCGGCCGCATCGTCATCACGGACCTCCGGAACCGCGCGATGCCGATCATCCGCTACGACACCGGCGACCTCGCGAAGGCGAAGCATGAGATCCGCGGGGACCGTTACCGCCTCTTCCTGACCGAGATCTACGGCAGGAGAAGCGATACGATCTACGACACGGCGGGCAAGGCGCTCACGCCGTTCGTCATCACGAACAACCTCTGGGACGTGCCGGGGCTTCTCCAGTACCGGTTTATCCAGGAGACGGATAATACCTACACGCTGGAGCTGAACGGCGACCCGGAGAAGATGGACGTCGAGGATATCGTGGGCCGGATCCGGCCGTATTTCGGGGAAAATGCGGACATCCGCACCGTCTTCGTCGACGAGATCCCGGTGCTCGCCTCCGGCAAGAGAAAATACATCGAGAACAGGTGCGCTTCCCGCAGATGAGGAAGCACGCCTTATAAGAGAGAGGAAAACGGATTGGCAGGCAGCAGGCAGAAAAAAATAGTGGGCTCGACCGTGTATACGATCGCCGGCGGACTTCTCATGAACGGCGTTCTGCAGGCGGTCGTCTACCCGCTCCTGAACAGGCATATGGGCAGCGAACCGCTGGGCGAGCTGCTCTTCATCATGGGGGTGCTCGGGATCCTGGCGCCTTCGGTCGGCCAGGCGCTCAACACGAGCCGGCTGGTCGTGAGAAGGTCCTCGGACGTCTCGAACGGCGACTACAATACGCTCCTTCTTGTCTGCGGGGCGATCGGAGGCGTGATCACCCTGATCATCTGCCGGAGTTCCTTTGATCATGTCGGGGCGGCCGCGGCGACGTTCGCGCTTCTTATGTTCATGATCTTCCGCTATTACGGGGACGTCGAGTACAGGCTGAGCCTTCATTATGAGAAGTATTTCGTCTACTACGCGGTGCTCACGGCCGGGTATCTCGCCGGGTTTGCGCTCTACTATCTGACGGGGATATGGTTTTTCATTTTCCTGACCGGCGAATGCGCGGCGCTCATCTACCTCGCGCTGACCGGCTCGGTTTTTAAGGATTTTCTTGTGAGGAGCCGCGCATTTAAGACAGCGGCGAGGCGGGGATCATTTCTCATGTTCTCCTACATCATCACGAACCTCACGCTGAACATCGACCGCCTGGCGCTCAAGTTCCTGATCGATGACCTCGCGGTTACCAGATACTATGTCGCCTCCCTCCTCGGGAAGACGCTGTTCCTGCTGGTCACGCCGGTCAACACGATCATCATCTCCTTCCTGACGAAGAGGAAGAAGGAACTTGACCGGAAGGAGTATCTGCTCTTTGTCGGCGCGGGCGGCGCGGCGGCGGCATTTTTCTTCATCGCGATCGAGATCGCCGCACCGATCTTCCTTAAGATCTTTTATCCGAATCTTCTGGAATCCGTGCAGCCGATCCTGGCCACGGTCAACCTGAGCCAGATCCTGGGGCTTTACTCGGCCTATCTCTTCATCGTGGTCCTGACGTTCACGGAAGAGAAGTGGCAGATGATCCTCCAGATCGGTCATCTCATCCTGATCACGGTCCTCGTCATGCTCATGACCGGGTCGGGAAGCATCAAAGGGTTTGCAGGCGCCGTTCTTGCGGCGAATACAATAAGAGTCATCGCGGTCGCGCTGTTCGGCTTTGTCATGAACGGACGCAGAAAGACCGCTGTCTGAAGGAAAGGAGACATACATGCAGGCAGGAGAAGTACTCAGAAGGGCTGCCTTCAATACGCTGGATTATCTGAAAGGCGGGAAAATGAACCGCCTGATCAAGGTCAACACCGCTGAGATCGTGAACGGGATCACGCCGGAGTACGAGGAGAGGCGGCTTAACGCGATCCTCGACTATGCGAAGGAACACTGCGAATTCTACCGGAAATATGCGGACGCGAAGTCGCTGGCGGATTTCCCGGTGATGAAGAAAATGGACTACAACAATCACCGCGAGGAGGTATTCTCGGACGAGTATTCCGCGAACCGCGATCAGCTGGGCCAGCTCAACACAAGCGGGTCGACCGGCGTTCCGTTCACCGTCTGGGCGGACCCGAACAAGATGGACCACATCTACTCCAACATGCTCGCGGTTTACGAGCTCAACGGGTTCCGCATGGGCATGAAGCGCGGCGAGTTCCGCGTCTGGATCGACGGGAAGAACGCGATCTCCAAATGGAAGTCTTTCAAGAACAACCTGCTCATGTACGATATCTCCAACATGGGCGACGAGTATCTCGGCGAGGTCTGCCGGAGACTTGAGAAGGAGAAGATCCAGACGATCGTCGCCTACTCGAGCGCGCTGACCGCCCTGACCTCCTACATCGAACGCCGTGACGTCGACATCGCCGGCTGGTCGGTCGAGATGATCTACTCGATGGGCGAGGCGCTGCCGCAGTCCACCTACGAGGCGATCGAGCGGGTCTTCGGGTTCCCGCCGGTCCGCTCCTACGGCAACAACGAGAATGGATTCATCGCGATCTGCATCGGCCGCGATCCCAGATACACGATCGACCTCTACAACTATTATCCGGAGATCCTGAAGATCGACTCCGACGAGCCGGCAGAGCCCGGCGAGCTCGGCCGCATCGTCATCACGGACTTCTACAACCGGGCCTTCCCGCTGATCCGCTACGATACCGGCGACACCGGCATCATGGTCCGCGAGGAGGGGACGAACGGCCGCCGGCACGCTTATTTCACGGAGATCTACGGCCGGCGCGGCTCCCTGCTCTACAACACCAAGGGCGATCCGCTCTCGATCCACGTTTTCATGAACGTGCTGATCAAGCTGGAGGAGACCGTCCATCAGATCAAATGCATCCAGTGGGAGAAGAAGCGCTACGAGCTCCTTGTGAACGCGGACCCTGAGAAGATCAACGAGGAGGAGATCGTCTCGCTGTACCGCCGTTACCTGGGCGATGATGCAAGGATCGACGTGACCTATGTTGACAATATTCCGATCCAGGCCTCCGGCAAGACGCTGGTCTGCGAGCAGAAATGCGAGGATTACTTATGAAGCAGAAAGTATCGGACTACATTGCGGATTTTGCGGCGGACCACGGGATCACCGATGTGTTTACGGTGCCCGGCGGCCTTGCCATGCACATGAATGACTCCTTCGGCCATCATCCGCGCCTTACATGCACCTACGATCACCATGAGCAGGCCTGCGCGATGGCGGCGGAAGCCTACGCGCGCCTCTCGAACCGCATGGCGGCGGTCTGCG
Source organism: Lachnospiraceae bacterium UBA3785 (assembly GCA_002369495.1). Lineage (GTDB taxonomy): Bacteria > Bacillota > Clostridia > Lachnospirales > Lachnospiraceae > Chordicoccus. The sequence goes on along the minus strand of DFFD01000065.1, from coordinate 3,768 downwards.
TGACGGCCGGACCGGGCACGACCAACGCCGTGACCGGCGTCCTCGGCTGTTTCATGGGCTCCCAGCCGCTCGTCGTCTTCTCCGGCCAGACCCGCATCCCGACGTCCGTCGGCTACACGGGCCTGCCGCTCAGGAGCCGCGGCATCCAGGAGTGCGACATCACCTCGATCGTAAAGCCCATTACGAAGTACGCGGTGACCGTGAAGGACCCGGCTATGATCCGCTATCACCTTGAGAGAGCCTTCCATCTTGCGAGGTCCGGCCGTCCGGGCCCGGTCTGGCTCGACATTCCGCTCGACGTGCAGGGCGGCTCGATCGAGACCGAAGAGCTTGCTGCCTACGATCCCGCGGAGGATGCGGCGCTTGACGTCCCGCCTGTCACGGACGAGACTGTGCGCATGATCCTCGACCGTATTGAACATGCAGAGCGCCCGGTCATTTTCCCCGGCTTCGGTGTACGATCGGCAGGCGCGCACGAGGGTTTCATCGAGCTGGCGGAAGTACTCGGCACACCGGTTGTGAACGGCGTGAGCTCGGTCGACGCGATCGCGTTTGCCCATCCGCTCTACACGGGTCACTGCGGCGGCACGGGCGACCGCGCGGGCAATTTCGCGGTCCAGAACAGCGATGTATTTTTCTCCATCGGCTGCCGCTTAAGCTACTCCCAGACCGGCTTCATGACCGGGAGCTGGGCGAGAGAGTCCTTCACGATCATGAGCGATATCGACCGCTATGAGATCGAGAAGCAGGATCTTCATATCAAGATGCCGGTCTGGGCGGACGCGAAGGAGCTTACAGAGAAGCTGATCGCCGGCGCGAAAGAGCGCGGCGCGTCCCGGGAGAATCCCTTAAACAAGGCGGAAGCCTGGCGGAAACAGTGCCGCCTGTGGAAGGAGAAATATCCGGTCGTCACAGAGGAGCACTACAGGGTGCTCGATCCCGGCCGCACCAACACGTACGCATTTTACAAGGAGCTCTCGAAGGTCCTGCCTGCCGACGCGATCCTCATGGCGAGCTGCGGCACATCCCGCGTCATCGGAAGCCAGGTCTTTGAGGTGAAGGAAGGCCAGCGCTTCATCACGAACTCCAACACCGCCTCGATGGGCTTCGACCTTCCGGCGGTCATCGGTCTCTCCCGCGCATCGGGCGGGAAGGAGATCGTCTGCGTGACCGGCGAGGGGAGCCTCATGATGAACCTGCAGGAGCTCCAGACCCTGAAGCAGAACAGGATCCCGTTCAAGCTTTTCGTCATCAACAACGAGGGCTACCACTCCGTGCGCCAGACCCAGAGCGGCTTCTTCAAGACCTCGCTCGTCGGCGTCGGCGAGGAGAGCGGCGACCTGAGCTTCCCGGATCTCTCGAAGCTCATGCCGGCCTTCGGCTTTGCCTACAGGAGCTGCGGCGACCCCGAAACGCTCGGGGCGACCCTTAAGGAAGTCCTGGCGAGCCCGGAGCCGACGGTCTGCCAGATCTTTGTCACGAAGCGGCAGTCGACGCTGCCCAAGACTTCCTCGCGGAAGCTGCCGGACGGCAGCATGGTCTCGGTGCCGCTTGAAGATATGTTCCCGTTCCTGGACCGTGAGGAGCTGAAGGAGAACATGTACATTCCGCTGGAGAAAGGTTCGGTCGGCTGACCGGGGAGGCGCTTATGGAAAATGCAAAAAAGCTCATCTCGGTCGTCATCCCGACGATGAACGAGGAAGACAATGTAACGCTCATGACCGAGACGCTGGTTAAGATCTTCACGGAGGAGCTTCCGGAGTACGATTATGAGATCATTTTCATCGACAACTATTCGAGGGACAACACCAGGCCGCTGATTCGCGGCCTGTGCGCGGAGAATCCGCGCGTCAAGGCCATTTTCAACACGAAGAACTTCGGCCCGATGCGCTCCCCGGTCTACGGCTTCAAGCAGGCCTACGGGGACTGCGTGATCCGCCTGAATGCGGATTTCCAGGATCCGCCCGAGCTCATTCCGACCTTCGTGCACGAGTGGGAGAAGGGCCACAAGATCGTCATCGGCGTCAAGGAGAAGACGGAGGAGAACTTCCTCATGGCCTTCATCCGCCGGCAGTACTACAAGTTCCTCCGGAAGATCACCGAGATCGGCCACATCGAAAATTTCACCGGCTTCGGCCTCTTCGACAAATCGTTCGTCGACGTGGTGCGGCAGATCCACGATCCGATGCCCTATTTCCGCGGCATGGTCGCGGAGTTCGGCGGCGATTACAAGACGGTCCTCTACGTGCGGCCGAACCGCCGCGCGGGCAAGAGCAAGAACCATTTCTACAATCTCTATGATTTCGCGATGGCGGGCATCACTTCCTACTCGAAGGTCATGATGCGGCTCGCAACCTTTGCGGGGTTTGCGATCGGAGGCATGAGCATCCTGGTCGCGATCATCTATCTGATCTACAAGCTCGTCCGCTGGAGCTGGATGAGCACCGGCATCGCGCCGCTGGTCATCGGGGTCTTCTTCCTCGGAGGCGTCCAGCTCTTCTTCATCGGGCTTCTGGGGGAATACATCCTGGCAATCAACTCCCGCGTGCTCGACCGGCCGCTGGTCGTGGAGGAGGAGCGAATTAATTTTGAATAAAACAGTGAAAAGACAGCCTGAAAAGGCTGTCTTTTTTGTGAAAATGTGGTAAAATTATACTGACTCGGAATGCGGTATCTAAGCAATCCGAGTCAGCAGAACAATTTATCCGATAAAAATGCAAGGAAAGGAGGAAGCATGGCAAAATATAACTGCAAGACCTGCGGCGCCGAGCTCTTCTTCAACCCGAAAACCGGCAGGCTGGAATGCGAGTACTGCGGCTCCAGCTTCCTGCCGTCGGAGTACGAGGAGACGCCGGGCAGTGAGAAGCCCGAGGCGCCTGCCCCGGAACCTGTCAAGGATCCGGAAACCGGCGAAGACTACGTGACGGACGAGGCCTCGACCGATGATTCCACGGGCGATCTTGTCATTTACAAGTGCCCGCACTGCGGCGCGGAGGTCATCACCTCGAAGCAGACGGCTGCGACGACCTGCGTCTACTGCAACCGCGCGATCACGCTGGAAGGCAACCTGTCCGGGAACTTCAGGCCGGACTACGTCCTGCCGTTCAAGAAAGAGAAGGCGGATGTGGAGGCAGCTTACACCGCGCTCTGCAAAAAATCGTTCCTTACGCCGCGGCTCTTCCGTCAGAAATCAACCATCGAGAAGATCAAGGGCATGTACATCCCCTTCTGGCTCTACACGTTCGACGGGGACGCGGACATGAGCGTGATCGGCAAAAATGTCCGCACCTGGCGCAGCGGCGACACCGAGTACACCGAGGTCTCCCGCTACCGCGTCGAGGAGAGGGCGGCCGGCCAGTTCAACAACATCCCGGCGGACGCCCTGAAGGGCATGGACAACGCGCTGATGGATTCGATCGAGCCGTTTGATTTCAAGGAAATGAAACCCTTCAACGCGGCCTACCTCGCCGGCTTCTACACGCAGCGCTGGGACGAGGACTCCGGCAAGAATGAGATCCGTGCCAAAAACCGTGCCCGCGAGTCCCTGCAGAAGGCGGTCCTCTCGCACGTCGGCACCTTCTCGGGCGGCACGACCATCGAGCACGAGCAGTACAGCTGGAGCAACAACCAGGTCCACTACGCGATGCTTCCGGTCTGGATGATGTACACGGAATACAAGGGAAAGAAGTACATTTTCGGCATGAACGGCCAGACAGGCAAGCTGATGGGCGACATTCCGAAGGATCCCGGGCGGATCGTAGAGGTCGG
>DFFD01000054.1:1804-4483 GCA_002369495.1 Lachnospiraceae bacterium UBA3785 | reverse complement strand
GTGACCCGCCGGGCGCCGCCCGGGACGCGGGACAGATGCACCAGGATATCGACCCCGGAGGCAATCTGCCGCCGGATCGCGGAGAGCGGAAGCGGAAATGCCATGAGCACCATAGTCTCAAGGCGCGGGATCATATCCGCGCAGGAGTTCGCGTGCAGCGTGGAGAGAGAGCCGTCGTGTCCGGTGTTGAGGGCGGAGAGCAGGTCCACCGCCTCGCCGCCGCGCACCTCCCCGACAATAATGCGGTCCGGCCGCATGCGCAGGGAGGCCTTCACGAGGTCGCGGATGGTGATCTCGACATTTTCCCCGATATTCGCCCGCTTGGCCTCGAGCCGGATCAGGTTGTCGATGCCCCGGATCTGCAGCTCCGCGTTGTCCTCGATGGTGATGATGCGCTCATGCTCGGGGATGCAGGCGGCGAGCGCATTTAAAAATGTCGTCTTCCCGGCCGATGTCCCGCCTCCGATGAGGATCGAGTAGCCCGCCCGCACCAGTTTCTGCAGAAAATCCGCCGCCTCCGGCGTCACAGTTCCAAATGCGAGCAGTTCCTTCATCAGGATCGGCTTCTTCGGGAACCGCCGGATCGTCAGGATCGGCCCGCCGATGACCGCGGGCGGCACGACCGCATTGACGCGGCTTCCGTCCGGCAGCCGGGCGTCCACGACGGGCGACTGTTCGCTGACCGTGCGGTTGACGCGCCCGACGATCTGCCGGATCACATCGTAGAGGCGCTCCTCGGAGCTGAAGGTCTTCGGACATTTTTCAATCCTGCCGCCCTTCTCCGTGAAAATAAGCCCCGGTCCGTTGACCATGATCTCCGTGACGTCCGGATCATCGAGATAATCCTGCAGGACGTCCAGCCGCCGCACGGAGGCGAACAGCTCGCCGGCGAGACGCGTCCGCTCGTCGATGGAAATGAATTTCCTCCTGCTCTCCGCAAGGATCAGGTCGGTGATGCGCCTCCTGATCTCGGCGTCGGAAATGTCTCCCAGCCCCGAAAGCTCGGCGGAAAGGGCAGCTTTCAGGCGGTTCAGGTCGGTCAAATCGGTGGTCCTCCTTGCATTTTCTGACTTAATTATAAAAAAAAATCAGGAATCTGCGCAACCCGGCAAGGTACACAAATTCCTGATGGATTGATTTTTCAAGATCAACAAAGAAGGTCTCAGTCAAGCTGATAAGCCGGCATCAGACGCAGCTTATGGAGGTTCAGACGGTGCATGCGGTCGATCTTCGCCTTGACGGCTTCGTCCGCGCACTCGCCGGTGAGGATATAGTGGTCGAGCACCGCGTAGGTGAACCCGATCTTGTCCTCGTCGGACATCCCGGAGAGCCCGTCGGAGGGCGTCTTCTTCGTGAGCCGCTCGGGCAGGCCGAGGATTTCGCCGATCTGGATCACCTCGTGGACCAGCAGGTTCGAGAGGACCGAGAAATCGCCGGCCGCGTCGCCGTACTTCGTCGAGTAGCCGATGTAATCCTCAGAGCGGTTGCAGGTATTCGCGACACGGCCGCCGTTCGGCAGCGCCTGGGCGATCGCGTAGAGCGTGCTCATGCGAAGGCGCGGCGGCAGGTTGATCTCGGAGTCGCGCGAGAGCTTCTCAGCCCCGGGAACGCCGCCGCCGGCGAGAGCTTCATTGATCGCGGACGTCATGCCCGCATAGCCCGCCGCGATGTTCACGGTGACGTGCGGGATGCCGAGAAGATTCACGATCTCCTCCGAATCTGCAATATCCGGCTGGACGCCGTTCGGCATGAGGACGCCGACCACGCGGTCCTTCCCCAGAGCCTCGGCGAGCAGCGCCGCGACAACACTGGAATCCTTTCCGCCGGAGATCCCGATGACCGCGCTGCAGGTCGGCCCGTTCTCCGCGAAATAATCCCTTATCCACTGAACGATCTCGTCTTTGGTTTTCTTCGGATCAGTTAACATAATTTGCTCCTCATTTTACTTTCACGGCGCTCTCCGCCGGTTCGACAGCTGTTACAAGGAGTATACCATCTTTTTCCTTAAAATGCACCTCATACTCCGCAAAATGAAGCCCGTAAACCGCCCCCGCCTGCCTCTCGTAGCTGCCTCTGGGGTCGAGCGCGAGTATTTTCAGAATCGCATCCCGGTGTTCGGGTTTTATTTTCATGAGGAGCTCTTCCGGAAAATGCACCCCCACCCGATCTCCCTTATGCGTATCGGAAAATCCGCCCGCAGCCTCCGGATGCGCATCCGCGTAGGGCACATAGGGCTTCACGTCGTAGATCGGCGTCCCGTCGAGGAGGTCCGCGCCGGCGACCGTGAGGACAGGACCCTCCTTCGGGTCGATTTTAACGTCCAGGAGCCTCACCGAGGAGAGCCCGAGCCCGTTCGGCCGGTAGGGCGACCTCGTCGCAAATACGCCTCTCTTCTCCCCGCCGAGTTTCGGCGGCTTGACGGAGGCGCGGAAGACCGTGTTGTCGATCTCCGAGAACCCCCAAATGAGCCAGATGTGGGAGAATTCCGTAAGGCCCTTCACCGCGTCCGGGTTCCGGAAGGCGGGTTCGAATACGACCTCCGCGAGCGCCTCCGGCACGAGCCCGCTCTGCCGCGGGATCCCGAACTTCTCCTTATACCCGCTCCGGATGCGGGCGACCGGCTTTATCTCCATTTGCTCTCCTTTCAACGCTTCGGGGACGGTTCTTCAACCGTTGGGG
>DFFD01000054.1:0-1698 GCA_002369495.1 Lachnospiraceae bacterium UBA3785 | reverse complement strand
GGGACGGTTCTTCAACCGTTGAAGAACCGTCCCCGGGAATCCCCGGGAACCGTCCCTGGCAACTTCACCTTCGCCTCAGTGCCTTAAACGCCATCGGATAGACCCCCATCATCACAAACGTCACAGCCGCGTAGCGGATGACCCTCGTGATATCGCCCGCCGGCAGGACTCTTTTCAGCGCCAGATTCAGTACAAAGTAGACGACGCCCCCGCCGGCAAGCCGCAGTACGATCTCAAGCGGCTTTCTCGTACCCTCAAAATTAACGTATTTCTCCTCAAACTTCATCGCGAGCACGAACCCGATGAGCAGCCCGAGCGCCGTGAAATAATCCTCGCTCCGGCAATAGAACACCCCGGGAAGTGCCGTCATGACAAGGATCCAATAGAAGAGGTTTTCATTTTGCAGCTTTCTCTTAAGCCATGGGATGAAGAAGACGACGAAAAGGCCCAGCCCCCAGCCGGCAAGCACGTCAGTCGGGAAATGTGCCCCGACCGCAACACGCGAAAACCCGACAAGGATCATCAGGATCCCCGCCCAGATCCAGGTCTTATCATTTTTAAGACGCGCGAGCCCGCCGTAAAGTGCAGCCGCATTTGTCGAGTGCCCGCTCGGAAATGAAAATCCCTGCGCCGCCACATCGTACTTGTCCGCGTCCTTCGCGATCATGCGCAGAAGGTCGATATTTTCATTGTCCATGTAAGGCCGGCGGCGGCAGAAAATATTCTTGATCATCGGATTCCAGAGAGCACCGATGATGACGATCTCGCCGATGTATTTTCCGACTCTTTTGTCAAGACACCAGTAGATGAGGCCCATAATCAGGATGAGAGCGACCTCCTCGCCGAACAGGGAGAACTGCGAGATTCCCGACATGAGCCAGCCCGGCATCACCCGCTGCAGGTTCTCCATGAGGGAGATCTCCCAGGTGAAGTAAAATACATTCCCCATCGGTCAGCCCTTCATCAGCGCCAGCACGATCTCCGCGCTCTTCTCCATCTCCTGCATGCTTGCGTACTCGTAGCGGCCGTGGTAATTGTACCCGCCGGTGCAGAGATTCGGGCACGGGATCCCCATGAAGGAGAGCCGCGCGCCGTCCGTGCCGCCGCGGATCGGGTTCTCGATCGGCGTGACGCCCAGATCCGCCATGGTGCGCCTTACATTTTCCACGAGCTCCATATGGTCGCGCAGCACCTCGATCATGTTGTAGTAGCTGTCGCCCATCTCAAGCGTAAATGTGCCCTCCCCGTACTTCTCGTTTAAAAATGCCGTGATCCGCGTGAGCGTCCGCTTGCGGGCTTCAAATGTCTCGCGGTCGTGGTCGCGGATAATGTACTTGAGACGCGCGGAATCGATGCCGCCGGCGATCTCGGCGAGCATGTAGAAGCCCTCGCGGCCTTCCGTGTGCTCCGGGCGCTCCGCCGCGGGCAGCATTTCGTTGAATTCGATGGCGAGGAGGGAGGCATTTTTCATAAGATTCTTCGCGCTTCCGGGGTGAACGGAGGTGCCGCGGACCGTGACATCGGCCCAGGCCGCGTTGAAGCACTCATACTCGACCTCTCCGAGCTTGCCGCCGTCGACGGTGTAGGCTTCCTTCGCGCCGAATTTTGCAAGATCGATGTGGTCGACGCCCGCGCCGATCTCCTCGTCCGGCGTGAAGCAGACACGGATCCTACGGTGCGGGATCTCCGGGTGATCCT
>DFFD01000076.1:19301-55586 GCA_002369495.1 Lachnospiraceae bacterium UBA3785 | reverse complement strand
CGTAAAAACTAAGGTTTCAGTGTAATAAAAAAACATAAAAGCAAGAGAGCTCTTAACACTTGACATCTGCAGGGGTGAGAAATTTATGGAAACGAGGAAGGTAAGGGCATGAGAATTGAGAGTTTAGAAGCGTTAACGAAAAGAATAGATGAAGCCATAACAGGGACGGGGTTCTGGCATTTTGCGGATTAATCTGCAGGAACGGAAAAGAGGCAGACAGAAGAGATGACACATTCAGGCACAAAAAATGTTTGGAGAAAGAATAAGATAATATTTACACCGATCTGCGTGACTGTGGTTCTTGCCGCAGTTTTTCTGCTGTATACGAGCCGGTATTATCACGCAGACCCGTCTGCGCTCCCTGCCCTGGAGAGCGATGAAAAAGTATCCGTCACGAAGACGGACTACGGATGGCTGTTTGACGGGCCCTCCGAGAGCGATGCGCTCATCTTTTATCCCGGCGCGAAGGTTGAGGAGACAGCGTACGCGCCGCTGCTGCATCAGCTGGCCGGAGAAGGGATGGATGTCTGTCTGGTGAAAATGCCGTTTCACCTGGCATTTTTCGGAATCAGCAAGGCGGATGACTTGATCGCGCGGTACGATTATGACAACTGGTATATCGGCGGACATTCTCTGGGCGGCGCCATGGCCGCCGTATATGCTGCCGACGAGGGAGAAAAGCTGGCGGGCGCTGTTCTGCTTGCCGCCTATCCGACGAAAAAACTGGATGACAGCCTTGATGTCATTGTGATCTACGGGTCTCTGGACGGCGTGCTGAACATGGAAAAACTAGAGGAAGGCGAACGCTACATGCCGGAAGACGCGGTGACATACAGGATAGAAGGCGGGAACCATGCCCAGTTCGGAAACTACGGTGAGCAGGACGGTGACGGAGAGGCCGTTATTTCTGCCGGGGAGCAGCAGCGCCGGACCGAGGAAATCATTCTGCGGAGCAGAAGGTGAGGGCTGAAACAGGGAAGAGTTTGCCCGGAACGGGGCATTGTTTGAAAGGAGAAAAACATACAGTACTACGTAAACATCAAAGCCGCGCCTGGTGGCGACGGCAGCAGGGAAGCTGTGGACCCTGTCCGGGGCGGGACCGAGGAAAACCCATCGTCTGCCGGAGCGTCGAGCCGCGGGGGGGGGCTGTGATCACCGGAGCCGAGCCGCTCTCCGGCTGGACAAAGGTGCATGCCGGCGTGTGGAAGGCGAGGGTTCAGAACGCGGTGTTCACGGACCGCAACCCGTACACCACGCTCGTCTCCGGCGACTGGTTTGACGCGGGGCATGTTGCCCACCTGGGCGATGTGTATCTGAACGGGAAATCGCTCTATGAGGTGACGGACAAAAGCGAGGTGTACTCGCCCAAGCCTTCCGCGGTATCGTGGGATCCTGATTTTTCGGTGTATGTGAGGTGATTTGTGTGAAACAGGTCTTTAATCCTTATCTTCCTTCTGGACTTTTCCTTCCCGGGCAGATAAGACTTTTGTATATTTTTACAGAAAAATGCCGCGTTTGCCTGAATATATGTTATAATAATTCTGTATTGGCCGGCTGATTTGGGCCGGAAAAGAGAATTGTTCCAATGAAAGGGGGAACGTGGTATGCAGGATTTTTTCAGAAGTGCAGTTGATCTCTGCACCAACGCGGGCGGTAAGATCGTCCTTGCCATCATCGTCTTCATCGTCGGACGAATCGTGATCAGTAAGATCATGGACGTCGTCGGGAAGATCAAAGGGCTCTCAAAGATAGACCCGACAGCGGCATCTTTCTTTAAAAACGCGATCCGCATCGGCCTCTATGTGATCCTGGTCGTCACAATTATCAGCATTCTCGGCGTGCCGATGGCGTCCGTCGTGGCGGTGATTGCCTCCTGCGGCGTCGCGGTCGGCCTGGCTCTGCAGGGCGCTCTCAGCAACCTGGCAGGCGGCATCATGCTTCTTATATTCAGGCCGTTTGCGGTCGGCGACTATATCGTCGGCGCCGGCGAGGAGGGCGTTGTCAAGGAGATCGGCCTCTTCTACACGGTCCTCCTGACGGTCGACAACAAGAGAGTGACCATCCCGAACAGCGCTCTGACCGGCGGAAATGTGACGGACGTCACGGCCGAAGCGACCAGACGCGTCGACCTGACCTTCAACGTGGCAGGCTCCGTGCCGATCGCGGAAGCGCAGCAGGTCATGCTGGGCGTCATGAACGCGAACGCCAAGGTCCTTCAGAATCCGGCTCCGTTCGCTTCCCCGCTCTGCGGCATCCCGGGCGGCCTCCAGTACACGGTCCGCGCATGGTGCGCGACGGCGGATTACTGGGACGTCTATTTTGCCCTGATGCAGGATATCCCGACAGCGCTCGGCGAGAACAACATCGGCGGACCGTCGTCTCCGGTGTCGATCAGCAAGTAAGAGGGTTTTATTTTAAAAATGAAGACCTGTCCGAGGGGAGTTCGGGCAGGTCTTTTTGATTACTGCGAAGAAATCAGGTCACAGCAAAAAAATTGTACAGTTTCATCGTTCGGATGTCCTCCTTCGAGATCTTCAGGCTCTCGCGGAGGGCGTCATCTTCTTTCAGAGGCTTTTTGGAGAAGAGCATTTTCAGGGCAACCGGCATCAGCGGGCGGGAGGAGATTCCGTTCCAGAGGCCCCACTTTGTATCGGAGTCCATGAAAGGAGCCAGAATCTGCACGCTGCCGTGTTCCATCGGATTTGTCTGGTGAACAACTTCGATGATGGAGAGCGCGTCAAAATGCTTGATGTAGCCGGTATAGGTGTTCTCACATTGCTGATAGCGGTCGTAATCTTTGAAATTCATATACATGATCAGCTTGTACTGGTTGACGTCCGTGGGGGAGAGGATGTCGCAGACACTCCGGTTGATATTGCGGATCCGCCCGTCATAGTAGTAGGCATAAAAACGGTGCAGCCCCCGGAAAAAGGCAGGGTCCACCTCGTGTTCTTCCGCTGCGAGGGCTTCGTGCTTGAGGAGAAGCTGGTCAACGTGAACATGAAGCACTTTTGCGATCTCATAGAGTGTTTCGATGTCTATGACGATATCGCCTTTTTCATATTTGGAGATGGTCGCCTTGCTTTTGTAGACGGCGGCGGCCAGCTCTTCCAGTGTCATGCCCCGGTTTGCCCGGAAATAACGGATCCTCTTGCCGGTTTCCACGCTGATCTCTGACATTTGCGATCCTCCTGAGTGAACAACAGATAATCTTTCCAAAATGTACCATGAAATGCAGACCATGTCAATTTGGGGTTTCAGGGGATGAGAAATGCAGCCGTCGTCAGAATTGATTATTTGATGACACGGCGGAGGTTTTACGAAGAGCAGCTGATTTTGGCAGCTTTTTTGATCGATTTTTCTCCCTGAAATAGATTTTCAGGCAACGGAGTTTCGCGGGACGAAACAAGTGGCTTTTTGACTTGTCGGTTCAATTTGCTATAATGCAGTCAATGGAACTGAGCTGCGCAGCCGGATCTGAAAATGAAAATCTATCAGCGATACAAGCTAACGGAGGGAATTCATGAGTAAAGCAAATGTCAAAAAGATCGGGCTGTGGAACATCGTAGGCCTGGGTGTCGGCGGAGCGGTCGGTTCGGGAATCTTCGTCACCCTTGGTTCCGCAATCGAAAAAACGGGGCGGTCGATCCTGCCCATCACTGTTATCTGTGTCTTCTACATGCTGCTTGCCTATTGGTACAACCTCGGCATGTCCGGCATCTTCGTGATTGACGGCGGCGATTACAGCATGAAAGGCATGCTGCTTCCTCCGATTCTCACGGGTTACGGCGGATGGACAAATGTTATCTGGGCATTCGGTTTTACCGGCTATTCGCTGGCACTGACCAGTTATCTGGGTAATCTTTTCCCGGTGGTGGCTGATCACAGCAAGCTGGTCAGCTCGATTGTCCTGACGCTGTTTTTCCTGCTCTCCATGAAGGGCAATCGAATCGTAACCTTATTCCAGAATGTTGCTACGGCGCTCCTGGTGGTTGCTCTGGTTCTCTTCGTTGTTATCGGCATTCCGAATGTCAATGCGGCGGATTTCTTCAATGCAGCTCATGACGGCGGATTCTTCCACGGCGGCTTCGGCGGCATGATCAGCGCGATCGCGATCATGGGCTGGGCCTGCCAGGGAACGACGATGGGACCGGTCGGCGTTGTCCCGATCACAAAGAACCCGAAGCGCACGATTCCGATGGGCATTCTGGTCACCTGCGTGGTTGTCTCCGTTGTGTACGGCCTGATGTCCTACGTTGCTTCCGGAGTACTTCCGTATGAGCAGATTGCCGGCCAGAACCTGAGTGTTACGGCGGCAGCCATCATGCCGCAAGGGCTTTTTGCATTCTTCGTCATCGGAGGCGGCATCTGTGCGATTATTTCCTCCTTCCTGGCGGTGCTTGCCATGATCCGCGAGCCGCTCTCTCACATGGCGGATGACGGCTGGTTCCCGGCGGTGTTCCGCACCAAGAGCAAGGACGGATATCCCTACTTTTGCTTCCTGCTGACCTACATCGTCGCGCTTGTGCCGATCCTGACCGGAATGAGTGTGGGCAATGCCATCAGTATGCTCATGATCCCCACAATGCTGATCAATGTTTATCTGAACGCTGCCTGCATGATCATCCCGAAAAAGTATCCGGAACAGTTCGCGAAGCGCTCCATCAAGATGCCGGTATGGCTGTTTAATGCATGCAGCATTCTGGGCGGATTCTGTGCGGCGGTGGTCGCCATCACGCTGTTCAAGGATCTTACGGTGCAGGATGCGATCGTTGCGGCCGGCGTCATCATCATCCCGCTGATCTTCTCCGCAATTGCGCTTAAGACCGGCTCCGTCAGTGCGAAAGATCTGGACGCTAAGCGCCAGGAAATCATAGATGCCGCTCTTGAAGCGGATAAATAATCAGAACAGTCAAGGACAAAGGAGGTACAACATGTATAATTTTGATGAAATCATTGATCGCACCCACACAAACGCTCTGAATACAGATGGTTTCCGCGGTTATATATTCCATGCGGGCCCGGAAAAAGTTTTCCCCTACGCGGATGACGAATTTGTCCGTATGTGGGTAGCGGACATGGAGTTCGCTGTCGCACCGGAAATCTGCGATGCACTCAAGGCGCGCATCGACCGCCGCATCTTCGGCTACACCGGCGTCTATGATGACGAGTATTATCAGTCGTTCAACAAGTGGTGCGTCGACCACTACGACTGGACGGTTCCGAAGGAAGAGCTGACGTTCTCGCCCGGCATCATTCCGGCTCTGTTCCAGCTCGTCGAGACACTCTGCGCAAAGGATGAGAAGGTGATCATCAATACACCGTCCTACGGATATTTTGCGCACGCTGCGGAATACAACCATGTAGAATTCATGATGTCTCCGCTGAAGCGGGATGAGAAGGGGCATTTCACACTGGATCTTGAGAATTTTGAAAAATGCGCTGCCGATCCGAAGGCCAAGCTTGTCATTTTCTGCAACCCGCACAACCCGACCGGCCGCATGTGGACGGAGGAAGAGCTCTCCGGCGTTGCTAAGATCGTGGAGAAATACAATCTCTGGATCATCTCCGACGAGATCCACTGTGACCTGATCCGCGCCGGCAAGAAGCATATCCCGATGGCGAAAGTGATGACGGATTATCCGAAGCTGATCACCTGCATGTCCGCCAGCAAAACCTTTAATATGGCCGGCCTGCAGTTCTCGAACATCATCATTCGGGACCCGGCGACCAGAGCGGAGTTTATCGCTGCGGACAAGATCGGCGGTTTTGTGAACCCGCTGTCCCTCGCCGGTCAGAAGGCCGCTTACGATGTGGGCGGAGCCTGGCACGAGGAGATGAAGGCGTACCTGGACGAGAACTTCCGGTTCCTGAAGCAGTTCCTGGACGAAAATCTGCCGAAGGCCGTGATGGAGATTCCGGAGGCAACATATCTCGCATGGGTTGATCTGTCCGCATACTTTGATAAGGACGACGACCTTCCTTCGTTCTTTGCCTACAAGGCGGGGGTCCTGTTGGAAGGCGGCGATTCGCTTTTCGTCGGCAATGCAAACCGCTTTATCCGCTTGAATCTTGCAATGCCGCGCTCTATAATCAAGACAGGTCTTGAGCGCATGAGAGACGCCATTACGGCAAAAAACGCCTGAAAGGAAGGATATTGTTATGAAGATGATAGAGACGAAAAATGCTCCTGCCGCGATCGGCCCGTATTCCCAGGGCTTTGAAGTGAACGGCATCATCCACACCTCCGGCCAGATCCCGGTGGATCCGGCGACCGGAGCGATCCCGGAAGGCATCGCTGCCCAGGCAGAACAGAGCTGCAAAAATGTCGGAGCGATCCTTGAAGCCGGCGGAAGCTCTTTCGAGAAGGTTTTTAAGACGACCTGCTTCCTCGCGGATATGGGTGATTTCGCGGCTTTCAATGAAGTGTATGCCCGGTTTTTCACAGGCCGGCCGGCCCGCAGCTGTGTCGCGGTCCGCACCCTGCCGAAGGGCGTGCTCTGCGAGATAGAAGCAATCGCTGAGAAATAAATCTGTAAAATGACCCCCCTAAAAGAGAGGAACCGTACGCAGCCGTGCGGGGCCTCTCTTTTTTGCGCGGCGGCAGTGTGGTATAATAAAGGTTCAAGCGGAGGTGCGCAGAAAGATAGCAGATACAGGAATGACTATTATCAAAGGAGAAGAGATGGGACGCAAGAATAAGAAAAAGAAGGAGGAAGCTGTAAGTTACGGGGCTGTGGCGCTGTCGGGGTATATTTATCAGACGCTGTACGCGATCGTGGTCAGTCTGAAGGAATCCGGGTGAGACCGAATCAAGATGGAGCCGGTCACCGCTATGGGGAAAGTGGATATCATGCTTTATGCTTCTGATGATGGGGCATGTGATGCGGTCAAGATCACTTTGTCAGAAGGTAAAAAACCATATAAGAAAATACAGGTAAAAAAGAGAAGCGGGTATGTCACCCCCGGAGAAATCAAACAGTGGGTTGAAGAACTGAGAGGCGATGACCCGGCTGAGTTTTATGAGGTGTGCCTGTTTGGAGAGGAGGGCTTTGACAGAGGTTCATTGCCGGATAATGTCACGGTAAAAAGCAATAATTTCGAGTCGGTTGAGGATTCTGTAAGGGGCGCGATCGCTGAATACTGTTTAGAATTAAAAGCCAAAGACTGGTCTTTAAGGGATCTGGAAGATGCCTATGCCAGACTCTTTTTGATGCTGATGAAAAACAGCATAAAAAAGGAGGAGGTCAAAAGAACGCAGATCATTGAAGAACTGAAAAATATGCTGAAATATTCACCGAACAATCGGGCTGCGGTTATCAAATGGACCAGCGAGAGAATGTTCAGGGAAAATCCCCGCTACATGAGGGACATAACACCGGATCGTCTTGACAGGCGCGGCAAAAGAATTTCCAGGAAACCGCCTGTGCTCAAGCCGGAAGAATTTCCTGCCGTGCGTACGGAAAAATCCGATGAACAGTTCAACCTGTTTGATTATTTAAAAAAACATGTCCGGGATGAGCGGGTGTCAAGGCATATTTTCCTGTCTGCCACATCCGGAGGCGGAAAATCAACATATCTCTACTATTTGTGGAGAGAATATCTGCGTGAAGATGAGAAATTTATCCCAATCTATGTTCCTCTGTATGAAATCAAAGGTTCTGTCAAACAGTATATTGTAAGTCACTATCTGGAATATGCAAACGTTGTTGATTTTATTTGGCTCAAAGATTCATTTTCACAAACGCCGTATCACATAATACTGTTTCTGGACGGGTATAATGAGCTGGCTGCCAATATTGATGAGGCGGTCAGGGAGGAGATTAAGGAATTTTTTGAGATAAAGAATATTACGGTAATCATAACATCCAGGGAAGTCGGCAATCCGTTCGGTAAGGAAATAACCGCACTCGAAATGTGTGATCTGAATACCACTCAGATAACGGCGTTTCTGGGAGGCCATAAAGAATACCTGCCGAAGGATAATTATGAGGGGATGCTGACGAATCCGTTTATGTTGGAAATGGTTATCAAGGCTTTCGGAGGCAGACGAATTGTCAGCATTGATCAGATCTCGAAAGAGCAGGTTCTTCAGAAGTTTATAGATAAGCAGATGAAGTCGATCGAGATGACTGCCGAACAGAAGATTTTTCTGGATGTAGTGCTGCCTCTTGCCGTTATGAGACTTGATGAAGACTTCCACAAAGGGGATGTTATTTATGCGGATCCAAAGCTGTATGAGGACTCTACTTTTGATAAGGCTGTTCAGTCCGTTCAGCAGAATATCGGAAAATATAGGACGCTGATTAGAAAGTATCAACCGAAACACAGTACAAGAAATTATACAGCTGCGGTCAGTGAGGCAGGAGACATTACAGGCTGGCTGTGCGATGCGGGAAAGGCTCTTGAAATATTCAGTCCCGATTCCGAGAAGGGTGAGGAAGTCATCTGGGATCATGAAATTTACAGAGATTATTATACGGCGAGAGGTTATGCGATCTATGCGGCGTTTAATCAGGATGCGGAAGATCATGTATACAATCTGGCCCGGCAGGTCAATTACAGATATCCGGAACCGGATAAAATGAAGCCGAAAACGGATAAAGTCATAAGGGGCTATCATGTGCGAAAAGCGCAGATGTTTATTGATATGGTCGATTTACATATCAAGGAGCATAACTATCTGAATAAGCCGCCTCTGAAAAAGATGAAAGAGACCGCTGTTTACCGCAGACTGACCAGAGATGTCGCATTCATTTATGAGGATCTTGATGATATCAACATGGCAGCGGCTGCAGAACTCAGCATGCAGTATTATTTCGATGACATGGATAAGTATCAATCGGATAGTAAGTATGATTACGAAAAAAAGGATAGGAGATATGCGGATGCCGGGTACAGCCTTTCAGGTCTTGCCTATAATTTCAGCCATAAAGTGATTCCTAAAGAGCTGAAAGGGTATTATCAGAAAAGGGGGCAGGAGGTGCTGAACCGTGCAGAGACTATTTTCAACAAACTTGAGGAGATTAATTCAGAGGTGTTGAAGGACAAGACGGTCAGAGACGACCTGTTAAAATATCGCGGTAATTTAGCAGCCAATATTTACAGCCGTTACAGAAAAGACAAGAATGCCGTGAGTATTGAGAAAGAGGAAAGAACAGACGGAGAAAAGAGAGAAACAGAACTGGAGAAGGCCCGCAAACTTCATAAAGAGAATCTGGAAGAACGGCGTAAAATACGGGCTGAGATCACAGAAGACATTGACAACAGAATTGCACAGTCCTGTCTCGGAATTGCTACAAGTTATTATATGCTGGGGGAATATCCTGAAGCCATTAAATACAATAAAAGGGGGATAAAGGAGGCAGCAGAAAATGCTGATGCACTGAAATACAGGGCTTATACAAACATCATCGGCGCCTATGCAAAGATGCCGGCATATACGGAGGACGATATTGCGGATATGGTGAAATGTCTTAAAAAAGCACTTCGGCTTGCAAATAGCGGGAAGATCCGTAATTATTACGCTGATGATATTAAAAAGAGCCTTGAGACGATAAAGAGCAATATGACCGAGGAACAGAAGAAATCCCGGCGAAAAGATCTGGAAATAATCGATGCAGGGATGGCAGTTCTGGCCGGCGAGAGTTACAATTCAGGGAATAAACAATGAGGAGGCCCGGTTTGAAAAATAGAATCTTATTATCCTGCCCGGACGCCGGCTTGCCGCAAAAAGAGCGCATAAAAGCTCTGGAAGATACGATCGCTGTCTGGATCCGGTCGGAAGCTCTTAATGAGCTGGTCAGATTGTTCGGCGGAAATGTCCCGGAGGGATCCCTCAAAGAGCAAATCGAATATTGTAACGGTTTTTCGGAAGTCTGGAACTATCGCAAAAAGAAGGCAAACGGCGGAGAGCGATGGCTGGTGCAGGAAGATGAATTCATCAAAGAGCACAGTGCCACCATCATGGAGCATATGGGGCAGCTGGGGCTGACAGGTATTACGGAACCTTGCTGCAAACCGGAGTATGTTCTGCCTCTGGGAGGGGCCCGCATGTCCAATCTGGACAGGTGCCTCGCGGCTGAGGAGGTGTGCCGGCAGTATCCGGACGAAGCTGTTTCGGTGATTGCGCTGACAGGTATGCGTCCCATCAATGAGATTGAGCGGCCGTTTCTGGCGCATTACGCGCCGGAGGCGCAGACGGAGTATGACGCTGTGTGCGGCGGGATCGAAAAAGCGTTTCATTTGCCGGAGGATGCGGGGACGGAAGAAGTTCATTTTAATGAAAATATAAATCTCTCCTGGGCGGAGCGGCATTATGACAATGCCCGGCGGATGATCCATGTGTTGTCGGCGCCGAGCACAGATTCGGAGCGGAGAGCCAACAGTATGGATACCTTCCGGTTCTTTCTGGAAAAGTATCAGCCGAAGCCCGGATCGCGGATCCTTCTGGTTACGTCCTGCGTATATGTGCCGTTCCAGCTTATGAAATTTATGGATCTTGCGCTCGAAAATGATTTTTACGTCGAGTGTATTGGAAACCGGGATTATGCGCATTCACCGGCGGTCCTGAATGCGGCGTCCTATCTGCAGGAGTTGAAGGCTGCCATCAATGCGGTGCATGCGCTGGCGGAAAAATATTTTTAAGGAGGAAGAAAACATGTCAAAAACATATCACTATGACGATTATCTTGAGATGTCCGATGCTCTGCCGTTTGAGCAGGCAGATCGTATCTCATGCATGCTCCTTGACAATGCGAACACGGGGGACGAGGACTTTGCGGAACTGTGGGAAGACTTCATGAAGGTCGCAGTCCGCTACGCAAATGTCCGGGGGAACTGGAAACTTTTCCCGCGCGGGCAGAGGAAACACACGGACGATGAACGCACAGCCTGTCACGATGCGGTTTTAAGCCATCTGAACGGCATCACAAGATACATGGAAATGCAGGGCTGGGACACCAAATGGCGGGACGAGCTCGGCAGGGACGAGAGGCTGCACAGAAAGAGGCTGGGCGATTTCGCCTGCTTCATGGCATATGTGTACAGTGTGATTGCAAGGTGAAAAATTCTCTGATTCGCGAAAAATTTGCCCGGGCGGGGCATGCCCCGGGTGTTGACAAGGGCAGCCCGGGCAGGCGATAATGGCAGTATGCAACACCTGAACATAATGACTTTTTCCCGAAAGAGGAGATGACTGCAAGATGGATAAATTATTGTACGGAGCTGCTTATTATGACGAATACATGCCTTACGAGCGCTGCGAGAAGGATGCGGAGATGATGGTGAAGGCCGGCATGAACGTGGTCCGCATCGCGGAGTCCACCTGGGGAACCTGTGAGCCGCATGACGGGGTCTTTGATTTCTCGCATGTTGAGCATGTGTGCGACGTGATGGAGAAACACGGAATCTCCGTCATTGTCGGGACGCCGACCTATGCGGTGCCGACCTGGCTCGCGAGAAAATACCCGGAGATCATCGCGGAGACCGCGGACGGACCTGGCCGTTACGGGACCCGCCAGAATATGGACATCACGAACCCGATCTACCTGAGCTACGCGAACCGCGTGATCCGGAAGCTCCTGGAGGTGACCGCGCACAGAAAATGCGTGATCGGGTTCCAGATCGACAACGAGACGAAATATTACGGGGTTGCGGGCAGGCATGTGCAGGAGGGGTTCATTTCCTGGCTGAAGGAGAAGTTCCACGGCGACGTCGAGGAGATGAATGCGGCTTTCGGACTCGACTACTGGAGCAACCGGGTGAACAGCTGGGAGGATTTTCCGGACGTGAGAGGCACGATCAACTGGTCGCTCGCGGCGGAGTTCGACCGCTACCGCAGGCAGCTGGTGACGGATTTCCTCGGCTGGCAGGCCTCCGTGGTGCGGGAGTACAAGCGGGAGGACCAGTTCATCACGCACAACCTTGATTTCGGCTGGCGCGATTACTCTTACGGCGTGCAGCCGGACTGCGAGCACAATAAGGTCGCGCAGCACCTGACGGTGGCGGGCTGCGATATTTATCACCCGAGCCAGAACGAGCTGACCGGCGAGGAGATCGCGTTCGGCGGCGACATCATCCGCAGCCTCAAAAATGACAACTACCTCGTGCTGGAGACGGAAGCGCAGGGGTATCCCTGGTGGACGCCGTATCCGGGACAGCTGTACCTGCAGGCGATGAGCCACGTCGCGAGCGGCGCCGGCATGGTCGAGTACTGGCACTGGCACTCGATTCACAACTCCTTCGAGACCTACTGGAAGGGTGTCCTGAGTCATGACCTTGAGGAAAATGCGGTCTACCGCGAAGCCTCCCTCGTCGGAAACACCTGGAAGCGGCTCGGCGATCACCTGGCCGGTCTCAAAAAGAAAAATAAAGCCGCGATCCTCGTCAGCAACTCGGCCTACACCGCGCTGAGTCTTTTCAGGATCGACGCGGTCAGCGGCGACAGCGGAACGCTGAATTACAATGATGTGCTGCGGCCGATCTACAACAGCCTGTTCCACATGAATGCGGAGTGCGATATCATTTTTAAGAACAACCCGCGGCTCGAGGAGTACGATCTCCTCGTCGTGCCGGCGCTCTATGCGGTTCCGGACAGGACGGTCGAGCGGATCCGGAAGTCCGTGGAGAACGGAGGGATCCTTGTCACGACCTTCAAGACCGCGTTCAGCGATGAAAATATGAAAGTCTGGGCAGACCTGCAGCCCCACGGGCTGACGGAGGTCTGCGGCGCGAGCTACCAGACGTTCGCGTTCCTGACCGGGGAGTCGCGGCTGTCCATGTTCGCGGAACTTCTCACGCCCAACGATGCGGGCGGAGAGAAGACCGAGGTGCTGATGAAATACGATAACCCGGCCTGGAGCGGTTATGCGGCGGCCGTTTACCACCGTTACGGGAAAGGCGCGGCCTTCTATCTCGGCGCCATGCCGGACAGGGAAAAGCTGGAAGAGATCCTTGCGCGGGCCGTGCGGGAGGCCGGGATCGAGCTTCCGCCGGCTTTTGTGCCGCGTGAGAGTGCGGATTCGGCGGAGAACTGGGTGAAGAAGACACCGGAAGCCCTGGCTGCCCATACGGTGGCGGTGCGGAAGGGCGTGAACCGGCTCGGGAAGACGGTGACGTTTTACCTGAACTATTCCGCATGGACGCAGGAAGGCGTGCATGCGGGGGCTGACGGCGTGAACCTTATTGACGGCGCGGCTGTGAAAAACGGGGATAAGATCGTCCTTGCGCCGTGGGCTCTTGCGGTGGTGGAGAGCTGATTTCCGGATCCTCGGCGGAGCGGACGCAGGTATCGTAGAGGGAAGCGCTGCGCACGCTCTCGTCGATCGCGTCTCCGAAACCTTTCAGTGCGTCGAAGGGAGCGAAGATCTTGGCTCTCTTCCCGCAGTCCATTGCGGGGTGGCGGATGCGGAAGCGGTCGGTGCGGGCGTGCCTGGGCCGTCCGGCGAGGAAGGCTTCCTTGTATTTGAAGTCTGAGGGCATTGGCATATATCCGATTGAATTCATATAGGGCTCCTGGTGATGAGGTTCAGGGACGGTTCCCACCGCCCGCCTTTGGCGGGCTCCCAGGAACCGTCCCCCGGGTTCCCATAGGCGGCAGGGACGGTTCTTGTGCTTCGATTCTCGCTGAGAATCGAACCGCTTAGAACCGTCCCCTCCGCCTGGAACCGTCCCCTCCGCCTGGAACCGTCCCCTCCGCCTAGAACTGTCCCCTCTCTTTTCAGGCCTTGTGGCCGCCGATCTGGAGGTTCCGCTCGAGGGTGGTGGCGCCGTCAAGCAGGTCCTTGCCGGTGAAGACGGCGTTCGGGCCGTATTTTCGGCGCACTTTCAGCATGGCGCGCTGGATGCGTCGTTCGCGTTCGAGCGCGTCGTAGTCGGTGAACAGGTTCAGCTGGTAAATGCCGTCGTCGACGGAGGTCATGCCGGCGCAGACGCCGAGACGGCGGAAGAGAAGCAGGCGGCCCACCTTTGCGTCGAACTGGGCGAGGACCGCGTCTGTGACGGTCTTTGTGCTGTTGGTCCGTTCGGGCAGGCGCACGGTCCCGCCCGAGTGGGCAGGATGGAGACGGCCGTAGAAGTCGATGGCGAGGGGGCCGTCGTAGGAGGGGCAGGCCTCAAGGGACTTGTAGTCATAGCTGACCCACCAGGTGAAGACGGGGCTCACGAGGTTCTTCAGGAAGAGGTCCGCGCAAAGCGAGTCGAGCATCTCCGCGAAGACGATCCGGGCCTCGCTGTAGCGGTAAGGGCGGGGCAGGACCTGGCCGTTTGAGAGGCTGTGGCTGTCCGTTTTGTAGCTCTTGATGTCCCGCATCGTGACCGGCTCGATGCCCCAGGCGTGGTCGATGAGGATCTCGCCGTCGATCCCGAAGGTCTTGTAGAACCATTCTTCGTCATAGCGGCTCCGCTCGGCGACTTCGCCCATCGTGAACATTGAGGCGCGGGCGAGGCGGCGGGCTTTGCCGGGCCCGATCTGCCAGAAATCCGTGAGGGGCCTGTGGTCCCAGAGCAGGAATTTGTAGCTGTCTTCATTTAACTCCGCGATACGGACGCCGTCCCTGTCGGCCGGGGCCTTTTTGGCGACGATGTCCATGGCGACCTTGGCGAGATAGAGGTTGGTGCCGATCCCGCAGGTCGCGGTGATGCCGGTCTCCCGGAGGACCGCCCGGATCATGCGCATGGCCATGAGGCGCGCGGGGTGGATCTGCTCGATGAGAGCGTCCGCCTCGTAAAAATGCAGATAGGGCGTGCAGTCGATGAAACTCTCGTCGATCGAGTAGACGTGGATATCCTCCGGAGCGGCGTAGTTCAGGAAGACGGAGTTGATCCGGGAGGAGACCCGGATGTACTCCGCCATCCGCGGAACCGCGGTGATATAGTCGACGCGGCAGCGGTGATCCGCCTCGTAGCGGGCGATGGCCTGCTTGGCCTCGAAGAGGCGGGGACGGCCGGGAACGCCCTTGGCTTTGAGGGAGGGTGAGACGGCGAGGCAGATCGTCTGGTCGGAGCGGCTCGGGTCGGCGACCAGAAGGTCGGTCTTCAGAGGGTCGAGGCCGCGGGCGACGCATTCCACGGAGGCGTAAAAGCTTTTCATGTCGATCGCGATGTAAATGTGCTCCATGGCAGCCTCCGCAGCTTTGGATGCGCAGTCAGAGAGAGCCGGCACTGTCGCCGATCCTGCCCATGAACTTCCGGTCGGGGTTCAGGGGGAGATCGTTGAGCGGGAGGCCGGATTTTTTCATTTCCGCGAGCTTGATGGCGAGGAGATTTACGTTGACGTCCAGCGCGGAGGCCGCGGAGACGATATCCTGCCCGGAGCGGAGCAGCTCGAGGAGGGCCTCGTCATCGATCAGCAGGTTGGCGGCGAAGAGATTGGCCTCGTACTCGGTCTCGTCGGTGATGTCGAAGAGCTCCATCTCGACGAGGCGGCGGCTTCGCCCGCACTCATCCTTTCCCAGCCGGTCACGGTGCAGGAGCACGTGGCCGAGCTCGTGGGCGCAGGTCATGCGCTGCATTTCCCGGCTCATATTCTGATTGATGAAAATGAAATAATTGTTCAGTATATTCGCACAGAAGCCTTTCTGCACCTTCGTGTCGAGAAAGCGGACGGAGTATCCGAGCAGGCCGGCGAGCGCAAAAGGATCGCGTGTGCGGTACTTTTCGGCCAGCTTTTTCGGGAGGGTGAACAGTTTCTCGTTCATGGAGGCCCCTCCGTCAGTCGGCCGCGGGGCCGGCTTCATCTTCCCGGTAAGGCCGGTTCACATACTTGCGGTTGTTCTTCTTGGCCTCCCAGTAGGCCTCCTGCATGGCCTGCATGATCGCGTCCATATCCTCCTCGGCCATCTCGCCGCCGGCCCACATCGCGGAGAGGTCGGCGACCATATCCCAGGCCTGGGCGGCTCCGCGGCTGCCGTAGCGCTCGTTTGCGCGCAGGACGAAGGAGGCGTTCTCATCGAGGAGAGCGGCCTCATCCACGCCGAGCGCCTCGGCGAGCCTGGTGTAGGTGCTGCGCTTCCTGGGGAGCCGGCAGCCGAGCTCATAGTTCTGGATCGTGCGGAGGGAGAGGCCGGCCGCTTTGGCGAGGGCGCTCTGGGAGAGCTGCCGGGCGGCGCGGGCGGTTTTTAATTTTTCGGCGAAGTCCATGAAGATTTCCCTTTCTGATGTTCGTAAAATATGCAACTTATGCGTATATGATAGGATAAAATGCGAAAGATGTCAAGGGGAGAAAGAAAAAAGTTTCGCAAAACGCGAAACTTTAATGCGTTGAATCGACGCAATCGGGGACGGTTCTCCGCAGAGGAGAACCGTCCCCGGGGTACCGTCAGTAGTGGACCACGTCGGAGGCGGCGCGAATCGCGGCGAGGACCGGGGCCGCCTCCGGGGAGGAGAAGCAGCGGAAGGTCGTCTCCGGGACCAGCGGGCGGAGGGCCTCAAGGTTCCCCTCCCTGAGGTATGTGCGCACGGTCGAGGCGCTGATCGCCCGGCCGTCCGCCTCCAGGCGGGGGATGATCACGCAGGCAACCCCGGCCTTCGGCAGCTCCGCGGCCATGATCTCGTTGTAGAGACCGGTCACGACACTGGTCTTCTCCTCGCCGACGTAGCGGCGGGTGATGTGAAGGGCCTCCGCGATCTTCGTAAAGACCGCGATGTCGAGCCGCGCGTGCCCGCCGATGACGGCGGCCTCATCCTTCAGGAAATAGCTCGGGAAGGTCGCGCTCGAGATAATGTAGGGGCCGCTCTCGTGGTAAATGATATTCTTTATGTGGGCTGTGCCCTCCATGATAAGGCGTTTCCGGAGCGCGAACGGGACCAGCGAGGCGTCCTCGCTCACCATGAAGAGGTGGAGGATATCGCACTCGGCGGCCGCCCGCTCGACGAGATACAGGTGGCCGTTTGTGAACGGGTTCGCGTTCATGACGACGGCGCCGACGGTCTTTGGGGGTTCATTTTCCGGAAATGCGGCGCGCGACTCATCCGCAAGCCTTGCCAGATAGCCTGAGAAGCCGTTCCGCCGGTTCTCCATGAAGACGAGCGTGCCGTCGACGCGGGCGATCTCGTAGAACCCGAGGTCCCCGAAGAACTTCGCGGAGTCCGTCTTCGTGTAGAGGAAGAGATGGAGGCAGCCGCGGCTGATCTGGTACTCAATGAGGTGCGTCACGATCCGGTTCAGGAGGCCCTCGCCCTGGTGGTCATGGCTCACGGCGAAGCAGCGGAGGGTATTTTTGAAGCAGGAGCCCGTCGCGACGACGTTGTAGTCGTCGTCGAACATCGCGCAGATGTAGTCGAGGTTCGCGTCGCGTTTGATCCCCTCCGCGACGAGGAGCCTGTCGACCATGGCGAGAACGGTCTTCTCGTTCGGCTTCACTTCGGAAATGAAATAATCGGACATTATGTTAACCCTTTCATGCTGAGAGAGATGCGCTTCTTTTTGACGTCGACGCCGAGGACCTTCACCGTCACGATGTCGCCGACCGAGACCGCGTCGAGCGGGTGCTTCACGAAGCGGTCGGAGAGCTCGGAGATGTGCACGAGCCCGTCCTGGTGGACCCCGATGTCGACGAACGCGCCGAAATCGATGACGTTGCGGACGGTCCCTTTCAGGATCATGCCGGGCTTTAAGTCGGTGAGCTCCAGGACATCCTTGCGGAGGATCGGGCCGGGGGCATTTTCACGCGGGTCGCGGCCGGGCTTTTCGAGGTCGGCGATGATGTCGCGGAGCGTGTACTCGCCGACGCCGAGCATGCCGGAGAGCTCCTTCTCGGAGACGGTTTTGAGGCGGTCGCGGATCTTCGCGGTCTTCCCGGAGGCGAGGTCCGCCTCGGAGAAGCCGAGCCCCTTGAGGAGCTTTCTCGCCGCATCGTAGGACTCCGGGTGGACGCCGGTCATGTCGAGGGGCTCGTCGCCGCCGCGGATGCGCAGGAAGCCGGCGCTCTGCTCGAAGGCCTTCGGGCCGAGCTTCGGGACTTTCAGAAGCTCCCGGCGATTCCTGAAGCGGCCGTTGGCCTCGCGGTAGCGGACGATGTTGCCGGCGACGGTTTTGGAGAGGCCCGAGACGTAGCCCAGAAGGGAGGCGGAGGCGGTGTTGACGTCCACGCCGACCCGGTTGACGCAGTTCTCGACGACGCCGGTGAGGGCCTCGGAGAGGCGGGCCTCGTTCATGTCATGCTGGTACTGGCCGACGCCGATGGATTTCGGGTCGATCTTGACCAGCTCGGCCAGCGGATCCTGCAGCCGGCGAGCGATGGAGGCGGAGGAGCGCTGTCCGACGTCGAAAGCCGGAAACTCTTCCGCGCCCTGCTTCGAGGCGGAGTAGACGGAGGCACCGGCCTCATTGACGATCACGTAGGTGACCGGCAGGCCGGATTCTTTGATGAAATCCGCGATGATCGCCTCGGATTCGCGGGAGGCGGTGCCGTTGCCGACGGAGATGATGTCGACATGATATTTTTCAATCAGCTTCTTAAGCACCTTTTTGGCCTCGTCCACCTTGTTCTGGGGCGCTGTCGGGAAAATGACCGCCGTGTCCAGCACCTTGCCGGTCGGATCGACGACGCAGAGCTTGCAGCCGGTGCGGAAGGCCGGGTCCCAGCCGAGGACAGTCTTGCCGGCGACGGGCGGCTGCATGAGGAGCTGGGTGAGATTTTTGCTGAAGACCGCGATGGCGGCCTCCTCGGCATTTTTCGTGAGGGCGGAGCGCAGTTCATTTTCAATGGAAGGCGCAATCAGGCGCTTGTAGGCGTCGGCGGCCGCGTCGTGGAGGCACGGGCCGGTCGAGGGATGCTTCTTCACCCCGGTCTTGAGGTCGAGGTAGGTCAGGATGTCCTCGGAAGGCGCCTTGACCTTCAGGGAGAGCACCTTCTCCTTCTCGCCGCGGTTCAGGGCGAGGATGCGGTGGCCGGGAAGATGATCCAGCTTCTCTTCGTACTGATAATAGTTTTCGTAGACGGACTCAGCTTTCGGATCCTTCGCCTCGGAGACGATCGTGCCGTCGGCCAGGGTCTTGCGGCGGATGAAGCCGCGGTAGAGCGCGTTGTCGGAGATGTCCTCGGCCAGGATGTCCTCCGCCATGGCGAGAGCGGTCTTCGCGTCGGGGATATCCTTTTCGGGATCGGCGTATTTCGCGGCCTCCGCGAGGACGTCAAGCCCGGCATCCGTGCGCATGAGAAACTCCGCGAGCGGGGCAAGACCCTTCTCGCGGGCGATCATGGCGCGGGTGCGGCGTTTTTTCACGTAAGGACGGTAGAGATCTTCGAGCGCGACCATGGTCTCGGCCGTCTCGATCTGCTTCTTAAGCGCGGGAGTCAGCTTCCCCTGCTCGTCGATCGATTTCAGGATCGCCTCGCGGCGCTCGTCGAGGTTTCGCAAGTAGCGGAGCCGCTCGTCGAAGGCGCGGAGCACCTCGTCGTTCAACGCCCCTGTCGCTTCCTTTCTGTAGCGCGCGATGAACGGGATGGTGCAGCCTTCGTCGATGAGGCGGATGACCGCTTCGGCCTGCCAGGGCCTGATCTGCAGTTCGTTTGAGAGGATTTCCGGAATATTCATGGCTCCATTATAGCACGCCGGGAGGGCGGATGAGAAGAGGAGAGGGCCGTTTACGTGTTTTTCTGCCAAAAAACTGGGGCGACGGCTGGGAGAACGTCTTTTTCAACGTCACCTTTGTCTTCTGCGGGACCGGCAGGCGGTTCGTGAAGGACGGCAAGCTCTACAAAGTGGAAGGCAATGGTCTGCAGAGCGAACAGGCATTCCGCTCCGTTCAGCATGCATAAAAAACACCGTACCACGATCTGAAACGAATCGCGGTACGGTGTTTTTATGTGCTTATCTGTTCACAGTTCGGCGGGAGCCTCTTCAGCCGGGGCTTCCTCAGCCGGTGCGGCCTTCCCGGCGCGCCTTGCCAGTTCTGTCTTGATCTCCGGCATTTTCGCCTCAAGGTCGTAACCGGTCCAGAGAACAGCCTGCACCAGGGCGCTGATTAAGGGGACACCGTACATCACGACGCGCAGGCCCCAGAAGGTGATCGGTGCAAGGACCGTCGCGTCCTGATCGTACTGGATGATCTTGAGCGCGAGACCGAGCAGGAAAGCGCCGACGGCGCTGCCCGCGCGCCGCATGAAGCCCTGCACGCTGGCCATGGTGCCTTCCATGCGGTTGAGCCCGATATACTCGTTGAACTCAGCCATATCGACCATCAGGATGCGGCCCGCATAGACGCCGGGCAGCGTCGCGAAGATGCTGACGACGTAGCAGAAGACCAGGATGGGGATATTGTTGTAGAAAATAAAGCTGACGAGGTAGAGCACAGCGGCGATCAGCTGGCCGACGATCAGGATCCTGGCCAGCGGGAACTTCTTCATCAGTTTGGGCAGGAGGACCAGGGCAAAGACCGCAAGCGCGGAGAACGCGGAGAAGATACTCTGGATGCCGAGGTTGCCGAGGACTTTGTCGAAGTAGTAAACGCCGACGCCCATGTTGGAGACCGTGTTGCCGATCAGCAGGATGATGCTGGTGATGATGAGGTATTTGTTCTTGCCCAGCATAGTGAAAATATCCTTGAGGTCGGTCTTGACTTTCTCGTCGACGGCTTCGATCTCTTCATTTTCTTCCTTGACGAAGATCATGCGGCAGAGGCCGATGAGCGCGAGCGGGACACCGAGCATGATGGCAAGCCGCGCCCAGGAACCCGGATCTTTTCCGGCTTTCTGTACCAGCTGGGGGATGAGGACGCCGCAGCTGAAGCCGAGCATCGAGGTAGCGATCGCGCCCTGGGTGCTGAGCTTGATGATCTGCGGGCGGGTGAAGGCACGGAGCATGAAGACGCCCTCCCCGGCGTTCAGGAAGGTGTAGAATACGGCGTTGCAGAGAATGTACCAGATGGCCACCCAGGTCAGTTTGGCGGTCGTCGACCAGCCGACCGGGCAGAGGAAGAGCATGACGGCGCAGACCCACGCGCCGACCAGGCAGATGTCGTAGGGACGGCCGCGGCCCCAGCGGGTGTTGGTCCGGTCGACCACGTAACCGAAGAGAACATCGGTCACACCGTCGATGGTACGCGTCGCCGCCAGTACGGTGCCGGTCAGAAGCGGGTCAAGCTTCAGGACGTCGGTGCAGAAGAACATGAAGTATCCCATCAGGAACATCATGCCGGCGTCGGAGAGCTCACGGGATTCCCACGCCCAGAACTTTTTGGCGCCGATGTAATCGGGTTTGCGGACTTTCGGCGCTTTTTCTTTTGCTGCCATGTTGATTCTCCTTTTCTTATTTTACAATAATCCTTGCTCTTGCAAGGTTTTTCACCTGGGTAAACGGATCGGTCCGGTCGCCGTGCCGCTCGGCTTTGACGCGGGCGTTCTGCATGGCGGGATCCAGGTTCGCGTCATAGACCGGTTTGGTTTCCGGCATGGTGTGCTGTCCTTTCCGTTTTATTAAAAACTGATGGGTACATTATGTCACAGGAAGGCTGTTTCGATGGTATATAAATTTGCCCGCAGGTACATAAATTAGCTATATGCTTCTTTATTTTGCCGCCATTATGCGGTATACTTCTGGCAGGATCTTAAGGGAGGCGGGAATCTGTCCGCCGTTTAAGCAGGGAGAACAGAAAATGGAGAAAGAAAGCCTGGACAGCCAGAGCATTACCCTCAGCCAGTCGCAATTCCGCACATACCGCATCGCGCTGGTATGTTCCATGCTCCACGCGGTCTGCGGAGTGTCCATATGGTGCTACAACATGGAGGGAGAACTCTATTTCACCACGAGCAATTTCAAAAACGAGCTGGACATCCTCTTCTCCGCGGGAGGCTGCAAGGAGCGGATCTTTTCCGGGGACCGCACGCCGGATGTCCCCGTCATCATGAACGACGAGCTGGGATTTGCCTGGGCCGGAGAATTCATTGAGGGCGAGGAGCCCGTCGGAAAGGTGCTGGTGCTGATCGGTCCGGCCGTCTTCTGGGAGACGTCCGTGAAGACCCTGGAGATGCGGTTCCGGGAGAAGAATCTCGCGGTGCACATCCGCAGCATGGGGAGCCGCATCCTGGAACACGTTCCGGTCGTCCCGCTGGTGATGATGAACCGCTATGTCTGCATGCTGCATTACGCGGTCACCGAGAAAACCATTTCCGAAAAGGACTTTGTCTGTCAGTCCCGGATGCCGGAGGACCTGCAGCCCGGCGGCGTGCAGGTCTTCGCCCCGGAAAAGCATTATCTTGATTATGAAAATGACTACGCCAGCGAACAGATCCTGCTCCGGAATGTGAGGGACGGCAACCTGCACTACCGCGAGCATATTCAGAATATCCGCGCGCACGCCGTGCCCGAAAACTACATGACCGGCGATCCGATGAGGGAGGCCAGGGATATTTTCATTATCTTCACGGCAAAATGCGCCCGGGCGGCCATTGAAGGCGGGCTCTCGCCCAAGATCGCCAGGCGGATGGAGACAGAGGCGATCCGGAAGGCGGAGAAAATACGGACCGTCAGCGACCTGTCTGAGCTGAATCACCGGACCTATGAACAGTATATCCTCAAAGTGCATGAGCTCAATGAAAAGGGGATGATCTCGAAGCCTGTCCAGGCGGTCTGCGACTACGTGAGGGCGCACTATATGGAGCCGATCCGGCTGGAGGACCTGGCCAGGGCAGCCTGTTACTCGGAATACTACCTGACAAGGAAATTCAGGAAGGAGATGGGGGTAAAGCTGTCTGATTATATCCGCGACGTCCGGCTCGAGTACGCGAAGATCTGGCTGGTCAGCACCCGGAAGAGCATCCAGGAGATCAGCGAACTGCTGCAGTTCTGTTCCCGGAACTATTTCAGCCGGGTCTTCCGCGAGAAGGAGGGCATAGGACCGCAGGAATTCCGCGACCGGGCGAAGGTGCTTCAAAAATAGGGGAAAAAAACGAATCCGTACATAGACGCCCCGCGCGGCCGGTGCCATACTGGAAGGCAGAAAAGGAACGGTGCCCGTCTGCCCGGACGCCGGATCCGCGAAGGAGGAATGAACAGTATGAGAACAACCTATCGAATTCCCGCTCCGTACGCGGAGCAGTTTTTAAAGCTGGCGGATGAATACCGGTGCGAGAGCCCCGCGCGGCCGCTGCGTTTCATAGAGAAAATGAAGGAAAACCGCGGCGCTGTCTCCGCCATAACGCAGAAAGGTCTCGATGCGGAAGGGCTGGAGCGCAGAAACCCGGTCATCGTCGCGCTGGGCGACAGCGTGACGGCGGGACATTTTGAGTCGCTTCTGCCGCGGGATCCCGAAGCACTGCGCGCCATGGTACAGGGGCAGACGGGAGCTTCCGAAGGGGAGATGCCCCCGGTCGAGATCACGGACGCACGGGAGAGCTATATCGAGAAATTCCGCCTTGCCCTGATCGACAAGTATGAACAGACCTCCGTCAGCGTCCTCAACGCGGGCATCGCGGGCGACGTGCTGCCGATGATGCTGAAGCGCGCGGACCGCGACGTGGTGCGCCATGACCCGGACCTCGTGCTCATCAACGGTTCCCTGAACTGGGACGACGGCAGCATGGGCGACGCCGCGGTCTACAAGGAACTGCTCAGGAAGCTGGTGCGGAAGCTGAAGGCGGAGACGGAGGCGGACATCATCCTTCTCACGCCGAACGGCGACCTGCCGAACAGGCTCCTTGAGAAGATCGGCATCCCGGCAGTCGAGCCGACGACGCCGGCCCGGGTTCAGGCGATCCGGGAGCTCGCCGCCGAAGAGCAGGTGTGCCTTGCCGATGCGCGGGCCGTCTGGGAGAAGGCCGCGGAGGCCGGGATCCCCTGGGAACTGCTGCTGGCCAACGGGATCAACCATCCCAGCGTGGAGGGCCATGAGGTCTACGCGAAGGTCCTGATGAAACTGTTTGAAGACTGATGAGGGGGAAACCATGAAAGCTGTCTCACTGAAATGCAATTACCGGGAAAATCCGCTCGGTATCGATGAACAGAACCTGAGATTCAGCTGGATCTGCCGCGGAGGCAGTAAGCAGAGCGCGTACCAGGTGACCGTCCGGGGCGAGGACGGAAAGATTCTCTGGACGGGCGGAAAGGTCGAAAGCAGCCGGATGCACTGTGAATACGGCGGCCCCCTGCCGGCTGCCGGCGCGCGCTCGTACTGGTCGGTCACGCTCTGGGACGAGAACGGAAAATCGGAGGATTCGGACACCGCGTGGTTTGAGATGGGGCTCACCGGTCCGGACGACTGGAAGGCCTCCTGGATCGCCGGCGTCGATACGGACCGGGCGGAGCGCCTCAGCGCGGACTGCTTCCTGAAGCGCTTTTCGCTGCGCGGGCCTGTCAGGCGGGCAAGGCTTTACGCCACGGCCTGCGGCGTCTACACGGCGAGGGTCAACGGCGAGCGCCTTCCCGGCGTGCTGGCGCCCGGCTGCACGGAGTATGACAAGCGCCTCTGCTACCAGACTTACGATGTCACCGAGCTTCTCAAAGAGGAAAATGAAATCTCCTTCACCGTCGGCGACGGCTGGTTCAAGGGCAAGCTCGGCAGCACCAACGAGCAGTATGTCTTCGGCACGCAGCTGAAGCTGTTGGCCCAGCTGGTGATCGACTATGCGGACGGAAGAAGAGAAATCGTCGGCACCGACGGGAGCTGGCGATGGAGCAATGACGGGCCAGTCCTCTATTCGGACATGATGGATGGCGAAATATATGACGCGCGGAAAACGCCGTCCTATGACCGGGCGGCAGTTGTGACGGAGTACCCGGTCCGCCCGGAGGCGTCCCCCGCGGACGGGATCCTGGAGCAGGAAACCTTTGTCCCCGGGCTTCTGACGAGCCCGAGCGGGGCGGCGATCCTGGATTTCGGCCAGAACCTGGCCGGCTACATCCGCTTCCGGTTCAGGGGCAAGGCCGGACAGAAGGTCCGCCTTCGCATGTGCGAAGCGCTCGATCACGGGGAGTTCAGCGACGCGACGCTGCAGATCGACCTGCCGGCCGTGCCGACGAAGGCGCAGGAGATCGTCTTCACCTGCGCGGGCGGAGAGGAATATTTTCAGCCGGAATTCTTCTATGCCGGCTTCCGCTACGCGCTGGCGGAAGGGTTCGACAAGGTCGATCCGGCCGATTTTGAGGCGGTCGCGGTTTACAGCAGGCTGCATTTTACGGGCAGCTTTACCTGCTCCAACCCGAAGCTGGATCAGTTTGCCCGCAACACGATATGGAGCCTCAAGAGCAATTTCGTCGATATCCCGACCGACTGTCCCCAGCGGGAGAAGAGCGGCTGGACAGGGGACGCGCAGGTCTTTGCGAAGACCGCCTGCTATTTTGCCGACGCAGCGGCATTTTACCGCAAATGGCTGCGCGACGTGCGGGACTGCCAGCAGGAAGACGGCTGTGTGATCAATGTCTGCCCGCGGATTCGCAGCCTGGGCGGGCAGAGGGACAGGCTGAACGGCGCCATCGGCTGGGCGGACGCCGCGGTGATCCTTCCCTATACGCTGTGGAAGCTGTACGGCGACGACCGCTTTATCCTCGACCAGATGGACCTCATGCTGGGCTGGCGCGACTACATGATCCGTGCCGCCGCCGACAAGAGCTTTTACCATCTTCCGGACTCGGTGCCGTTCAAGAGCCAGATCGAGCCGTATCTGGTCGGCGATTCGCCTTACGCCAAATATATCATCGAGAGCGGCCTGCACTGGGGCGAATGGCTGGAGCCGGATGTGGACAGCATCTCGGAGCTCGTCCGGCCGAAAGCCGAGATCACAACAGCCTACATGCACTACTCCATGGGACTTCTCGCCGAGATGCTGGAGGCTGCCGGCCGCGAAGAGGATGCCGCGGTCTGCCGCGAGTATGCCGAAGGGGCGAAGAAAGCCTACAATTATCATTTCGTCCGCGGCGGCAGGATCGACGCGCCGCGTCAGGCTCCGATGGTGCGCGCGCT
This sequence comes from Lachnospiraceae bacterium UBA3785, assembly GCA_002369495.1. Taxonomy (GTDB): domain Bacteria; phylum Bacillota; class Clostridia; order Lachnospirales; family Lachnospiraceae; genus Chordicoccus. The sequence goes on along the minus strand of DFFD01000076.1, from coordinate 29,686 downwards.
TGCGCTGGGCCTCCTTGATACGGAGACGGAAAAGAGCGTGGCGGAGGAGCTGAACCGCTCGGCGGTCTTACGGCATTACACCGTGGGCACGGGCTTTCTCTCGACGCCGTTCGTCCTGGGCGTGCTGGCGAAGCACGGGTATCTGGACACGGCGTACCGCATGCTGGAAAATACCGAAGCCCCCGGCTGGCTCGCCATGGTGGAGCAGGGCGCCACGACCGTCTGGGAGAATTATAAAGCCTATGATGAGGACGGACATCCGCTGAAGCAGTCCATGAACCATTATTCTCCGGGCGCGGTCTGCGCGTTCCTGTTCGATACGGTCGCGGGGATCGATGTGATCGGGGAGAACCGCTTCGCGATCCGGCCGCAGCCGGGCGGAACGCTGCAGTTTGCCGAGGCGCGTTACGAATCCCCCTACGGGACGGTTGTAAGCCGCTGGGAACGCGCGGAGGAGGAGATCAGGTTCCGGGTTGAGGTCCCGGCCAACACGGAGGCGGAGCTGACGCTTCCGGACGGGACGCATAAGACCCTCGGCTGCGGCGGGCATGTCTTCTGCATGAAGACTTCGAAGCCGGAATGCTGAGAACGTGCCGGCACACAGAATATCGGATAAGAAGAGAGCGCAGTTTTCATGCTGCCGCTCTCTTTTTTTTGCCGGAGAGGTTTGCATTTTTTTCAGAGCAAATCGGCATCGCGGCCCCGAAAGATTGCAAATGTTTTCTGTCTGTGTTAGGATTGATTTAATTATGCAAAGTGGAAAAACATGCGCATTTTTCGGAAGAAAATTCAGCTCATTTATACAAACATGTGAGAGATGAAGGAGGTCGGCACGGTATGTGTCTCGCCATTCCCCTTAAGATAACAAGCATAAACGGCCCGGATGCGGTCGGAGAGAGAGACGGCATCCGGCGGAAGATCCGGGTGGATTTCATCAAGGAACCGAAGGTCGGGGACTATGTGATCGTCCACGCGGGCTTCGCGATCGAGCGGCTCAGGAAAGAGCAGGCCGAAGCGGACATCGCGGCGGCGCGCGAGGTGGAAAATGCTCTCCGAGCTTGAAGCCTGCCGCCGCCATCCGGAAATCTATATCGAAAAGATCCGGGAAATGAACCTCCCGGAAGTGAACCTCATGGAAGTCTGCGGGACCCACACGATGGCGATCGCGAAAGCCGGCATCAGGCAGATGCTGCCGGCCAATATCCGCCTCCTGTCAGGCCCGGGCTGCCCGGTCTGCGTGACCCCGGCGGAGCTGATCGACGAGGTCCTGAAGCTGGCCGCGCGGCCGGACGTGATCATCGCGACCTACGGCGACATGATCCGGGTCCCCGGGAGCGTCCGCGGGAGGAGTCTTGCGGCGATGCGGGCGAAGGGCAGCCGCGTAAAAGTCGTTTACTCGCCGATCGACGCGGTGGAGCTCGCGAAGAACAACCCGGACAGCGAGGTCGTGTTCCTCGGCGTCGGCTTCGAGACGACGGCCCCCGGGACCGCGGCCTGCGTGCAGGCGGCAGCGGCGGAAGGGCTCACGAATTTCACCGTCTTTCCGATGCTGAAGACGGTGGAGCCGGCCCTTCGGGCCCTGATCGCGGATCCGGGCTTCAATGTGCAGGGCTTCCTCTGCCCGGGCCACGTTGCGGTCATCATCGGCGAGGCGGGCTTCCGCTTCCTGCCGGAGGAGTTCCGCATCCCCGCGGTCATCGCGGGCTTCGAGCCGGAGGACATCCTCCTTTCGGTCTATGTGCTCTGCCGGCAGATCAAAGAGGGCTGCCCCCGCATGGAAAATGAATACACGCGCGCCGTCTCGCCGGAAGGAAACCCGCTCGCGCTGGCGGTCATGGACCGCTTCCTCAAAGCGGAAAGCGATCTCTGGCGCGGGCTCGGGGAGATCCCGGGAGGCGCACTCATGCTGCGGGACGAATACGCCGCGTTCGACGCGAGGAAACGCTTCCATATACAATATGAAGCGCATGAGGATAAAAGCGGCTGCCGCTGCGGCGACGTCATTCAGGGGAAACTTGCCCCGGCTGCCTGCCCGCTCTTCGGGAAGGCCTGCACGCCGGCGGACCCATTCGGACCGTGCATGGTCTCCTCGGAGGGAACCTGCGCGGCGGCGTTCAAATATCAGGAGGTATGACACTTGGATGATGCGATAACGCTGGATTACGGCAGCGGCGGCGGAAAGACGTCCGCGCTCATCGAGGAGCTGATCGTTCCGCTTCTTAAAAATGAAGCGCTCAGAGAGCTTGACGACGGGGCAGTTATTTCCGGAAACGAGAGACTTGTATTTTCCACGGACAGCTTCGTCGTCAGCCCTTACATCTTCCCGGGCGGCGACATCGGCAAGCTCGCGGTCTGCGGGACCGTGAACGACGTCGCGGTGAGCGGCGGAGAGCCGCGCTACCTCTCGCTCGGGCTCATCATCGAGGAGGGATTTCCGACGGAGGACCTTCGGCGCATCGTGCAGTCGATCGCGCGGACGGCCGGCGAAGCCGGCGTCAGGGTCGTCACGGGCGACACCAAGGTCGTCGAGAGAGGGAGGGGCGACGGCATTTACATCAATACCTCCGGCATCGGGTTCCTGAGAGCCCCCTGGCTCGGCCGGAGGACCATCCGGGAGGGCGATAAGATCCTCGTCTCGGGCCCTGTCGGGAACCACGGAACGTCGGTGATGCTCGCGCGAAATGAAGGGCTTCTCGAAGGGGAAGTCCTCTCGGACTGCGGACCGCTTCACCGCATGGCGGCAAAGCTGATCTCCCTCGGGGAGGGGCTGCGCTTCATGCGGGATCCGACGCGCGGCGGGCTGGCGACGACCCTCTGCGAGCTGGTCGGAGGTACGGAGTTTTCGATTGAATTTTCCGAGAAGGACGTCCCGGTGGAGCCGGCGGTCAGAAGCGCCTGCGATATCCTGGGGCTCGACCCTTACTACTGTGCGTGCGAGGGCAGGATGGTCGCGGCGGCTGCGCCGGAAGCGGCGGAGGAGGCGCTCGCGCTCATGCGGAGCCTGCCGGAGGGTGAAGGCGCTGCGGTGATCGGGACCGTCACGCGGAGAAAACCCGGGGCGGTGATCGTGCGGACGGCCTTCGGCGGGGCGCGGATCGTCGCGCCGCTCGCGGGAGCCCAGCTTCCGCGGATCTGTTAACGGATGAAACCGGCGGGGAAGCCGGATCATTATAAGCAACTGTCAACAAAAAACGGATGAGGTGAAGGTATGCAGGAACAGCCATACAACAAGATCAGCATTACCAGGGAGGAGATCGTCCCGACCGCGAAGAAAATGCGGGAGGACGGCGTGATCCTCGCCATGATCCACGGTTACCTCGGGGAGGATGGGAAACCGAATATTTCCTATGAATACCAGATCGGTAACGGGATCGAATCCTACACCGTCGAGGGAGAAGACGTCCTTCCCTCGATTGCAGGGATCTACGATCTGGCCGCGGAGTGGCCGGAGAGGGAGCTTAATGAGCTCATCGGCGTCACATTTGAGGGACTTGATACCTCGAAGAGACTGTTTATGCCGGACAGCATGCTGGACGGCCAGGGACAGATCCTCGTAACTCCCATGGAGGAGCTTATCAGGAAGACACACACGAAAAAGGAGGAGAGTGAGACGTGAGTTACATTGTTCCCATCGGACCCTACCATCCGTCGCTGGAGGAGCCGGTCCACGCCCGTCTCATCACGGACGGCGAGCAGATCACTGACGCCGAGGTATTCATCGGCTACAACCACCGCGGCATCGAGAAGCTGGCCCAGGACATGAACTTCATCCAGACCATGGTCCTGGTGGAGCGCGTCTGCGGCATCTGCTCGCACTCCCACGCGCTCTGCTACGCGCTGGCGCTGGAGAGCATCGGCAAGGTGAAGGTGCCGAAGCGAGGCGAGTACATCCGCGTGATTATCGCGGAGCTTGAGAGGCTGCACTCGCATTATCTCTGGCTCGGCATCGCGCTGCACATCATCGGCCATGACAGCCTGTTCATGCACTCCTGGGATGACCGCGAAGCCATCATGGACATCCTGGAGCTCTTAACCGGCAACCGCGTCAACTACGGCATGGTCACCTACGGCGGAGCCCGCCGCGACATCACGCTGGAGCAGGCCCAGAAGACGCTCGAGATGCTCGACAAGATCGAAGAGTCCAACAAGCGCCTGGCTGATTTCCTTCTCTCGGACAAGACGGTCGCGCTCCGCACCCAGGGCGTCGGCGTCCTGACAACCGAGGATGCGATCCGCATCGGCGCGATCGGCCCGCATGCGAGAGCTTCGAACGTGCCGACCGACGTCCGCATTGACGCTCCGTACTCGAGCTACAGCGATTTTGATTTTAAAATGTGCACCTGGGAGAGCGGCGACGTCTTCGCCCGCGTGGTCGTCCGTGTCCTCGAGAATTTTGAGAGCATCAAGATCATCCGCCAGGCGCTCGCGAACCTGCCGGCAGGCCCGATCAACCGGGGCAACAAGATCCCGACGATCAAGCCCGGCGAGTATATGTTCCGCCACGAGGCCCCGCGCGGCCAGCTCTCCTACAAGGTCGTCACCAACGGCACGGAGAAAAATGAGCGCGTGAGCATCCACGTTCCGACCTTCAAGAATGCTCCGACGATCCCGACGATGCTGAGAGGCAACTCCGTCGCGGACGCCGGCCTCATCATCGCCAGCATCGACCCCTGCTTCTCCTGCATGGACCGCTGATATGCACGAGCTGGTCATCGTTGAAGGTATCCTGAACGCGGTCGTGCCCGCGGCGAAAGAGCACAACGCGGAGAGGATTCTCGCGATCCGTCTAAAGATCGGCGAGCTCTCCGGGGTGGTTCCGTCCTGCATCCACGAGTATTTCGCCGTGGCGGCGAAAGGGACGATCGCGGAAGGCGCCAGGATCGAGATCGAGAAGATCCCCGTCCGGATCCGCTGCCGAAGCTGCGGCTACGCGGGCGAGCTGCCGAAGAGGCGCTACCGCTGCCCGGCCTGCGAAAGCGCGGATTTCCGGATCGAATCCGGCCGCGAGTATTACGTGGACACGATCGAGGCAGAATAGAAAAATGAAAACACTAAGGAGGTGAATTCAGTGAAAAAAGCAAGCATACCCGCCGTGATATCGACAGCCCTCATCTGCTATATTTTCTGGCTGCTGATATCCGGAGGGCTCGTCGCACTCATAAAAGGCGCGCCTGACGTCCGCAACCTGATCGTCGGACTGATCGTCAGCATTTTTGTCGGCCTTTTTTCCGCGAGATTCTTCATCCATAAGGATGCGTTTTATCTCTGGAATCCGGCCAGGTTCGTGCAGCTGCTTTACTACTGCATCTGCATTTTCCCGGTCGAGCTCTTCAAGGCGAATCTCGACGTGGCGCTCCGCGCGCTGAATCCGGCGCTGCCCATCAATCCCGGCATCGTGAAGGTCCCGGTCGACCTCAAGTCCGAGTACGGGGAGGCCATGCTGGCCAACTCGATCACCCTGACCCCGGGCACGATCACGATGGACATCGTCGAGGAGGAAGTCCCGGTGGAGGAAGCTCCGGTTGAGCTGCTTGAAGGCGAGACGGAGGAGGACGCCGCGGAGGCGGTCCCCGTCAGGACAAAGAAACAGACATTTTACTATATCCACTGGATCGACGTCGCGGCCGAGGATCCGAAGGCTGCCGGCGATATGATCAAGGGAACACTGGAAAAAGGAGTAAGGAGGATTTTCGACTGATGAGTGAATTACTGTTCTTCGCCGTCTGTTTTATCGTCCTGGCCCTCTGCCTCCTCATCCGCGTCATTATCGGACCGAGCGTGGCCGACAGGGCGGTCGCTGCGGACAGCATCGACATCCTGGCCGACATGGCCCTCATCCTGTTCGCGCTCGCGAGCGGGCGGAGCATCTTCCTTGACATCGCCCTCATCACCGCGGTGCTGGGCTTCGTGGGATCCACGCTTGTGGCCCGTTATCTGGAGGGAAGACTATGAGAATTGTGGTGGATATCCTGATCGTCATCAGCATTTTCTTTGCATTTGCCGGCGTGGTCGGCATGCTGAGAATGCCTGATGCGTTTACGAGAATGCAGTCCTCGACCAACATCGCGACGATGGGCGTTCTCGGTGTGATCCTCGGGGGCGTTGTCTACGCGGCCTTCGGCCTTCATGAGCCGGAGATGGTCGTGAAGCTTCTGGTCCTCGGCGTTTTCTACATTATTACGAACCCGATCTCCGGACACGCGATCTGCCGCGGCGCGTACAGGCACGGCGTTCGCCCGAAGAAGGAAATGAAGTGCGATAAGTACGGAGAGGATCTGGTGGAAGACAAATGAATATCATGTTCCTTTTAAATACTCTGGTTATTCTCGGCATTGTCATCTCGGCAGTCTGTGCGGTCGCCTTCAAAAAGCCTCTGTCATCGGTCATCGCCCTCGGCATCACCGGCGGCTTCACCGCCCTCGAGTTCATGCTGCTGCAGGCGCCTGACGTCGCGATCTCCGAGGCGTCCGTCGGGGCGGTCCTCTCCACGGCCATCTTCATCATCGCCGTGAAGCTGACGACACCTAAGGAGGAGGAAGAGAAATGAAAAGAGTTCTTACCCTGCTCGCTCTCGGCGTGATCCTGGTCACGGGCATCTACGCCGCCAACTACGCGTTCAACAACATTCCGGACGCCTACGACGGACATCTTGACGTCGTCGCCCTGGAGGAGGATCCGACGAACTACGATGTGACCGGCGCGGACGGCGTGGCCGACATCATCATCGCCCAGAACCTCGAGCGCACCGGCGCGGAGAACAACGTCGCCGCGGTCGTCTTCGATTTCCGTGGATTTGACACGCTCGGCGAGTCGTTCATCCTGATCACGTCGGTGGTCGGCTCCTTCGTCATCTTAAGCAAGGTGAAAAATGAAAAGAAGGAGGAAGACGCGGCATGAAATTCAAAGACGGAATAAAGGAAAAAAGCATCATCATCAAATGCGGCGCGGACACCTTCCTTCCCTTCTCTCTGGTGTTTGCCCTCTATGTCATCCTGACGGCCCCGGTCGGCGGCGGCTTCCAGGGCGGCGTCCTGGGTGCGGCGGCCGTGCTCCTTCTGTATCTCGGCTACGGCTACGATGTGACGAAAAAGTCCATTAACCCGGAGATCCTCCGGATCAACGAGGCCTGCGCGACGACGATCTACGCGCTGCTCGGCTTCGCGGGTCTTATTTTCGGAGCGAATTTCTGCCGCAATGTATTTTACGCGAACGGCTGGCTCACAGGCTTTGTCCATGACGGCACGATCGGCCTCATGGACTACGCGGTCGGCTACAACGTCATGACCGGCGTCGGCTTCCTCCTTATCCTCATGCTGGGCTTCCTGGCTCCGGTGGAGGAGGCAAAGAAAGCGGAAAAGAAGGAGGACGAACAATGATCATAGTCAATTATATCGCGTCGGTCTTCCTGATCGTCCTCGGCCTCTACACGGTCTGCACCAAAAAGAACCTGATCAAGATCGTCCTCGGACTCGGGATCACGGACTACGGCATCAACCTGCTCATCGTCAGCATCGGCTTCAACCCGGGCGGAACCGCTCCGGTCTACTACATGGCTGACCTCTTAAACGGCGTTGCCCCTAATTTCTTCGTGGATCCGGTCCCGCAGGCCCTGACCCTGACCAGCATCGTTATCGGCGCCTGCGTGGACGCCATGGCGCTGGCTCTCGTCATCATGATCAATCGCAAGTACAAATCTGTCGACGCAGATGAAATTAGGAGGTTAAACGGATGATACAGCATTTTCCGGTCATGGCCGTGATGCTGCTGTTCCTCGGGGCTTTCCTGGTGGCTATTTTCGGCCGCATAAGCCCGGTCATAAGGGACGGCATCGCCATCATTACGGCGACGATCTCTCTGATCCTGATCTATGCGCTGATCAAGCCTGTCATGATCGACGGACAGATCATTTCCTACTGGATGGGCAACTGGGAGCCGGTGAACGGCTACGCCATCGGCATCGGCTACGAGGTGGATGCGCTGGGTCTCTTCTTCGCCCTCCTCGTCGTCACGACGTTCTGGCTGTCCGGCGTCTATTCGCTCGGCTACCTTAAGAACGACGAAAATAAAATGCACTACTACACCCTCTACCTGATGCTCTCCGCATCGGTCCTGGGCCTCGTCCTCACGGGCGACCTCTTCAATATGTTCATCATGATCGAGATCATGACCTTCGCGTCGGTCGCGCTGACCGCGTTCCGGAACAGGCAGGCGATCGCCCTCGAGGCGGCCTTCAAGTACCTGGTCCTGGGCTCCATCGGCTCCTCCATGACGCTGGCGGGCGTCGCGCTCATCTACCGCGTGTGCCACACGCTGAACATGGCGCAGATCTCCGCGATCATCGGCGGACAGTTCAACCTCACGACGCTCATGGCCTTCGGCCTGATCCTCTCGGGTCTCGCCGTCAAGAGCTACATCGTTCCGTTCCACACCCCGGCGGCGGACGCCTACACGGCGGCTCCGACCTCCATCTCGATGATCTTCTCCGGCATGGTCAACAAGGCCGGTGTCTACGGCATCATCCGGATGGTCTATGTGGTCTTCCGCGCGATGGACAGAAGCTCCCTGCAGATCCTGCTGGTCGTCTTCGGCGCGGTCACGATGTTCATCGGCGTCACGATGGCGCTCACGCAGCATGAGTTCAAGCGTCTGCTCGCGTTCCACTCGATCTCCCAGATCGGCTACGTCATCACGGCGATCGGCCTCGGGACGGCGCTCGGCCTCAACGCAGGCCTCTTCCACGCGATGAACCACACCCTCTTCAAGGGCCTGCTCTTCCTGACCGCCGGCGCGGTCCTCACCGCCACCGGCACGACCAACCTTGACAAGCTGGGCGGTCTCTCGAAGAAAATGCCCGTCACGACGGTCTGCTTCCTCGTCGGCGCCTTCTCCATCTCGGGCCTGCCGCCGTTCAACGGCTTCGCCTCCAAATGGATGATCTACCAGGCGATCTACACCAGGGCGGTACAGTCCGGAAATATCATCTTCGCGGCCGCCACGGTCACGGCCCTGATCGTCTCCGTCATGACGCTGGCCTCCTTCATCAAGGTCACCCAGGCGGTCTTCTTCGGCCAGGCCAACCCGGAGCACACGGACGTTAAGGAAGTCCCGCTCTCGATGCGCATCCCGATGATCATCATGGCGGTCCTCTGCGTCCTGACCGGCGTCTTCTACAACGTGGTCTACCGTTTCCTGCTGGCTCCGGCTGCGCAGGCGGCGCTCAGCGTCAGGAATTACATCGACATGATGATGAACGACAGGATGACCGGCGCAAGCTACTCGGCAGCGGCCGGCGTCACGGACATCGAGTCGGTCCCGGCGAGCTTCAGCTTCTGGAACCCGATCGTGTGGCTGCTGCTGTTCGTGGTCATTTTCCTGGGTGTTTACATTTTCATGGCGACGAGCAAATCGACCCGCGGCCGGATGCTCGAGGGCGGTGAAGGCTACGATCCGAAGTACGCGACCTTCTTCTCCGGCGAACAGGAGGAGTTCTCGCAGGTCGGCGGCTCCGATCTCTTCTGGGGCTTCAAGACCGACTGGAAGGGCTACTACAGGATCATGCAGGGCCTTCACTCCGGCATCGTCACCGATTACGCTTCCTATATCGTCATCGGCGCGGCAATCATTATTCTCGTCATCTTCATCTGCATGCGGTAAGGAGGGAAGAAGAATATGTTTAATGTACTGAGTATCATACTGCTTCTTGTCTTCGTCCTGATCTTCCCGGGTGCGCTGTTCACCTCCGCGGTGGGTCTCTGGCTCGCCGGCGTGGACCGCAAGGTGCTCGCGAGGATGCAGCACCGCATCGGACCGCCGCTCCGCCAGCCGCTCTATGATTTCCTGAAGCTCATGGGCAAGGAGACGATCATCCCGCACGCGGCCAACAAGGCCGTCTACCTCGGGGCTCCGGTCGTCGGCTTTGTGAGCCTTGCGATGATCATGCTCTTCATCCCGGTCGGCGGCTTCGTCGCCGTCTCCGGCAGCGCGGACCTCGTCGTCATCCTCTACCTGATCACGATCCCGGGCGTCGCGCTCATCGTGGGCGGTTCCTCCTCGGGTTCCCCCTACGCGGGCATCGGCATCTCTCGTGAGATGGTCACGATGATGGCCTACGAGCTCCCGTTCGTCCTGGTGCTCCTGGCGGTCGCGCGGAAAGTCGGCGGCGCAAACCTGGCCTTCTCCATGGAGACGATTGCAGCCTGGCAGGCAGCCAACGGCAGCCTTCTCTTCAAATGGTCGATGATCCCGGCCGCGATCGCGATGCTGCTGGTCGTCCCGGCGGAAGTCGGTACGCAGCCGTTCGACGTCGCCGAGGCGGAGACCGAGATCTGCGAAGGCCCGCTCGTCGAGTACAGTGGCGCTCCGCTCGGCCTCTTCAAGCTGAACAC